>CAIJLJ010000026.1 GCA_903821395.1 uncultured Solirubrobacterales bacterium | reverse complement strand
TGGCCGCGAGCTCGAGGACGAAATCGCGGCGGCACTCAGCCCGCTCGAATCGCTATCGGTGGTTGATCAGGCGCGGGCTGGAATTGGCGCTCTCGGTGCAATCGCGTTCAAGCCTGAGCTGCTCGCGACCCATCCCGATCTACCGCTGCGGACCTTCGCGGCCGCAAAGCAGCAGGGCGTCCTAGTACGCCCGCTTGGCGATGGAGTAGCGATCTCGCCTTCACTCGTCACAACCGAGCAAGATCTCCAGGAGGCGTCGGAAGCGCTTGCTGGCGCGCTTTCGGCTGTCGGCGAGTCACTCTGAGTCGCTGAGAGAATGCTCCCAGCGCTACCTCGCTCCGTTGGCAGCAATAGACTAATTTGCACAACGATGAATGAGTATCTGACGTAGATGGCGCGGCGCCGCCTTCATGGTCTCCAGCGGGTGCTGGGGGTCAACGCGCTCTTCTCAACTGCCTACGGCAACGTCGGTTCGTCGATCTATTACGCACTTGGCCTCGTTGCCTCGTTTGCGCTCGGCCTCACACCGATCGTCTTTGTAATCGCCGGGTTCATCTTCTTCCTCACTGCCAGCAGTTACGCCGAGGCAACAGCGATGTATCCCGAGGCTGGCGGGTCATCGAGCTTTGCGCGTCGCGCGTTCAATGAGTTTTGGTCCTTCTTCGCTGCCTGGGGCCAGATGCTCAACTACACGATCACGATTGCGATCTCCGCTTTCTTCGTGCCGCACTACATCGGCGGACTTTTCTGGGAGCCGCTGCGAACCTCGCCCGCCGACATCATCTTCGGAATCGGTGTCGTTGTGGTGCTGGCGGCGATCAACGTATTTGGGGCCAAAGAATCCACCGGAGTCAATGTCACGCTGGCTGTCGTTGACTTCGCGACGCAGCTCCTGCTGGTCCTAATCGGCGGCATCCTCGTCTTCTCGCCCGACATCCTGATCAACAACATTGAGTGGGGGGTCGCGCCGACCTGGAAGGACTTCCTGATCGCAATCCCGGTGGCGATGATTGCCTACACAGGGATAGAAACGATCTCAAATATGGCCGAGGAGGCCAAAGACGAGGCGGTCACAATTCCGAAGGCGATCAATCGCGTCGTGATTGCCGTCTTTGCAATCTACGCGGCGCTACCGGCCGTCGCGCTCTCGGCTCTCCCGGTTGTGAAGCAGCCCGATGGCACCTACCAGACGCTGCTGGGCGTAGCTAGCGACAAGGGCGGCTACGCGGGCGATCCGGTGCTAGGAGTCGTGAAGCAGATTCACCTGGGGGTATTCCAAGGCGCGGCCGAGATTTACGTCGGTCTCTTGGCCGCAACGATTCTTTTCATTGCTGCCAATGCAGGGATCATCGGCGTCTCGCGACTGGTCTATTCGATGGGTATCCACCGACAACTCCCCGACAAGCTTCGCGAACTGCACCCGCGCTTCGGCACGCCGTGGATCGGGATCGTTCTCTTTAGTGCGATCGCCTGTTTAGCGATCATGACCGGGCAGGCCGACTTCTTAGGCAACCTCTACGCCTTCGGAGCGATGCTCAGCTTCACAATCGCTCACCTAGCGGTGATCAAGCTTCGCTTCCGCTTCCCAGACTTCCCGCGGCCCTACTTAGGCCCGATGAACGTGATGGTTCGCGGAATCAACATTCCGATCTTCGCCGTTCTCGGCGCGATCGGTACGGGCCTGGCGTTCATTGTCGTCACGGTTCTGCACATCGACGTGGCGATTGCTGGGCTCGGATGGCTAATAATCGGCTGCGTTGTCTATCCGATCTACCGCCGTAGCCAAGGGCTGAGCCTGACCGAAACCGTCTCGGTCGAGATGCCAACTCAGGTCACTGTTGGCGAGGCGGCATACGAGTCGGTCCTTGTGGCCCTCGAGCCGCCGGCCTATTCGCCCGCCGCCGTCGCGACAGCGATCAGGCTCGCGGCGCGCCGCCGCCGCGGTATTCACATCCTCGTGCCAATCCCAGTGCCCTCCTCGGCGCCGATAGACGCAGAGATGCCCGAGCAGGAGGAAGTCGCGCAGGCGATGATCGAGCAGGCCCGACTCCAAGGCGGAAAGCTCGTTACCGGGCGCTGGATCAAGGTCAGGGCCGGACAGGCGGGTGGCATGATCGTCCAGGAGGCAATCGATCTGCGCGCCCGCGCGATCGTGCTCGCGTTGCCGCGCCGGCAGGCTGGCAACATCTTCGACCGCGGCATCGAGACAGTGCTCCGCGCACGGCCCTGCCGCGTGATCATCCAGAGCGACCCGCAGGTCCCTAAGCGAACGCTCGCAGAAGAGATGGCAGTTGCCGAGGTGCCGCTATGAGCGCGCCTTCTGGCCCAAACCTCCATGCCTCGACGACGAGCCTGCTGTCGCTGCTGATGATCATTATCGGCGTTGGACTGGTCGTCCGAACGGTCACGCTCGGAGGCAGCATCTTCGCGATCGGCGTAATCATGGGCGTGCTGTTCGTGGCTGCCGGCTGCGGGCGACTCTGGGTCGCAGCTAGGGGGAGCAAGTAATGCCTGATAAGGGTGATCGCGAGGTAAAGCAGACCTTCGGACGCGAGCTCGGCTCGCCGATGCTCTTCAGCGTCATCTACACGCTGATTGCTTCAGCGATCTACATCTGCCTTGGCGTCGTTGCTGGCTACGCGCTCGGGCTAACTCCCGTCGTCTTCTTTGCCGGCGGGCTGATGTTCGTACTGGCTGCAATGACATATGTCGAAGGCTCGTCGCTCCACCAGGAGCGCGGCGGCTCGACCGTCTTCGCACGATTCGCGTTCAACGAGTTCTGGAGCTTCGTCGCTGGCTGGGCAATCCTGCTCGACTATCTGATCCTGCTCGCGGCCGCGTCACTCTCGGCAACGAGTTATCTGCAAGCCTTCTGGGCGCGGCTCGGCGAGGGCGCTGTCGAGGGCGTTCTGATTGTGGGGATCCTGCTTTACGTCGCTGTTCGCAACATCCGAGGGTTTTCCAGCGCTCGCTCTAGGCGGATCGCGTTGCTTGTCGTTGCGGACATTGTGTTGCAGCTCGCGCTGATTGGGCTTGGTCTCATCTTCCTGCTCGACCCCGGCACGCTCACGTCGTCGATCCACCTCGGAACAACGCCAACCTTCCAGAATCTGATCGTCGCACTCGGCATTGCCACGGTCGTCTCGACCGGGCTCGAGTCGGCGTCAGGACTTTCGGGAGAGGTGGGCGTTAACCGTGCGGGCCTGAAGCGTCTCGTCACAAGCTCGTCACTGACCGTGATCATCGTCTACACCGGCATAGCGATCGTCGCGATCAGCGCCCAGCCTGTAATTGCTGGCCACACCGCGCTCTCGTCGCGCTACAAGGATGCACCGGTGCTTGGTATTGCCGCCGGTTTCCACCAGTCTTGGCTTGCTGACGGGAGCCGCTACGTGATCGCGGCGATTGCAGCGGTGACGCTAATAGCCGCGGCTAACTCGATCATGCTCGGCCTCTCGCGACTCGCCTACTCGCTCTCAACCCACCGCCAGATCCCAAGTGCGCTCGGCCGTCTGCACCGAACCCGCTTCACCCCATGGGTGCTAATCGTGCTTGCGACGCTAATCGCGCTCGCTCTTGCGGTCCCGGGTGACCTCAGGCTGCTACTCAACGTCTATGCCTTCGGCGCTCTGCTCGGCCTGACGATCGCCCACGCGTCAATCGTTCGACTGCGCATCACCGAACCGGATCGGCCGCGTCCGTACTCGATGCCGTTCAATATCCGCGTTCGCGGTAAGAGCTTGCCAATGCCGGCGCTACTTGGAATGGTCTTGAGCGCGCTCGTTTGGCTCAGTGTCGTATGGACGCACCCGTCGGCGCGCTGGGTCGGGTTCGGTTGGATGGCGGCAGGGATCGCGCTCTACCTCGTCTATCGACTCTCGACAGGCAAGACGCTGACTAAACGGGTCACCGTCCCGCGTGAGGCTCTACGAGGCGAGGCAGAAGAAGTTGAGTACGAGTCAATTCTCGTTCCAATAACCGGCAGCCCGCTCGACGACGACATCATGCAGACTGCCGGTCGACTCGCGGCCGAGGCGAGCGAAGAAGACGGTTTCGACGGTGAGTCACGGATTGAAGCGATCTGGGTGACCGAAGTGCCGATGTCGCTACCGATTGATGCCCGCCTGCCCGAGGAGGAGTCGCGTGTTGCCCGGGCCGCGCTAGCGCGCGCCAAAGCGGTCGGCGAGGAGTACGACAACGTGCAGGTGGACACTGCGAGGGCGCGCGGGCGCCGCGCAGGCCAGACGATCATCGCTGAGGCCTTGCGCCGCGGCGTACAGGCGATCGTCCTCGCGGCAGAAGAACCCTCGCGCATCAGCGGTGGTGCGCTGCTTGGCGGCTCGAACTCACGCGACCTGATTATCGGGGATACGGCTCGGTATGTGCTTGCAAATGCGCATTGCCCGGTGATTGTCACAGCGCCTGCGTCAGGCGAGCAAGCGGCCTCATCAGTAGGCGAAGGGGGGACGCAGCCGGAGACTGCGGACCACTAGGATTAACGACCGATGGCCTTTGTTCTCATAGTCGGTTCCGGGCGAGTTGGATCTGCAGTTGCACGAGATCTCCTCGCTGCCGGTCACGAGGTTTCGGTCCTCGATGGCGACCCGCTTTCGCACGAACGGCTCGACGCTGGTCAAGATTCAACGTGGGAGGGGGCCGGTGGCCGTTTCACGATCGGGCAAGCAATCGAGCGTGACGCGCTGGTTGAAGCTGGCATCGAAGACGCGGACGTCTTCATTGCGTCCACTACCGGCGACAACACGAACCTCGCAATCGCCCAGATCGCGCAGAAAATGTTCAACGTCCCAAGAGTTCTGGTTCGCGTGATGGATCCGGCCCGCGCACAGTGGTACAGCGCGCAGGGCTTGGAGACGATCTGCCCGACCAGCTACGCGGTTGAAATGTTTGAAAAGGCACTCGAGCTGCCTGCGGCGGGCGCCTGATGTACGCCGTCGTCATTGGTGGCGGGAAGGTTGGCCTCAACCTCACGCGCGAGCTGCTCGCTAAGGGCACGGAGGTAACGCTGATTGAATCGCGCCGCGACCGTTACTTGCGGATGGATGACGAGCTCGGCTTCGTGGTGCAATACGGCGACGGAACGGAGTTGTGGGTTCTGGAGCGGGCTGGGATCCAGCGAGCCGATCTTGTCGTAGCGGTCACCGGTGACGACGAGGACAACATCCTGATCTGTCAGATCGCTCGCGATAAATACCAAGTTGGGCGCTTCATCGCGCGTGTCAACAACCCGCGCAACCGTCAGTACTTCGAGCTTCTAGACATTCGTCCGGCCTTCTCTGCGACCGATCTAATTCTTCGCTTGATCGAGCATGAGGTCCCTGACTACGGCTTGGTCCACCTGCTCGACCTGCCTGAGGAGCAGCTTGAGGTCATCGAGATAGTTGTCTGCGACGGGTGCAGGGCGGACGGGCTCGAAGTCCAGCAGCTTGAACTCCCCGAGGGCAGCATCGTGATCTCGGTGCTTCGCGACGAAAGTGGCTTCGTGCCTAAGGGCGACACAGTGATCAACGCCGGTGACGAGGTGCTCGTGTGTCTCGATCCGGGCCTTGAAGGCGAAGTAACCGCGCTCTTCGAAGCTGCCAAGTAGAACGTTCAGCGCCTATACTTGGCGGCGCATTGCGGGATGGTGTAATGGCAGCACGCCTGGTTCTGGTCCAGGAAATTGGGGTTCGAATCCCTGTCCCGCAGCTTGAACAGGCGACAGAGCAGATGACAACAGTCAAAAGTCTGAGTTCGCTGGCTGCGACGTCGTTAGGGTTTCATCAGATGGGGTGTATCGACCACGCGCAGGACGCCTTTCAAGGCACTGATGCCGGTCAGTGGCTTCACCCAGGCACCTGTGCCTGCGCTGCGCGTTTGTTCAAAGCAAAATTCCCCGCATATAAGAGTCTTCGTAGGTAGAACGTCCCACTTGAATTCCGCCGGACCGGTGATGAAGTGGTTGAACTCGTCTTCGAAGTTGATTCGGGGTGTGACGCCGGCAGGCTCTGGGATTGTCCCGCTTGGGTAACTTGGCTTTTCATCGACAGGGCGAACGCCGTAAAGATGTCCCGCCAGAGTTCCCTTGCTCGTCCGCGACAGCTGATTAACGTAGTAGGACGTGGTTAGAAGGTTCTTGCCAGAACTGCTGTAGGGATTTACGAGCGGTCTCGTAACGGCGTGCTCGATCCCGTACCACCCATGATCAGCAGGAAAAGAATCGGGATTAGATTCCCTGAGCTTCGAAACCGGGGCGTATAGATTAAGCCATCTCCCGAGCTCAGAGATTGCCCCATAACCAAGTTGTGTTTCTCCGCTTCTCGGCGTTTTCGTGTTGTAGAACAGTGCAGACCTTAGGACGTTTGAAGTCGAGCGGACAAGGATCTGCCCCTTTTCCAGCTTAGGCAGGCTCATCTTCTTGGCCATCGCTGCTACCGAGTACGGCTCCTTGGCGTCGTACACCTCTTCCTGAACGCGCCTTTGCAGGTCAATTGCCCTGCTCTTGTCCCCCGTCATAGCCGCGGCGAGCGGCTTGATGAATCCGTAGGCCTGTAGCAACTCGGCGTAGTATTCGACGATGAAGTTTTGAGCTGCGGCCAACTGATGAGTTACGACGGGTGAGGTTTCTTTCCCTATTTGATCGTTGGCGACGGCTTCGGAATCCTGGCGGTTCTTGTTGACGATCCAGGCTGAAAAGGCAAGTCCGTTCTTGCCGTCGTCGATCCGACTTCCCGCGAAATGCGCTACCTCCGTTTCGGGATCGTCACCCCCGGCATCTTTCGCTTGGTTGATGAAGGCCACCTTCAGTTCGCTGACAGCGGCCTTAATTGGGGACTGGTGTCCGTTTGCTCCCGCGCAGGTTTCCTTCTTCGCAAGTGCATTTGCCATGCACTCCGAGATCCTTTTCCAGTGCAACAGTGCTTTTTTAGCGTTCTTCTCCAAAGGCTTAAGGTCGTCGATGTAATTCCTTAGGTTTTGGTAGTAAAGAGTTGTTTGCAACTGCTCCAGTCGGTTTTCGGTCCTTTTCTGGTTTTCTGTGATCAGGCTCGATAGCGCTCGCACTTCCGTGAGGATCGTTCTGATGTTCTGCGCATCGCTGGCGAGGCAGGGCTGTTTCACATCAATGTTTTTGAGACATGCGTTGACCTTCCCGTAGACGTCGAAGCCGAACTTGATGACGGCGATCGGCGAGAGCGCTGCCTTTGCGGGCGGATTTCGCTCAGCAGCAGAGGAGGTAGCTGGAAGCACCAGCGCGCTGAACATCATTGCCAGAGCGAGAACCGGAACAACCTTCGACGGAAATCGCATAACGCGACGCTACCACGCCGCAAATAGTTCTGCGCCGCGTGGAGTTACGCAGACGGGAAGCCCTCCGCGACGAGGACCTCTCCTGCCGCGGGTCGCTGAGCAACGGCTTCGTAGTGCGCAGCGAGCATCGGGTTGTCTAACCAGCGTGAGCCGGCGCTTAGGTCGCCGCTCCAACCAGTCAGCATCGCGAGGAAGCCGTCTGCAACGGTGAACTGCGCGCCGATCAGGAAGGGGCCATCTGCGATCTGTGCGGCGAGTACCCGAGCCACGCGGGCAAGCTCTGCAACAGAAGCCTCCTGGACGGCCTCTAAGCCGTTTGCGTCGGCCGTGTACTGGTCTGGGTAGTACCAGCGCAGGAACGCGGCCTGGGCGGTGTTTGTGAGCAGTGTCAGCCAGCGCAGCGTCAGCGCCCACTCGTCGCTACCCGCGGGCGGCATCAAAGCGGCGTCGGGGTACTTCTCTGCGATGTAGAGGCAGCATGCTGCGGCTTCAGTCAGCACAAGCTCGCCGTCAACGAGCGTTGGAACCTTTCCCAACGGGTTAAGCGCCGCGTAGTCGGCGGGGGAGATGTTGTTGCCAGCGTCGTCTCGTTTTACCTCAACGAGCGCGTAGTCGGCGCCAGCTTCGTCGAGTGCAATCCTCGGCGCAGTCGCCGAGCTGCCGGGGATCGAGTAAAGGGTGAGCATCGTGCGGACGCTACCAGTGTCGAGCTGGTGACCGAACGTGATCGCGGGGCGCGGTGTTAGCGGACCGGGTTTCCGTTCGCATCGCAGAGCACCGGCAGGGTCGTATGAGCTGCAGCGAGGTCAGCATTGATGACACGCAGCGAGTACTGCACGCCGGTCGGTTTGATGCTGCCCTCCTCGTTTTGGAACGGCGAGGCGAGCACGGTGACCGCTACTAGGCTCGCGGCAACGAGCGCCGTGGTGCTGACGACCATCGCAAGCTGGGCAATCACGCGCTCGTCAGGATCTGCGTAGAGGAGCACGTAGCCAAGGACCATGATTCCGCCGATTGCAAGGAGCACCCAAAGCAGCACCGGTTCCTCGCCTTGGGCCACGAGGATTCGCGTGCGACGCGCCAGCTCACGTGTTTTCGCTGCGTCGTGCCACTCCGTGAGAGCGTTTGCTGCGGCTGTGCCCGTGACGGCGCTCACAGCGGCCTCAGTCGCGTCGAGGTTGGAGATCCATTGGTCCGTCAGAGGACTCCAGTTGCCATCAGCCATCGAGGTCCATTCGGGCCCGGCGACCGAGCGCGCGTAACAAACGAGCTGCGCCTGCGCCCGCTTGCGCAGCATCGGCGGCATCGCATCGGCCGCTGTGAACTGAGCCTCAATTGCCGTTGCTTCGGCCTCTGATTGGGTTGCTGCGTTGTCATACGTTCCGAAGCTCAGGGCGATGATGAACCCGAGCAAGATCACGAAGCCCGCACCAACGAAGCCGAACGGCCCGGATGCGCGGTCGGAGTCGCTGAAGCGCCCTCCGGGCGGCGCGTGCCGCCGAACGAGCAGCATCAGCGCAGCCATCACGCAGACGGGAATGATGATGATCGCTGCTGCAAGCCATGGATTCATGCGCGGCAGATTACATAATCGTGATGACGTTTGTGGTGAGGTTTGAGCAGGCACCGGTACCGGCGTTAGGCTGACCTGATGAACACGACCTCGATCCGCGAACTCTGGCGTCGCGGCCAAGCTGGTTGGCCGGCTGGATCACCCATCGCGCAGTTTCCGAACGTGCCACTTCTGGTCGCGATCGCGGCCTGGATCGTTGGCAAGCTGACGACCGGACCAGTCCACGACTCCGCCACGGCGGTGGGATACGTCGCGCTGGCTTGTTTCGCTTGGTGGGAGGTAACCGACGGCGCTAATCGCGGTCGGCGCGCGATGGGCGCCGCAGTTCTATTGCTCGTAACAATCGGGCTCGCGCGCAAGCTCGGCGCGTAACGAGCGCCAGCGTCTACGCGGCGATTGGGCCGAAGCCACCGGCCTTATAGGTCAGCCCAGGTAGGGCGGCTCCCATCTGAGCGGATAGCCAGCGCGACACTTCGAAGAGGGCCTCGAGGATCACGCCGGTCTCGATCCCCATTCCCTCGAGCAGGTACACGAGGTCCTCAGTTGCGATGTTTCCAGTCGCGTTCGGCGTGAATGGGCAGCCGCCGAGTCCCCCGGTTGAGGCATCGATAATCGTGGCTCCGGACTCGACAGCCGCTACCGCGTTGGCGTATCCGGTATTTCGTGTGTTGTGGAAGTGCACGCCAACCTGTAACCCAACGCCGAGCGCGCCTGTCACCAGTTCGCGAACCTGAGTCGGCACGCCCACGCCAATCGTATCGGCCAGCATCAGCTCTTCGACGCCGCCGGCAGCGAGCCGCTCGGCCGCGGTAATCACGCGCGTAGCCTCGATCTTCCCGTCATAAGGGCAGCCAAATGCCACCGACAGTGTTACCGCGAACGCGACGCCGTCAGCCTTGGCTCGCGCAGCCAGTTCGAGCCCAACCTCGGTAGCTGCCTCAACCGTTGTGCCTTGGTTCTTCTCGGCGAATGTTTCGCTCAGGGGTACCACGTACTGAACGAGATCAACGCCGCAAGCTACGGCGCGGTCGTAGCCACGTTCGTTCAGAGCCAACCCTGCATACGCAACGCCGGGGGCGCGCTCAACGAGCTCCATCACCTCTTCCGCGCCCGCCATCTGCGGAACGCGCTTCGGGTTGACGAAGCTGACCGCTTCGATGCGCGGAAGTCCTGTTGCCGCGAGCATGTTCACGTACTCGGCGCGGACCTCCGGCGTCAGCGTCGGCGCGGCGTTTTGAAGGCCATCGCGCGGCCCGACGTCGCAGATAATCAGCTTTGAATCGTTCATCAGCCGATCCTAGCGGTGCTACTGAGTCAGGCTTAGTGACGGTGGCAGCGCACCCTGCAGCGTGAAGTGTTCTTGCAGGATCTTCAGAATCGCGCCGGTCACAACGGCGCCGCCGTCGAGTGTTATGTGCTCACCATCGGGTTCGCGGACGAGTTTGGTTGCGCCGTCCACCGTGAGGTTGGCGCTGTAGGGCGCGCCGCCCGGTGTAAAGAGCTCGTAGGTGTCTAGGTAGGCAACGCGGCCCGGGCGCTTGGCGGCTTCGCTCTTGTAGATCGAGTTCAGCTTGACCTGCTTTGCGTTGAGATCCGAGTTTTCCATCTGCGGTTCACCGACCCATACGACAAAGCGGCCCGGTTTTTGGAGCGCTAGATCCATCATCCCGCCTACGCGGCGCCGGTATTCCTGCTCCCACGCCGCGTCACCGAAACTTTGGATCTGGGGCGCGCCAGCCGCCATCCCCGACATGAATGCGTCGGCATCGTTATCGCCGAACATCAGTGTGACGACGTCTGGATTCTCGCTGGCGAGGATGCTGCGGAGATTGTTGAACCAATTGAAGTTGTCCGGCCTGTTCAACCCCGTCGAAATATGGAAGTCGTTCGGCTCGACCTTGATCACTCCCGTACGCGGGCCGATCTGCTCCATCGCCATACCGACCGTTTCCATTAGCGAGTCGCCACCCATGTAAATCTTCAGCTTCTTCTGCGGGCTGAAGATCGGTTTAATCGCGGCCGGCGGGACGGCCGCAGCGGTCTTGACGGGGAGATTGAGGTTTGTGTCGATCGTGTCCTTGTCTCCCATTCCTATCGCTGAAGCGACGCCCTGACGGAGTTGACTGACCTGAGTGAAGTTCGTTACGGCCTGCAGCGCGCCAGTGACAGCGACAGCTACGTCGCGTCCCGGTCCGTCGGGTTGCGTAACGGCCGACTTGTAGAGAGCTCGTGCATCGAGCACCGACGCGAATGCGAGCGCGACCAAGGCGGCAATCATCGCGTGGCCGATCGGGCGCAGGTTGCTGCGTGGCTCCGCCGGTCGCCCGCGCCGCGCCCTACGTTCTTCGTCGGTTGTCGGCTCGTCGGTCATCGCGTTAGAACTGGAAATAGATGAAGGGGGCCACTCCGTAGGGCCCGAGTAGGTTGGTCAGCATCAGCGTGACGCCCAGTACTGCGCCTTGTGCAATCGGCGAGATCTGAGAGAACACGCCGCGTAGCTGTTCGCCTATCCGCGGCGGACTGAACTGAGTCAGGAGGAGCGCCGCAATCGCCAGCAGTACGCCAACGCTAATCTGCGGCGACGGCTTGTCCCAGGCGGTGAAGAGGTGCCCCAGCAGCTGGACGGCGCCACTGATCGTGTCCTCGCGGAAGAAGACCCACGCGAGGCATACAAAGTTGAACGTCAGGAAGATCATTCCCCAGCGGCGCGGGCCAGAGGCCGCGGGTTCTTTCCCGCCGCGTGCCTCGCGTCGGCTCACCCACCAGTGATCGACGACTAGCCCAAGGCCGTTAAGCGCTCCCCAGACAACAAAAGTCCATGAAGCGCCATGCCAGAGCCCGCCGAGCAGCATCGTCAGCATGATGTTGATGTAGGTGCGAAGGCGGCCCTTGCGGTTGCCGCCCAAGGGGATGTAGAGATAATCGCGGAGCCAGCGCGAGAGCGTCATGTGCCAGCGTCGCCAAAACTCGCGCAGCGAAGATGATGCGTAAGGCCGATTGAAGTTCTGCGGCAGGCGAAAGCCGAGCAGCAAGGCAATTCCGATCGCCATGTCGGTGTAGCCGCTGAAGTCGGCGTAGATCTGAATCGCGTAGGCGTAGACAGCCACCAAGACGACAAGCGACGAGTACTGGTCGGGTGCGCCGAAGACTGGGTCAACGAACCGGGCCAGCGCAGTTGCGATGACGACCTTCTTAAATAGGCCGCCGGCAATCAGTGCAAACGCCCGTGTCGTGTCCACATAGCGCGGGTCCGGCGGGGGATCGAACTGCGGAACGAGCTCAGCCGGACGGACGATTGGGCCGGCAACAAGGTGGGGGAAGAAGGAGAGAAAGACGGCGAACTTTGAGATCGTCGTCGGCTTGTAATCGCCGCGGTAGATGTCGATCACATAACTGAGCGCCATGAAGGTGAAGAACGAGATGCCGACGGGCAGCACCGTGTCTACGAGCAGCGACGGCACCTCAAAGCCAAGGTTGCCGAGCACCGTTTGGCCTGAGTCGACGAAGAAGTTCCAGTACTTGAAGTAGGCGAGGATGCCGAGGTTGACGACGACCGTGGCGGCTAGTAGCGCTGTACGACGCTTCTGCTGCGTGGTGCGCGACATCGCGACCGCGAAGCCCTGGTTAATCACCGTGCTCCCTGCCAGCAGCAGCGCGAAGCGCCAGTCCCACGCAGCGTAAAAGACGTAGCTGGCGGCCATCATGAAGATGCGCCAGCGTTCGCGGTTCCTCATCAAGACCCAGTTGAGGGGCCAGACGATCAGAAAAAAGACGACGAAGGTGAACGTCGGAAAAAGCAAGAGCGTCTCTAGGAGGGGGGAGCAGCTCCGCCGCTGGGATCCGGCGGCGTTCCGAGAGGGGTGCCGCTGACCTTGCAGTTCTTCACCGCCGCCGCGATCATCTGGGCGAAGACTGCGGAGCCAGCGTCATTGGGGTGAACGCCGTCTGGCCCAAACCAGCTTGGGTGCAACGGCGCCATCGTGGCCCAGGGGACGACAGCGAGATTCTTGTAGTGCGCGTCTGCCTGCGCGATCACAGTGTTGAGCTGGTCGTAAACGTTGTAGGTAAGGGTCTTCTTGCCGACCTTCTTGGTTGCGCGCTGGTAGAGGTTCACCCAAACGGCGCAGCGGCTTGAACCAATCACGGTCATCGTCTGAGCCATCATTCTTGCGAACGCGGACGGCATCGCCGGGTCGTCGTTCGAACCCATCTCCATCACGACGATCTGCGGGAGTCCCGGTTTCTTCGCGCGCTGCGTCAGCAGCGAAAGTCCAACGCTCAGCGGGCGGCCAATCTTTGCCGAAATCGCCCAAGTGTCCTTTGGAACCAGACGGGTCAGCAGGCCGGTTACTGGAACCGTGAGTGAGTCTCCCTGCAGGTAGACCGCTGCAGCCGTATACGCCGCGCTAGCTGGAATATATGACGCGGAGACGGCGGGAGCCTTAGTCTCACTGGCCGCCGGAGCGCTACCTGTCTTTGTCCCGACGGTCGCCGCGGCCGCTGGGTTGCCAGACGATCTGCCGGTCGACTGGGTCACGGCCGCTTGGGCTGAGGTCTCTAGCCCTGGGTCTGTCGCTTTCAATGCGCTTCCGCAGCCAACAAGCGCCGTTAGCGCGCAGACCGCGGCCGCAACCAGCAGAAGGCGTAGAGAAGCGACTGAACGCCGCGCAGGCCGCTCGTGCGGCGTTTGGGAAAACGGGTTTTCCATCGGGTCGCGCTGAACAACACGCATTACAGGAGTCTACCTAGGCGCTCAGCTGCACACGCCGCATACCGGCGGCTATTCGCTACTGCGGGCGCTGACCGGTAACAGCTCCCGGTCGCCAACTCCGCGCAGGACGTGCAGGTCAATCGCTCCCGGAGGAAATACGTCAATCGAATACTGCACCGCATCACCATCGTTGATGTGGATCGTTTCTGTGATCTCCAGCGCACCGGTCGTCCGCGTCACGCCGAGCGCCGCACCGACTTCTTCTCCCGGCTCCAGCAGCCGGGGCCGAATGCCGGTTCGGGCGAAGGCAACTGGAACGCCAGCGCCGATCACTATGTCCAGCATCATCTGCCCGTTCTCAATGTCCGCCGTTAGTCGCTCAAGCGACGGCAGCGGGACCGACGGATGAATCCAGTCGCGCATGTGCGCGGCCGGCGCTCTATCTACGAGCAGTGTTCGCTCTACGCAGAGGGCGTTGGATCCTTTCCGCAGGTTTAGGGCCTCAGCGACGAAGCCCGGCGCGCGGCGTTGGGCAATCGTGACGTCTCGGCCTTTTACGCTGTGGCCCTGGCGCTTCGCTAGCGATGCGTAAGACTCGAGCACCTCGAGCCCTTCGCTGAAGGCCGCGGGCACTGCAACGCGTCCAACGTATGTCCCCGAGCCTTGGCGGCGCACGATCTCGCCGTTCGCAGCGAGGCGTTCCAACGCCAGCCGCAGCGTGCCACGGGAGATGCCAAGCATCGTGGCGATCTCCTGCTCGGGTGGGAGGCGATCCCCAGGCCGGTGGTTGCCAGGCCCCAGCCACTCGCGCAGGGAGATTTCAGCGCTGTCAACTACCGAGACGCGAGCGGTGGCGGCTTTTGCTGACTTCGCGGCCATCTAAGTGGCGTTCGCTCTCTCGACTGCTGCGGCCGCTTGTGTCGACGCCTTGGCTGCGATCTCTAGTCGCGGGTCGTTTGGCACATCGCGCAGATTAGCGCGCACGATCAGAGCCGCGATGCTCGCGGCAGACTCCGCTAGGACTGCTGCGGCAACGGCATCGGGTGTGAACGGCCAATGACCGGCGCTGGCAACGCTGGCGGCCCCGTCGGCGATCTGCGCTGCGGCCAGAGCGATCGCCACGGGAGGATTGGCTGCCTCTGTGAGATCGCCGTGCTCAACCGCGTCGGCGTAAGCAGTTCGTTCGTGATCGAGTGCTATTAGCGCCGCGCTTTGTAGAACCGTTGCCGAAGCGGCCACCCGAGTCATCTCCTCGTCGTCACCAAGCCGCTTCGCCGCGAGTAATGCCGTCAGCTCGAGTAGCGCCGCGGCTTGTGCGCAAGTGAGCGCCGCTGCTGTACCAGCCGATGCACTCTCCCCAACTGACGCAAGTTCGTTCAGAAGGTCGCCAACGGTTTGTTTGCTGACGGCGCTCATCGCGCCAGCCTAATTAGAAGAGCCCGACTGTGTTGCCGTTGGCGTCGATATCGATGTCGAACGCCGCTGGCGTTTTCCCAAGGCCCGGCATCTGCATGATGTCGCCGCAGAGTGGAACGAGCCATCCTGCTCCGGTGTAGGCACGCATATCTCGCACGGGCAGCGTGAAGCCGGTGGGGGCGCCAAGCTGTGTTGGGTCGTGAGTAAGTGAAAGCGGCGTCTTAGCCATACACATCGGCAGTTTGTCGAGGCCGGCATTGGTGAACTGCTCAATCTTGCGCTCCGCATCGAGGTAGTACACGACGTCATCGGCGCCGTAGGCCTTCGTTGCGATCGCGTGGATCTTCTCCTTGATTGTCGCGTCCTCGGGGTAGAGGAACTGGAAGTCGGACGGCTGGTCGGCTGCTGCAACGACTGCTTCTGCCAGCTTGGCTGCTCCGTCGCCACCCTTCTCGAAAGCCTCATTGAGCTCGGCAGCGAATGCTCCACCTTCGAGCGCCAGCGAACGAACCATCTCGACCTCTTCGTCGGTGTCACCCGGGCGGCGGTTGACGGCAACGACGCAGGGGAGGCCAAACTCTTTGACGAGACTGAGGTGGTGGTAGACGTTCGACATTCCGTCTTCAATTGCCTTGCGGTTCACCTCAGGTGAGTCGCTTTCCTCGTCCATCCCCCCGTGGTGTTTGATCGCGCGAACGGTGCAAACGAGGACCACGGCATCGGGCCGCAGCTCGCCGGCGCGGCAGACGATATCCATGAACTTCTCCATGCCCATGTCGGAGCCGAAGCCGGACTCAGTGAGAACGTAGTCCCCGAGCTTCAGCGCAATGCGGTCAGCGATCACAGAGTTGTTCCCGTGCGCGATGTTGGCAAACGGGCCTGCGTGCATCAGCGCGGCCTGGCCTTCAAGCGTTTGAATCAAGTTTGGCTTCAGCGCGTCTTTCAGGAGGACGGTCATCGCGCCGGCGGCCTGGAGATCCTCTCCGGTTACCGGTGTAACCCCGTCGAACTGGTAGGCGGCGGTGATCTCACCGAGCCGCTTACGCAGGTCCTGAAGGTCGCTCGCGACGGCCAGGATCGCCATCACTTCGGAGGCGGCCGTGATGTCGAACCCGGTTTCACGCGGGTAGCCGTTTGCGCGGCCACCGAGGCCAATCGCGACGTCGCGGAGCGCGCGGTCGTTCATGTCGAGCGCGCGCTTCCAGGTCACGCGCAGAGCGTCGATGCTGTGCGGGTTGCCGTGCAAGATCGACGCGTCGAGTAGTGCGGCGAGCAGGTTGTTGGCCGCACCGACGGCATGAATGTCACCGGTGAAGTGGAGGTTTAGGTCCTCCATCGGCACGATCTGTGCGTAACCGCCGCCTGCGGCACCTCCCTTGATCCCGAAGACCGGCCCAAGCGATGGCTCGCGCAGGCACAGGACTGGGGTCTTACCGATCTTGCCCAATCCCTGCGTAAGCGAAACCGCGGTCGTCGTCTTTCCTTCGCCGGCCTTGGTTGGCGTCATTCCTGCAACGCAGATCAGTTTGCCGTCAGGACGATCCTTGAGCCGCTCGAGCACCGAGAGCTCGATCTTCCCTTTGAAGCGGCCGTAAGGCTCGAGCTCATCCGGTTCAAGACCGAGCGTGGCGCCAATCTCGTCGATCGGAATTAGCTCGGCTTCTTGGGCGATCTCGAGGCTGCTCTTCATGACTGCTCCTGTGTTTTGGGTTAGTGAAAAGTTGCTGCACCTACGGCGCTAGTGCGAGACGGCTGCTGCGCCGAGCTCGGAGACGAGCTCATCGGTGTAGAAGCGCTCAACCTCAAACGGCTTGATTAGGTCGGGCGTCTTGCCGGTTGCGATTAGTTCAGCAAGCGTTACGCCAACGATTGGCGCCGCTTTGAAGCCGTAGGTTCCCCAGCCAGTCGAGACGAGGAAGCCGTCGACCTCGGTCTTACCGAGGATCGGTGAGTAGTCGGGGCTAAGGTCGCAGAGCCCTGCCCAGCTGCGGAGCATGCGAGCGCGCTCGAGCTGCGGGAAGAGCTCAAGAGCGTGGCGCGTTGACTCCTGCAGGAAGTTGAGCGTGCCGTTCATCCGGTAGGTCGTCCAGGGCTCGATCTCGGAGCCGATCAGGAACTCGCCGCGGTCGGTCTGCGAGATGTACACGTGCATCTGCGAGGAGACGATCACCTTGTCGAGCAGTGGCTTAACCGGCTCAGTTACGAACGCCTGAAGGATGTGAGTCGTGATCGGCAGCTCGAATCCCGCCATCTCCGAGAGAATTGAGGACCAGCCCGCGGTCGCTGAGAGAACGGTTCCGCCATTGACGCGTTGGTTACCGTTGACGGTGACTCCTGTAACGCGATCGCCCTCCTTGTGGATCGCTGTGACCTCACTGTTGGAGTGAATCTCGGCCCCGCCGCGATCGGCGCCGCGCGCGTAGCCCCATACAACGGCGTCGTGGCGGATGATGCCGCCCGGCGGGTGGTAGAGGGCGCCCATGATCGGGTACTCGGCGTCGTCGGTCACCTGCATCGCAGGGACCATCCGCTGCACCTCGTCGGCGTCAACGACTGAGGTGTTGATGCCAACGAGCCGGTTAACCTCAGCGCGCTCGTGCATTACGAACATCGCGCGGTCGGTGTGGCCGAGCGTCAGGTGGCCCTGCTGCGAGAACATCAGGTTGAACTGCAGGTCCTTCGAAAGGTTCTCGTAGAGCTTGACGGAGGCGTCGTAGAAGCGAGCGCCTTCGGGAGTCTTGTAGTTAGAGCGCAGGATCGTCGTGTTGCGGCCTGATGCGCCGGCGCCGATGTAGTTCTTCTCAAGGATGCAGATGTCCTTGATGCCGTGGTGCTTAGTCAGGTAGTAGGCGGTTGCGAGCCCGTGCGAGCCGCCGCCGATGATGACGACCTCGTAGTTGTCCTTCAGCTTCGAAGGCGTGTGCCACATCTTGCTTTGACGGAAAATGTCACGCATTGGTAGTTGCCTCCACCGCGCCGCCCAGCGGGCCAAGCGCATCGATTCCGACCGGTCGCCCGCCGAGCTCTTCGGCAGCGTCGATCACTGACTCCCACATGTACTGGGCGCTCGCGGCGCCAAAGGTATGAAGGAAGCTGTCCGGCCCTTGGCGCAGCAGCAACCCTGGTACGCGGCCAATCGAGCCGGGCAGGAAGCCGTGGAGCGGGAACTCACGCTCACGAAGATCGAGCGCCGTGATGCGCGCGACGGTGTCGCGCGCAAGCGGCCCGCTGACCGAGAACGTGGTCATCGTACTTGTGAGGTCGGTAACCGAAGTGAGCTCGCTCCGTGCGCCTGCCGCCGATTCAAGGCGGCCACGCAGCGCTGCGGTGTCGCCGGGGGATGTGATCGCTAGGACGCGATCGGGCTTGACGGTGCACCACCACGCATTGCCGGCAAAAACTGCCAGTCCGAGCTTGGCTGCGGTCCCTGCTACCTCGGTCGTGATTGCCTCGATGACGGCCGGATTGGCAAGAAGCTCTGTGATCCCGAGGCTTGACAGCTCCGCCACGCCAACGCTCTCCGCGCAAGCCTTTTTCTCTGCGATCGTGTCCCCGTAGCTCGCGGCTACGCGCCAGCCGTCACGCTCTTCGATCTGGGCGCCGGCTGAGATCAGCTCAGCCTCGATGTTGCTCTGAAGCAAGGGAGTAAAGGCTCCCTGAACTTGTGCTTGATCGGCGGATAGGAATTGAAGGCTCATGAACGTAGGCGCTCCTGGTCGGGGTCGTAGAAGGCTCCATGTACAACGGTCGCTGTCTGACTCTTGTTGCCGTATTTGATGTGCAGCGATCCGCCATCCTTGCCTTGGGCGGCCGGTACCCACGCGAGTCCGATCGACTGGCCGAGCAGCTCGGAGTATCTGGCTGATGTCACGCGGCCGGCTGGCTGGCCGTCGACAACGATCGCTGAGCCTTCAATCGGAACGTCATCACCATCGATCTTGAAGCCGACGAGGGTGTTGACCATTCCACGCTCGTTGG
>CAIJLJ010000025.1 GCA_903821395.1 uncultured Solirubrobacterales bacterium | reverse complement strand
TGCGGACCGACGTTGAAGACTTCGATCGCGCGGGCACCTTTCATGTCGGCATGAGTCGGAACCGCGCGAACTGCGCGCTCGTTGACAGCGAGTTCGGGCTTCGGCGGCAGTTCAAACTCTGAGCGCTGCTCGAGCTCTATCGGCTGCGTCGCTTGAGCATCAAGTAGGTCGCCTTCTTCGCCAGAGTGCTCAACCAACTGCTCGGCCTCGGGCGGCACCAGCAGGTCTGCTTCGGCGGGCTCGTTGCGCTTGCCGCGACGGCCGCCAATCGTCCGCCCCGGCGATCGCCGAATCCAGCCGATCCGCCCGGTCGCAGGAGCCGTGTCGCCAGACTCGCGGATCCACCCGAGCTGAGTTGCACGCTGCGTACACAGCTCGCAGACGATCTTCCGCTGCCCTCCGTGGAGAAAACCGCTGTATTCCTCGCCGCGCAGAAGATTGCGCTCGCAGACGGCACAAAACGATGGCTCGCGCGCTGTTGAGATCTGACGGACGGTCACGGCGGTTAACGGTAGCGGAGCAGCTACTTACAGCCGCAGCGGAGCACTCATGCGCGTGGGTGGCTGGAGCTATATGCAGTGCGCAGCCTCGCCGATTCAACCCGCGTGTATATCTGCGTGCTTGAAAGGTGCTCGTGGCCGAGCAGCTCCTGAATCGCGCGGAGGTCGGCCCCACCGTCGAGCAGGTGCGTGGCAAACGAATGGCGAAGCGCGTGCGGGTGCACCCGGCCCGGTAGCTCGGCTGCTCTTGCCCAGAGCCTGAGCCGGCGACGCACGTCGGAACTCTGAAGTCGGCGTCCGGACTTCGAGAGGAAAAGGGCCGGTTCGGTTTGATCGCTCAACAGAGCTGGCCGCGCGCGTTCGAGGTAGCCGACTAATGCACCCCGCGCGTATTCGCCGATCGGAACGAGGCGAGTCTTTCCACCCTTACCTTCAACCCTGATCTCCTCTCCGTCCAAGTCCAGCGCGGCAACATCGGCGCTGACAAGCTCCTCAGCACGGAGCCCCGATCCGTATGCCAGTTCGATCAGTGCTCTGTCGCGCGCCTCGAGCGCGGTGCCGGCCGGGATCCTGTCAAGCAGCTTTGCCAGCTCAGCCGGGCGCAAAACTCGTGGCAAGTTAGACGGGCGCTTCGGCGCGGCGACTAGCTCGGCCGGATTCTGCTCGACAATGCCGTGTTCACGCAGGGTTCGGAAGCAGGCCCGCAGAGCTGCAAGCTTGCGAGCGACGGTAGAAGGCGCGAGCTCGCTCTCGCCGCAGTACGCGGCGTAGCGGCGGAGCTGGCGCACGTCTACATCGGTTGGTTCGAGTTGCCCGTGCATCGCCCATTCTGCGAACTGCAGCAGATCGCTGCGGTAGGCGCGGCGCGTGCGCTCGGCGCTGCCGCGGCGAACCAAGTCATCGCTAACAAGGCCCAGAGCAACCTCCCAAGCTGCCGTGAGCTCAGTGGTCGTATCCTCGGTGGCTGTGGCGTTGTTCTTCATAAATACGGCAGATGGTCAGGTGGCGACTACAGCCGGGCTGGAAGCGGACGGCGTCTGCGCAGCCGGTGAGCCTCCGCCACGACCTTGGCACCAGATCCAAGGATCTCGTGACGCAACGACGATGTGGTACTCGGTGATGCGCAGGCCTGAGCAGGGTATTTTTCTTGGGTCACTTGTCTTTCGCCATAGCGACCATCATCGCCTGCTAGCCGAGCAGGGCTGGGAAGAGATTCCCATCGCCGAGATTCGCGGCGGGACCGACTCTCGCGGCGGCCCTCACCTCTAGGCGATGAAGACAGGCGTTCCGACGCTGACGCGATCGTAGAGATCGATCACGTCGGGGATTGACATCCGCACACAGCCATGCGACGCGGCCGAGCCAAGCGACGAATCCTCGCTCGTGCCGTGAATCCCGGCGCCACCGGCGATGCCCATCCAGCGTGCCTTGATCGGGTCGGCGGGTCCGGGTGGGATCGTCTTACCTGCGAGCGCGCCCGCCCAAGCACTATTTGGCACGTGCCAGCTCGGGTTTACCTGCTTGTCCTGGATCGAATAGAGCCCTGCTGGTGTCTCAAGACCCGCTCGACCAACGGCGATCGGGTAGGTCTTCACCGGCTTGAGGTTCTTGAACAGCGTCAAGCGGAAATTCGAACGGTCGACGGTTATTAGAACTGGGTACTTTTGAGCCAGTTGTCCGGTCGTAACCTTCGGTTTGAGAACGCGCACCGTGACCGGCACTCTGTGGCTGATCCCAGGAGTAGCCAAGGCCGTCGCGACTGCGCTACGGAGCGCCCGACGATTGACGGCAACGCCAGGCTTCGACGCCACCGGCGCTACTGCCGAGACGGTGAAAGTAAGCGAAGCATCTTTGGCCGGTCGATCGATCGCCCTTGTCACCCGATCAGTGAAGCGACGCGCTGCCGGCGCTGAGTAGGTCACGGTCGGCACGACGGTTGCGTCAGCTGAGCTCCCGCTGATCTTTCGAATGGCACGGGTTATGAAGTTGCCTGAGTTGCCCTTCGACAGCGCTGCGTTGACACTGCCGTCGATGTCAACGCCAACTTTCGACTCCGATGGACCCAGCTGCCACGACTCTGAACCGCGAGTCACTGTTACCGGGACCTCCAGCGATGCCAGCAGGTTTTGATGAAGCTTCGCTCGAGCTTCGTCGGCGTTTAGACCTCCGACGTTCACCCCGCCAACCGTGACGCCGCTCTCGATCGTCTGCGATGTGGCGCTGTCGTAGGCGTAGGCGCCGCCAACAAGGACCAGCAGGAACACGCCTACGGTGATCAGTGGGATTAGGTACTTGCGTGGCATCTGGAAGACCGCTTAACCATAGGCCGCAGAGGCAGCAGCCTGCGCTGGTTATCGCAGTTACCCCCTAGTTCGCTGCGAGGCAGCATCTCCCTGCCGAATTACGACTCAAACAGCGGGTGCAAGAAGCGGTTCTAGTAGTCGCCCTAGCTCAGGCCAATCCTCAGCGCTGGTGATCTCGCTCGACTTGCATACCTCTGCGTTCCACGGGTGGATCAGCGTTGCGCCGCGGATGCCTTCGTCGAGCGCGCTCTGCAGGTTCACCGGACTGTCATCGACTAGCAAGTCAATCTCGAGCTCGCGACAACGTGTGATCTTGTCGTAAGAGCAGTAGAGCTCGTCGTATTGGAGGCCAATCGCGTCGAGCCAGCGCTCGGTCGGAGCCGCCGCGGCAACATCGCGGTGGCTGGTGATGTGGACGAAGTGCCCGGCCTGAGACCAGCGGTTAACGACTTCGACCGATCCGGGGTACGGCTCGGCGGCGCTGATCCACTCCTCGCTGTGAGTCTCAGCAATCGTCTCGGCCAGCTGCTCTTGTTCGAGCTCGCTAATCCCCCATGTGTGCTGCTGCTCGTACGGAAGGACCACGCCATAACGGAGCCGCACAACCTCTGCCAGCTGCTCCCAGTAATGGTGGAGCGTTGAGTCGATGTCGATTGCGATCCTCATTGGTTAAGTTCAGCGGGCCTAATCAACGAGTGTCACCGCGCCCTCGGACGCGCTGCCAACCTGATCGGCGTACTTAGCCAGCACTCCGGTTCGGTCGGGATTGGCCGGTGGCACGTATGCTGCCACGCGCTCGTCGATCTCGGCGACGGTCAGATCGACGTCAAGCGTGCGCTTGTCAACATCGATTGTGACCTTGTCGCCATCGCGGACGGCAGCGATCGGTCCGCCCCGGAAAGCCTCTGGTGCAACGTGCCCAGCCATGAAGCCGTAGGTTGCGCCCGAGAATCGGCCATCGGTGAGCAGCGCCACGTGCTCGCCTAGCCCAGCGCCGTTGATTGCGGCAGTTACTGCAAGCATCTCCCGCATCCCAGGGCCCCCTGCCGGCCCCTCGTTGCGGATGATCACCACGTCGCCCTTCTCAATTTGGCCGTGCGTGACGGCGTCCATCGCGAGTTCTTCGCTCTCGAAGACTCGCGCCGGTCCTTCGTGGTGGCGCCGCTCATGGCCGACGAGCTTGACGACGCAGCCCTCGGGGGCAATGTTGCCGCGCAGAATCGCGAGACCACCGGAAGCCTTGACTGGGTTATCTAGCGGTCGAACGACCTGCTGCCCATCGGTCTCGGTCGCCCGCGCCGCCTCTTCGCCAATCGAGAGGCCGGTCACGGTCGGTGCGTCTTCGTGCAGCAGTCCTGCCTCGAGGAGGCGCTTCGCCACGAGCGGGACCCCACCAGCCGCGTAAAGATCGACTGCCACGTACTTTCCGCCTGGCTTGAGGTCGCAGAGCAGCGGCGTAGCTTCGCTGATTCGATCGAAGTCATCGATGTCGAGCTCGACTTTGGCTTCGCGTGCCAAGGCCAGCAGGTGGAGCACCGCGTTGGTCGAGCCACCGCTTGCTGCCACTCCGGCGATCGCGTTCTCGATCGATTTGCGCGTGATGATGTCGCTCGGCATCACGCCACGGCGTAGGACGTCCATAACCAGCTCACCAATCGAGAAGGCAACGTCGGCCTTGGTTGCGTCCTGGGCCGGAACCATCGCCGAGCCCATCGGTGAGATGCCCATTATCTCGTAGGCCATCGCCATCGTGTTTGCCGTGAACTGCCCGCCGCAGGCGCCGGCACCCGGGCTCGCAACGCCTTCAAGCTCGTGCAGCTCTTCGTCGCTCATCTTGCCGGCCGAGTGTGCGCCGACCGCCTCGAACACATCTTGGATTGTGACGTCGTGGCCTTGGAAGCGGCCGGGCGGAATCGAGCCTCCATAAAGCATCACCGACGGGACGTTGAGTCGCGCGATCGCCATCACGGTGCCAGGGATCGTCTTGTCGCAGCCGGAAAGGGCCACCACACCGTCGAACAGATGGCCGCGGCCGACTAGCTCGATCGAGTCGGCGATTATTTCGCGTGAGACGAGCGAAGTTTTCATCCCGGGAGTTCCCATCGTGATCCCGTCTGAGATCGCGATCGTGTTCAACTCCATCGGCGTGCCGCCGGCGGCGCGAATGCCTTCCTTGACCTTCGCCGCGAGCGCGCGTAGGTGGAAGTTGCAGGGCATCGTCTCAATCCAAGTTGAGGCCACGCCGATAATCGGTTTCGCGAGCGCCTCATCGTCGTAGCCGATTCCCTTGAGGTAGGCGCGCGCTGCGGCACGCTCTGGCCCATCGGTGAGCGCTGCGCTGCGGTGTTTCATGTTGAAGGAAACGGCGTCGGTCATTTCAGCGGGGCTCCATTGATTGGGACGGCTCAAAACGAGCACTAAGAGCGATTATGCCAGCCTGCCTGAGCGGCGTGCCGACGCCCGACTTTGTTGGCGGTCGATCTAAAGTCGCTTGTAGTTGCCGTCGCTATGCCGTTCGACCACGCCAAGTAGCTCCAACTCAGTCAGCGGCGCGACGACCTCGGCGACGCCAGCACAGTATTCAGCGACGCGGGCAACCGTCGAAAAGCCAGCATCGAGCGCTGCGATCACTGCCTTTTGATCACCGCTGAGGTCTGGCGGGAGAGGGAGCGGCTCGCGGCTCGCGCTAGGGCTACCGACGTTCTCGACCCCGAACGCGTCGTCGAGAATGTCGCGCGCGTCGCGAATTAGGTGGGCGCCGTCGCGCAGGAGCGCGTTGGCGCCGCTGCTGTGCCAAGAGCTGGGGTGGCCGGGAACAGCGCCGACCGCTCGGCCGAGATCGGCTGCAATCTCAGCTGTGATCAGTGAGCCAGAGCGCTCCGCGGCTTCGACAACAACTGCCATCTGCGCCAAGGCGGCGATGATTCGGTTGCGCGCCGGAAATGCCCACCGGTACGGCGGTATTCCAGGCGGTAGCTCGGAGACGACTACGGCTCGCTCTGCTAGCTCGCTGTGAAGTCGCGTGCGCCTAGCGGGATAGGCGCGTTCCGGCCCACACGCCAGCACAGCAACTGTCTGGGCTCCAGCTGCTAGCGCCCCTTCGTGCGCAGCGCTGTCGATTCCGAGCGCCATTCCGCTAATTACGGTCACGCCACAGAGCGACAAAGTGCGACCGAGTTCGCGTGCCAGCTCAAGGCCGTCAGCCGATGCTCGGCGAGCCCCGACTAGAGCGACCGATGCCGAGGAGGAGATCAGATGATCGAAACGATCTCGCGCCCCATAGAGGTGGAGAACGGCAGGCGGATCGGGGAGATCTGCGAGCGACCGCGGGAAGCTCCGGCTGTGGCGGCAGATCGCGAATGTCGACGCTGACTGCCACTGTTGACGCTGAGCGGCCGGATCAAGCCGTTCCCATTGCGCCGTGATCCTTCCCTGCTCGCGGCCACCTAGCGAAGCGATTAACTTGCGGTCACTCAGCGCTAGAACTCCTCGGATCGCGGGTCGGTTGCCACGGATCTGGTCGAGATGCGCGGAGAGTCGCCCAATCAGCCAGCTGCGCCGGGTACAGCGGTCGCAAGCGTCATTCACCGCGAACCGAGCCGATCGCTCTCGTGGCGGTAGCCAAGAGCCTGAGCGAGCGCCTCGACCGTCACCTCCGGTTCTCCGGCCAGATCGGCGATCGTCCGCGCTACCCGCAACGCCCGATCGCGGCCGCGGGCGCTGAGGCCACCAGCGTCATACGCGCGCGATAGAGCGCTCGTTGCCGCCGCGCTGCAGACGGTAGCGGCGAGCATGTCGCGCGCCACCAGCTGCGCGTTGGCGCATCCGCTACGAGCGATCTGCACCTCCCGCGCACCAGCAACGCGCGCGGCGACCTGGGCGCTGGTCGTCAACGGTTCAGCTGCGAGCGCGGCCGACGACGGTCGTTCGACACCGACGACTAAATCGAGCCGATCAAGGAGTGGCCCCGAAAGACGCTGGCGGTGCCGAGTCAATTCCGGCTCACTGCAACGACAGGCTTTGCCACCGCGACCGCAGAGGCAGGGATTGGTCGCCGCGATCAGCGCAAAGCGGGTTGGGAAGCAGGCAGTTTCCTGCCCACGCACAATCGTCACCTCGCCGTCCTCAAGCGGCTGCCTGAGCGCTTCCAGAGCCCTGCGATCGAACTCCGAGAGCTCATCGAGGAAAAGCACGCCACGGTGCGCCAGTGTCGCTTCGCCTGGAATAGGCACGGCCCCACCACCAACCAGCCCAGCCGCCGAGATCGTGTGATGCGGCGCGCGGAACGGACGCTGGTCGGCAAGCGCACCGTCGCTAGAAAGTCCAGCAATGCTTTGAATCCGCGTGACCTCCAATGCCTCAGCGCGACTGAGCGGCGGGAGAATGCTCGGCAAGCGACGAGCAATCATCGTCTTGCCTGTACCGGGAGGCCCACTAAGAAGGAGGTTGTGGCCGCCGGCTGCTGCGATCGTCAGCGCGTCAATTGCTGCTCGGTGGCCGCGCAGGTCGGCTAGATCGGGCCGGTATACGGGCCCTGGCTCGGGACGCGCCGGCAGGTCACCTTCGTCGCCGTTGGATTCGCCCGCGAGGACGGCCCCGATCTCACTCAGTGCGGAGAGCGCGTCGACGCGAAGCGAGTCAACGAGTCTCGCCTCAGCTGCGCACTCGGGCGGTACGACTAGTGCGGCCAAGCCGGCTGCCTGAGCACCCTCAGCGACCGCCAGCGCGCCGCGACACGACCTCACCTCGCCGCCAAGCGAAAGCTCGCCGAAGAACGCTGTTCTAACCAGTGGCTCGGTTGGGATCTGGCCACTGGCGGCCAAGATCGCGCAGGCTATTGCCAAGTCAAAGCCTGGCCCGGCCTTGCGAAGGTGAGCCGGCGCGAGGTTGACCGTCAAGCGCCGCATCGGGAATTCGAAGCCGCAATTCACTAGCGCCGCGCGAACACGCTCGCGCGCTTCGGCGACGGCTCGGTCTGCCAAGCCGACAATCGTGAAGCTCGGAAGGCCGCGGCGCAGGTCCGCCTCCACGGTCACTGCCTGCGGCCGCAGCCCGTCGATTGTGAACGTCAAGACCTCAGTGACCATTGGCGACGACGCTACGGACGCACTCGCGACTCGGGGCCAGCGATCTGTGCAATTTCAGCAAAGCTTCATAAACGACTTCGCCCTCAGCCGCAAACAGGTCACATTGGCGTCACCGAGCCGCGGTAGCGCAAGAACAAACTTGCCCATAGCTTCGGCGTCATTCGATCAACGACCCCCGATCCCCGCCACGTCCTCGGCCGCGCCGGCGAACGGTTGGCGCTCGAACACTTTGAGCGACTTGGCTACCAACTCGTTGCCCGTAACCACCGCACGCGCTTCGGTGAGATCGACCTAGTCGTGTTACTCGAGTCAACACTCGTCTTCGTCGAAGTTAAGACGCGCCGGTCACAGCGCAGCTCTGCACCATGGGACTCTCTCGGCGACCACAAGCGCCGCCAGGTCCGCAGGCTAGCCGCGGCATTCCTCGCCGAATCCCAGCAACGACCCAGCGCGCGCGACCTGCGCTTCGACGCCGTCGGCATTCTGCTCGACTGCCAAGGGCAGCTGCTTCGGCTCGATCACATTGAGAACGCTTTCTAGAGCTACTGCGCGAGCTGCTCGTAGGCACTCGACTGGAACGACATTCTGTGCAGCGGCGAGACTCCATGCTCGATTATTGCCTCGCGATGCGCAGCGGTCGAGTAGCCGAAGTGCGCGCCGAATCCCCACTCGGGGAGCTGCTCGCCCGCCCGCACCATCAAGCGATCACGGGTCACCTTGGCGACAATCGAAGCGGCAGCGATCGCCGCACTAAGCCCATCGCCACCGACTACCGCTCGCTGCTCGTGGTCGAAAGCCGGAACTGCGAAACCATCGATCAGGCAGACGCAACCGGGGCGGGCGACGCGGATCAGCGCTTCGCGCAGCGCGGCGAGGTTGGTCTTGTGCAGCCCACGCTCGTCGATACCCCGGGCGCTGCGTGAAACGACCACAACTCGCTGCGCAGTCTCCATTACGATCGGCAGCAGCGCCTCACGGGCCGCATGGTCGTGTTGCTTGGAGTCGTTAAGCGCTCCAAGCGCCCGCACCTCAGCAACGCCAATCGAATCGAGATCGAGCAGTACAGCGGCGGCTACGAGAGGGCCAGCGAGACAGCCTCGCCCCGCCTCGTCGGCTCCTGCGACCCAACGGGCGCCGACGGCGCGGTCATGGGCGATCAGCCTCGCACCGCTCGATCCGCGGCCAGAGGCCTTGCGTTTCGCGCGCGTGGAGGCGGGAGCCTTAGAAGAGGTTGATTCGGTTTGGTGGCCAGTAGGTGGCGAATGCTGGCCCAATGATCCAGGCGGTTGGGACGGGTCCCCAGAATCTGCTGTCGTCGGACTCGCCACGGTTGTCGCCCATCATGAACCAGTGCCCGGGCGGAATCGTGATCGGCCGCGGCAGCGTGCAGTCGGCGCCGCTGTCGTTCGCGCAGGTATTGCTGATGAACGGCTCGCTAGTCGCTTTTCCATTCCGAATCACGCGGCCGTGGATAATCGAGATCGTGTCGCCAGGGCCGGCGACGATCCGCTTGATGAAGTTGACATCGGACGCCGTCGCCGTCGGCTTGTCGCAGGCCGTAAGCCTTGGCATCCTCTCGCCGCATTGGTCAAGTGGCATCTGCTCTGAGCCCGACGGTGGGTGGAACACGGTCACGTCGCCAACGGACGGCTCGCCGAAGCGTGTCGTCAACCGATTTACGAGCACGCGCTGACCGACCTGCAGAGTCGGCACCATCGACTCGCTCGGAATCCGATAGGGCTTGACGACGAAAGCTTGAATCAGCAGTGCAAGGCCGAGCGCCACCGCCACGATCACGACAAGCTCGATTACCGAGCCTGCTGTGGACTTCTTCTGCTTCTGCGGCTTGGCTGTACTCACGCTGCGTCGCCGGAAGGTTCGTCGCTGCCGTCGGCCGGCTGCTCGGATTCCTCCTCGGCTGCGGGCGCCGCGTCACTGCTGTCAGCTTCAGCCGGCTCTTCAGCGGCATCGGCCACAGGCTCGTCTTCGGCTGCGCTGGCCGCTGGGTCTTCCGCGGCGGCGACGGTTGGTGCTTCCTCTTCGGCAGCTACTTCTACTGAAGCTTCCTCAGTGACGCCCTCTTCGCCTGAGGCGACATCCGCTTCGCCGGCCGCGACAGCGTCAACGGCAGCGACGTCGTCGACAACGGCATCCGCATCGGTCTGCGACTCATCGCCCGCGGGCGCCTCAGCGGCGGCGACTGGTTCGTGAATCAGGCCTGGTGCAATGTCGTCCTCGGGGCCGTAGTAATCGCGTTCACGGACGCGCGCACCCTTGCCGACGCGGTCGCGCAAGTAGTAAAGCTTTGCCCGGCGCACGTCGCCGCGAGCAGCCACGTCGATCTTCTCGATCTTTGGTGAATGCACGGGAAAGGTTCGCTCCACGCCAACACCGAACGACTGCTTGCGAACGGTGAACGTCTCGCGCGCGCCGCTGCCCTGACGAGCGATCACAACGCCCTCGAATACCTGCGTACGGCGGCGTTCGCCTTCGATCACTTGGAAGTGGACTTTGACCCGGTCGCCGGGGGCGAAGTTGGGCACGCGGCGCAACTGGGCGCGTTCAAGATTGTCGATTACTGTGCTCATATTGAGGGCGCTCGCGAAGGTTCGGCCAAATTTCCAGCGAGCGCATCAGCGTCGCGACCGGGACGAGATAGATCAGGATAGCGGAGCGTCGTCCGACGCCGCCCCACGCTCACGACTTCTTGCCCTGCGCCACTGCCGAATCTCTTCGTGGTGGCCAGAAAGCAGGACATCTGGAACACCCCACCCGCGGAACTCGGCGGGCCTCGTGTAGTGCGGATATTCGGGATCACCATCGAGCGCGGCACTGAAAGATTCTTCGACCGCGGAGTCGGCGTCGCCAAGAGCGCCGGGCTGCTTGCGAAGAATTGCGTCGCAGACCACCATCGCGGCCAACTCTCCGCCCGCAATCACGTAGCGCCCAATCGAGACGGCGTCGCTACAGAAGTGCTGAACAATTCGCTCGTCAAAACCTTCGTAGCGCCCACAAAGCAAAGTAACGGCGGGCTCCGCGGCGAGCTCATTAACGAGTTGCTCGTCAAGCACGCGCCCTCCTGGAGTTAGCGCGATCACGCGGCGCTGACGCGGCAGCTCAGTCGGGTCAACACCGTAGAAACCGCGCAACGCTGCCTCCATCACGTCCACGCGCAAGACCATCCCTGCGCCACCTCCGAACGGGGTGTCATCAACCTGCCCGCCGCTGAGCGGTGTGTGCTCGCGCAGGTCGAGCGCGCGCAGCTCGTTGCCGCGGCCGATCGCATTGGCGACATGGCGCTGCTCAGCGAACCATTCGAACCACTGCGGGAAGAGTGTTACGACGTCGAGCTGCATCGCCTACACCCCACCGATGAAGGCGATGTTGATCTCAATCTTGCGCTGCTCAACGTCAACCGAACGGATCGCGTCGCTGACCATCGGCACGAGCAGTTCGCTCCCGTCGGCGCGCTTGACCTCGAGCACCTCACACGATGGGAGAACGAGCAGTCGCTGAACCTCGCCAACGACCAGCTCTCCATCAACGACGCGGCAGCCCTCAAGTTCCTCCGCCCACCATTCGCGCTCGCCGAGCTTGGGAGCGTCGGCCAGAGCGCAGAAAAGTGCCGTACCACGCATCTGCTCTACGGCCTCCGGCGTCGAGATCCCCGCAAGCCGAATGATCGGTTTCTCGTTGGTGCCGGCGCGGCGATCTATCTCAAGGTCTTGTTGCTCGACGCGTACGCTCAAACCCACTTCGAGCAGCAAGGGACGAGGACGCGTGACGTAAAAGCTTCCGTCGAGACCATGCGGGCGGCCGATTCGTCCGGCCTGCAGCCACTGGTCCGACTCGGCGGACACGTCAATCGACAATGTCAACAAGCACGCGGCGTTCTTCGCGCACTGCTGCCGCCTTCAAAACGGTTCGCAGCGCGTTTGCGGTGCGACCGCCGCGGCCGATCACCTTGCCGTAGTCATCCTCGCCAACAGTCAGTTCAAGGACAACAGTCCCATCATCGTCGTCGAACTGTTCAACAACAACTGACGCCGGATCATCACCGAGCGAGCGGGCGAGGAACTCGAGTAGTTCGCGCATCAACTGAGCTTAAACTGGAATGCCCTGCGTGTGCAGCAGCTTGCGAACCTGGGACGTCGGCTGAGCACCCTTCTCAAGCCAAACCTTGATCCGGTCGGCGTCGAGAGTGACCGTCGACGGGTTGGTCTGGGCGTTGTACTGACCCACGACTTCGATGAAGCGACCGTCACGCGGCGAGCGCTGGTCGGCAACAACAACGCGCCAAATCGGATTTTTCTTACCGCCCACTCGCGTGAGCCTTAGTCGTACAGCCACAGGTTCCTCTCGAAGTTCACAGAACGTCAGCGCTAGAGGGTAGCGGGGCGCTGCAGCTCAGGCCCGCACGTCAGCACTACGGGGCTTCTCAGGCGCGTCAACTAGCGCTACAGCGCCGCGGACAGCAACGACCTCAACCGCGTCGCCTGGAGCAAAGGTTTGGCCGTCATCGCGCGCTCTGGCGGTCCAAACCTCGCCGTCGATCTCAATGACGCCGGTTGATTCGTCGTTCACAACGTGCTCTTCGACTACTCCCATCTGACCAACTACAAAATCGTGCTCTGCGCCACCGACAGCGAAATCGAGGCGCTCCCGGCGAAGTAGCGGGCGCAGCACGAGCAAGGTGACGATGCCGGCCGCCAGCGCGAACAGAACGAGGAGCAATACTCCAGCCCCGAGCAGCGTTCCCACAGCCATCACAAGCGCAGCGGCAGCAAGTGGGGCGAGGAAAAAGCTTTCGGTCAGAATTTCACCTAACGCAAAAGCGGCGGCGATCAAGAGCCAGATTACGGGCGTTGACATCCCTTACAGCGTACTGCCTGGCTGCCAGCGGGCGAGTCCGACTTAGGCGGCTCGGATTGCTTCCGCGTCGTCGCTGGTCTCGGCGGGAAGCTTGCGGCTGATCACCTTCGACACACCGTCGCCGCCCATTGAAACCCCGTAGAGCGAGTCGGCGGCTTCCATCGTTCTCTGCTGATGGGTTACGACAATGAACTGCGCGCGGTCGCGATAGAGCCGAAGCAGCTCGAGGAAACGGCCGATGTTGAGGTCGTCGAGCGCTGCTTCGACCTCGTCGAGGATGTAGAACGGGCACGGCTTGGCGAGAAATACAGAGAACAGGAACGCAATCGCCGTCATCGACTTCTCACCGCCGGACAGCAGAGTCAGGCGCTTCATCGATTTCCCAGCTGGAGTGATCTCGATCTCAACACCGAGGTCGTCTTCGGGCTCGCCGGTCTCCCGTTCGGCCTCGGCGTTGGCTGCATCTTCGGCCGCTTCGAGCCGGGCAGCCTCTTCCTCGGATTCGCCGCCGCCGAGCACGGCCTTGGGCGCGTGCTCTTCGCGCACTAGCCGCAGTCGCCCTTGCCCTCCGGGGAAGCAGTGCGCGGCAAGCTCTTCGAAGTTCTTTGCCGCCGCCTCAAAGGTCTGCTCGAAGCTCTCACGGATCTGCCGGTCCGTGTCCCGGATCAGCGTGCGCAGCTCGCGCATTGCGGTCTCGAGGTCGGTGCGCTGATGTTCGAGCGTCTCAACGTGCTCGAGCGCCTCTTCGTATTGGGCCTTGGCGAGCGGGTTAACGGGGCCAATCTGCTCACGTCGCCGTTCTAGTCGAACGATTCTCTGCTCCAGCGCGGCTATCTGCTCGTCGTCGAGCGGCTCGATTGACGGCTCGGCCTCGAGACCGAGCAGCTCCGCCAAGCGGCTGAGTTCGACCTCCGTCTCAGCGTGCTGATCGCGCGCCTGCTGAGCGGTAACTTCTGCCAACGTGACCGCCTCGCCAGCTTCGCGGAGGGCTCCTTGTAGCTCGGCGCCGGATTGTGCGAACGCTCGAAGCTCGTCGGTGACCCCTGCGTTGCCGACGCGGTCGGCCTCTAGCTCAGCCTCGAAGACCTGAATCTGCGCGGTGACCGCCTCGTGAGCGCCTGCTAGGGCCTCCTCGTAGGCGTTGTAAAGCGGCACCAAGCCGATCTCGTAGGCGATTGCCAGCTCCAGAGTGGCGACCGCCTGCTTGCGCTCATCACGGGCAGCAGCGGCTTGCTCGGCTACACGGCGCTCTGCGGCGAGCTCACCCTCGAGCTGCGCTCGCGCGACCGCGCCGGCGCCCTGTTCAGGCGCTTGGCGACGCTGCTCGATGATCCATTCAGAACGACGCGCCAGCTCGGACGCCTCTGCGGCACCGCGAGCCGCGCCACGGCAACCATCGTCAGCCGTTGCAAGCGCCTGCACCGCTGCGCTGGAGGCCTGCTCAGCGGCTTCCATTGCGCTTCCCGCTGCAGCCACTGAGGCCTCGGCACTCTCCACTGCCGTCGCGAGCTGTTCACGCCGCTGGCGTTCGGCCAAGACCTGCTCGGGGCCGCCCTTCGCGCTCTGACGCAGCTCCCCGGTAGTGCCGTTCCACGTGCGGCCTGCACGGGTTACGGCAACGCCGGGGAAGTCTCGAGGCAGGGAATCGAGTGAATCAACGAGCCATACCCCAGCGAGAAGCCTTCTGCCCAGATCGGCATTGGCACCGCCGGTAACAGAATTAGCCAGCGGGACTGCGCCAGGTAGGACTTCGGTGCTGCCTGCGGATGACGAACCGGCTGCAGCGACGAGCGCTGATCCTCCCTCCGAGCCAAGCCGTCCGAGTAGCTGCTGGCCGGTCGGTAGGTCGTCGACGATTGCGGCTCGCAGCCGCGCACCGAGCACGGCAGCAACGGCGGTTTCGTAACCCTCCTCGACCTCGAGGCTGGCGGCCAGCGACGGTTGGCCGTCGGGGGCGTCGGCGTGCTCGCGCAGAAAGTCATCGAGCCGCGCCAGCTCAGCCTTCAGGCGAGCGACTTCCCGCGTCGCCTGCTCTGAGGCCTGTTCGGCGCCGCGCAGCTCGGCGCGGGCGCTTTGCGCGGCCGCCTCGGCCAGCCCGCGCTGCGCGTTTGCCTCGCCTAGGCGCTCGGTAGCTTCGCCACTCGCTGCTAGTGCCTGATCTCGCTCGGCGAGCAGCGCCGCTAGTTCCGCGTCCAATTCGCCAGCGCGCTCAAGATCGTGTTTGGCGACCTGTGCTTCGAGCGCGGCGATCCGCTCGCTTCCGCTTTGATCGGGAGAGTCAGCGGCAACTTGAGGCCGCAGGCGCTCGAGCTGCGCCTCGCGCTGCTCGAGGCGATCAGCGAGCGCCAAGGCATTCTCGCGCGTCCGCTCGGCTCGCATCTCGATCTTGCCGGCCGCACTGCGGGCTAGTTCGCCGCGGCGTGCAATCGCTTCGCGGCGCTCGCTCCGTTCGGCGAGCTGTTTCTCGGCCTCTTCGCGCCGTAGATCCACCTGCCCAAGCTTTTCCTGCAGCGCGTCACGAGCTTCGCGCGCGGCCATAGCGGCCTTTTCCGCGCTCTCAAGTTCGGCGCGGCGGACGCGCGACGAGTTGCGCACCAGCTCCCACGACGCCTCCGTCGTCTGACGCTCTACGCGCGCGAGCAGTTCTGCCGCCTCAGCTTGACGCTTGAGCGGGCGCAGCTGCGAGCGCGCTTCCCGCTCGATATCGAGGCAGCGATCGAGATTCTCCTGAGCTCGGTCGAGCTTGATCTGAGCGCGACGACGCCGCTTGCGGTGTTTGCCGAGCCCAGCGGCCTCTTCGATCAGCAACCGCCGATCGCGAGGCTTCGAGGTGACGATCGATTCGACGCGACCTTGCGAGACGACCGAGTGCATCTCCTTGCCAAGGCCGGTATCGGAGAGAACTTCAAGCACGTCAACGAGGCGGCAGCGAGCTCCGTTAAGCCGATACTCGCCTTCGCCGTTGCGGTCGAGACGGCGGAGAATCGAAATCTCACCGAGTGGCATCTCAATCGCGCCGTCGGAATTGTCGATGATCAGCTCAACTTCGGCCGATGAGCGGGCCTTAACGCCGTGACCGCCGCCGAAGATCACGTCCTGCATCTTCTGGCCGCGCACTGCCAGCGGTGACTGCTCACCCATCGCCCATAGGACGGCATCTGTGATGTTCGACTTGCCCGAGCCGTTTGGCCCGACAACGACCGATACGCCGGGAGCAAACTCCAGAACGGTTCGCTCAGGGAAAGATTTGAAGCCTTTCAGGCTGATCGACTTCAGATGCACGTCAGTCGCTCCCCGCCGCGGGCCCTAGCGCTGCCCGTGCAGCCTCCTGCTCGGCCGCCTTCTTCGTGCGCCCTGTTCCTTCGCCGACAACCTCGCCGGCAACCCGCGCCGTCACGGAGAACGTCTTCTCGTGCGGCGGACCATCCTCTCGCGTGATCTCGTACTCGACCAGCTGGCCGCGAGCAGCAAGCTGTTCCTGCAGCGCCGACTTGAAATCGATCGGATTCTCCAGCGCGAGCGCCAGCTCCGGTGCGAAGCAGTCCACGACAGCAGCCGCCGTCTGCTCGTAGCCTTGTTCGAGGTAGCAGGCCCCGATGATCGCTTCGACGATTGATGAGAGCACTCGCTCGCTGACCAGCGTGTCTGCAAGAGGCGTGCCTTCTGGCGCCGCTGCCGCCAGTCGGGCAGGAACGTCGAGTCGCACGGCCACTTCGCGACAGGCGGCCCCCGAGACCGTCTGGGCCCTGATCTTGGTCAGATGGCCGGCGCCAAAGCGATCCGCCTCCAATAGCGGGTAGAGGTGAGCCGTGATCGCAAGCCCGAGCACGCTGTCCCCGAGGAAGGCCAAGCGCTCGTAAGAGTCGCTGCTGCGCTCCCCCCAAGAGGCGTGCGTAAAGACCTGCCGGTAGAGATCGGCCGGAAGTCCGTCGAGGAGTGAGGTGAGGGCTTGCAGGATTCAGGAGCTGGCGCTGGTGTGGGCGAGGACAAAGTCGATTGCTTGACCGACGGTGAGGATCTCTGCTGCCTGCTCATCCGACATCTTTGTTCCGTAAGTGTCTTCGAGCTCTTGGACGAGCGTGTAGAGGTCGAGCGAGTCGGCCTCTAAGTCTTCTTTGAAGCGCGTTTCTTTGTTGATCTCTGCGGGGTCGACGTCGAGCTCGTCGGCTAAGTGCCGGCGGATTAATTCGAGGACGTCGTCACGATTCATCAGGCGGAAAACTAGCCACGCCTTCGGACGTGCTGCCAGCCTCAGCGCCGCCTGAACGGCGCAGCGCGCCGCCAGCTTCCAACATTGCCGTGGTCCGCCCGACCAGATCGCCATTTACAGCGCGTGCGGCGAGCAGAATCGCTTGCGAGAATCCATAGCGCGTAAAGCGGCCGTGCGAGACGACCGCGAGGCGCCTTAGGCCAAGCATGTAGGCACCGCCAGGGCCCTCAGGGTCAATCTCGTCGCGGAAGCTGCGTAGAGCCGGCCGCAGCAGCGCACCCCCGGCCTTTGCGCGCACCGAGCTGGTTGCTGCATCGCGGATCCCGCCAACGACGGCTTGCGAGATCCCTTCGAGAACTTTCAGCGCAACGTTGCCGGTAAACCCGTCGGTCACAACCACATCAGCGATGTTGGCCGCTAGGTCGTTGCCTTCGATATTGCCAACGAAATCAAAGGTGGAGTAGCTCCCGGCCGCAAGCTGCGCACCGGCCTCGATCACGACCGCCGTGCCGCGGCTCGCCTCACTACCGTTCGAGAGCAGCGCCACGCGGGGGCGCTCTTGGCCGAGCACTGTCGTAGCTAGCGCAGCGCCCATGAAGGCGAACTGAACGAGATGCTCACTGCGTACCTCTACGTTGGCGCCAACATCGAGCAGGGTCACCGGGCTCCCGGGAATTGGAACCGGTGTGGCGAGCGCCGGACGGTAGATTCCGCGCGCTCGCTTGATCTCGAACAATCCTGCAGCCAGGGTCGCGCCGGTAGCTCCGGCGCTGACTAGTGCGTCTGCCTCCCCGTCGGCTACGGCACGAGCGGCTTGCACAATTGAGGCATCAGGAGTGGAGCGAACCGCGCGAGCAGGGTCGGCTTCCTTTGCGATCGAAACCGGAGCGTCAATCACTTCGACGCCTTCGACGACCTCACCGATCAGCTCGGCCGGGCCGTAGACGCGCACCTTCACGCCGAGCCCAGCGGCAATCGCAGCGCCTGCAGCTACTTCGGCAGGTCCAAGGTCGGCCCCGTTCGCGTCAACCGCGACGGTGACGCTCATCGCGGTTACTGGTCGGTGTTGGCCGGGGCGACGATTGAACGGCCGCCGTAAGTACCGCAGCTAGAGCAGACGCGATGCGCAAGGCGCGGAGCACCACACTCTGGGCAGCCTCCGCCGGTCGGCGCTGCGATCCCGTGCTGGGCGCGACGCTTAGCGGTACGGCTGTGTGACTGTCGTTGCTTAGGAACGGCCATTCGACGGTCAAAGATAGCGAACCGAGAGAAGTGGCCGTCGTCAGTCGAACTTCAGCTCGTCCAATTTTGACCAGCGCGGGTCCTTATCGGCTTCGTGCTCGTGAGCTGGATCGAGGTTCAGATCGATCCCACAAGTCGGGCAGAGACCTAAGCAATCGGGCTTACAGATCACCTGCGTTGGCAGCGCTAGCGCGAGCGAATCGTGTGCCCACTGATCTAGCGCGACGATCGACCCGCTGATGTACGGACTGTCTAGCTCCTCGCCCCCATCAACCTGATCCACCTCGCGAACTTCGACGGTGATCTTTCGCTCTGCCGGACCGAGGCATCGCATACAGGTCCCGCGCATGGTTGTTTCGAATTGAAGTTTCAGCGACCAGCCGTCGCTATTCATCCGCGTGACGTCAACTACTACTGGGCAAGGCTGCGGCTCGGGCCGGTAGGGCTCTCCAGCGAACTCAAATTCGCCAAGCTCAGCTTCGAGCTCGAGCCGCTTCCCTTCGACAGGGCTGAGCCCGAGGATCGCAAGATCAAAGCTCTCTGAGTCACTCGCCATCGGCTGCAGATTAGAGCCTCGCGGAAGAGAGGCGCCTCAGTCGCTGTTGAGCTCTCGGCGCACAACCTTGCCGGTCGCGTTACGCGGGAGCTCGTCAATGAAGTGCACTTCGCGCGGGACCTTGTAACGCGCAAGCTGCCCGCGCACAAGATCCTGAAGCTCCGCTTCGTCTGGGCCACCCTCGCCAACGCGCACAACGAAGGCACGGAGGCGCTGCCCCCACTCGTCATCGGCGACTCCGATAACCGCCGCTTCGGCAATTCCTGGATGGTCAGAGAGCAGATCTTCTACCTCTCGTGGAAATACATTCTCGCCGCCTGAGACGATCATCTCGTCGTCGCGCCCGTCGACGAAGAGCCGGCCGTCAGCATCGAAGTGGCCGACATCGCCGGTCGACATCAATCCGTCGATGTGGTGCTTGGTCTGACCACCCGTGTACCCATCAAAGCCGAGGTCATTGCCGACGAAGATGCGGCCTGTCACTCCGGCCTCGACGACGGCTCGCTCGTCCTCATCGAAAAGCCGCACTACGGTGCCGCGCGGAGGCCTCCCGGCCGTCCCGGGCGCATCGCGGAGGTCGCGTGGGCCGGCAATCGTTGCGTGCGCGGCCTCGGTAGATCCATAGAGGTTGTAAAGAACGTCGCCGAACCGGTCCATCACCCGCAGCGCCAGCTCGCCTGGTAGCGCGCTACCGCTGGCAGCGATCACGCGCAGCCGCGACAGATCGACCCCACGCAGCGCTTCAGGCGGCAGGTCGACCATTCGCTGCAGCATCACTGGAACGACGACGAGCGCGTCAACTCCGTGGCGCGCAGCCATCATCAAACTTGAACGTGGTTCAAAACCACGCTGCAGCACGAGCGTCGAACCAAGCAGTAGCGCGAGCGAGAAGTGCGCCATTCCCCACGAATGGAAAAGCGGCGGTGCGATCAGAGTTCTACCGCCCGCCCGCAGAGGAATTGCGTCGAGTAGCGAGGCTGCCGGCGCCAGGGAGCTTGGCTGCTCGCGCTGCGCACCTTTTGGCTTTCCGGTGGTCCCGCTCGTGAGGATGATGATCCGTCCCGGCGCTGGCGGCGGCTCGAGAGGCGCCGTCGATTGCCCTGCGCGAAGCTGATCGAGTGTGACGCTCGAAGACTCGTCGGGCTGATCGGTCCAGGCCACGAAAGCGACCCTGCTCTCGCTGGCACCGACGACCTTGTCGCTGAACTCCTCGTCATAGACGATCGCAACCGGGCTCTCTTGGTCGCAAACCTCACTCACCTGCGGCTCGGCGAACATCGTGTTGAGAAGCACTAGGTTTGCGCCAATCCGGTCGGCCGCGATTATCACCTCGACGAAGTGGCGATGATTACGGCAGAGGACGGCGATCCCGTCTCCAGGGCCGATCCCGGCGGCGGCGAAACCGCGAGCCACGGCATTGGCACGCTGGTCAACTTCGGCGTAGGTAAGCGATCCAGCATCATCGATGATCGCAATAGAGTCAGGCTGTCGGACGGCAGCGCCGGCGTAACCGCCGGCGATAGAGGTTCCCCAGCGGCGCATGACGCCGAACCACTTGAGCAGCCGGATCGGGTTTGTCGGCCTGATCAGCCCCGCGCGGGCAAAAGTTCGCGGTACAAAGACTGCTTCATCGAGCTTTTCCCGCATCAAACTAATCCTACATCGAAGCTGATAACGC
>CAIJLJ010000024.1 GCA_903821395.1 uncultured Solirubrobacterales bacterium | reverse complement strand
TGTACTGCTTCACTCAGCAGCGTCGCGCTGGCGCAGCGCCACCCACGAGCCGAACGGCGCTCCGTCTGTGGTTGCGTAGTGCCCTCCTCCGTCCGCATGCGCAGCGTGCTCGCACTCGTCGCGGAAGCGGTGCCCGCTGCTGCCGTCGTCGTACTCCACCTCCACGTTCAGGCGCGCCTTGAGCCGAGGCTTCGCGTGGAACTTGGTGACGCGGCCGACGCACCATCCCACCACACGCCACTTCACCGCGACCAGCGTGCCAACGAGGCTGGCGTCGACGTTCGGACGCTCGGATCGGGCGCAACCTCCGTGCCGTCGGGCAGGGCTCCTGCGAGCGTCTCGCCCGGCGGGTCTCCGGGCTCGTCGTCGTCTCCGCTGTCCAGCCCTCCGAGCTCACTGTCGACGTCGGACGCGTCTTCACCGTCTGCCCTTCCTTCCACAGGCGCTGCCGGCGCGTCAGCGGCCGCCGCCGCCGCTGCCGGCGCGTCAGCAGCAGCCGCTGCCACCGCCTCGGCCACCGCGACGAGATCGACTTCGCCCTCAAAGGTGTAGTTCTCCGTCCCTTCCGGCTGGATCTGGTCGTCGTCCTCTCCAGTGACCGACATGCCAGTCCCGGTCTTCACGAACGTCCTGCGGATGAAGCTCGCCTGCTTGGCGCACATGCGCTCCCACACCTCGCCCACCCACTGGCTGATGAGGATGCGGCGCTCGCTCGCAGTGAAGTCGCCGTCCTCCCACTTTGCAAGGTTGTTCTCGTCCTCGAGCCACTGCTCTTGCTCGTTGCCCACCTCCACCTTCATGTGACGTCCAAGGCCCGCGTCGATCGCCTGCAGCGCGCATCATCTGTCTCTCTGTCTGCCCGCCTGTTCGTCTCGCTGTCTCTGCTTCCGTCGCTCGCTCGTTCGCGCGATGGCTCCGCACCTGCACCGACTCCGTGCAGTCCGGCGGCGAGAAGAACGGGACACAGTTGGCCGCCTTGAACTCAGTCTTGACCTCGTCCGACTTGTGCGCCTTGAGGTTGTCGCAAAAGTACAGGGACGGCTGGTCAGCATCCTTCTTCGCGGGAGCCACCACCTCCTTCACGACCTTCGCGGCCACCGCGGTGTCGACCCACGCATTCTCTTGGAAGAAGTGCCGCACGGAGGGATGGTACGCCGCGCGCTCGACCTCGGAGATGCGCATCCCTTTCCCGGAGAAGACAAGTACCGGCGGGATGTTCTGCGGGCCTTCCATGCGGTAGTGCAGCCACAGAGTGCACTGCCGCTTCGCCAGAGCCCCGTTGCCAGGCTGCCGGACTTGCACGCGCTTTGCGCCCTTGTGCGTGTAGGTGTTGCACGGCTGGTTGACGAACGGCAGCGGAACCTACGCACCGAATACGGTAGAACAGTGAGACCACGTGCGTGCGCATGTGTGCGTCTGCTAGTGTGTGCCTGTTATTCTGCACGACAGAGAGGGTTCGCGCGGGAGAGACAGAGACTGACCTGGTCGCCGTTGATGCGAAATGCCGGAGGGTACGCGCCCGCGCCCCACTTCGCTGTATCCATGGATTGCATGCGCGCCGGGAGCTGAACAGCTTCTTCAGCAGGCGGCGGAGCGCGCGGTGAAAAGCTTTCATCATTCCCAGCTTGTCCTCCACGGTCTGTTCCTTCGCCGTTGTCCTTCTACAGTAGTACAAACCGGCTACAGTACCCATACTTACTAATCGTTCGTCCCGACAGTCAGG
>CAIJLJ010000023.1 GCA_903821395.1 uncultured Solirubrobacterales bacterium | reverse complement strand
TCGCCGAGCTAGACGATTTCGTCGCCCGCGCGGCTGCTGCACACAAGAAGGTTGCTTTGACGGTGATCGGAACACCGCGCTGGGCAAGCGGTTCGAGCGATTATCTAGCTCCGCCGACAGACCCTGCCGCCTTCGGCCGCTTCGCCGGTCGGCTGGCTGCGCGTTACGCCGGGCGTGTGCAGTCTTGGGGCATATGGAATGAGCCTGACGCGCCTGAGTTTTGGCACGGCACGACGCCGAGCGCAGCCGCCTACGCGCCGCTGCTGAAGGCCTCTTATTCAGCGATCAAGGCGGCCGATCCGACGACGCAGGTAGTAGCTGGACCGCTGACCGGGAACAACTACCAGTTCGTCGACGCGCTCTACGCAGCTGGCGCGGGCGGCTCCTTCGATGCCGTTGACGTACATACCGATACTGCTTGCGGCATTAACCCACCATCGGTCTTCTACTCCGAGAATGATCGCGTTGGCCGTTTTAGCTTCCTCGGCTTCCGTGAGGTTCACGCCGAGATGGCGGCTCACGGAGATGGCTCTAAGCCGATCATGATGAGCGAGATGGGCTGGTCGGCGACGACGACGCGCTGCGCCCGTGGTGCGTGGGCCGGCCAAAAGGACGCTGGCGTTGGCGAAACGAGGCAGGCAGAGTTTCTCAGCCAGGCCTACCACTGCCTCGCCGGGTACCCGTACATGAAGGCCGCGATCTGGTTTAGTGCCCGCGACGGCGGCGCGGATGAGAGCGAACTTAATCGCTACGGACTGATTCGCTGGAACGGAACGAAGCGCGCATCGTGGGCAGCTATGCAGCAGGTCGCGGCGAAAGGCGACCAGCTGACCGGACCGTGCGGTGACCTCGAGCCTCCAGCGATCAAGCTCTATGAGCCGACCAGCAAGGTTGAGTTCAGCGATGCGCTCTACGTCAAGGCCTCCGCTAATGATGCTGCCGGGGCGCTGAAGGGAATCAGCTTCTTCATCAACGGGAATAAGGTCGCCGCTTCGGTCGCGGCCAACGGCGAGGTCGTTGAACGGACACTCGACACTTCGAAGCTCCCGCTCGGCAAGACGACCTTGAAGATTCGCGCGGTTGATGTTTCGAACAATGTCGCCGTCGAAGAGCTGGTGCTAAATAAGGTCGACCGAAAAACGGTTGGTGCGAAGTCGACGAAGCTCGCTTTGACGCTCTCCGCTAAAAAGTTGGTTCACACGATCAGCGGTCGGCTCACCGTGCCCGGTTCGACGCTGGTGCCAACCGGCCGCGTGCGCATTACTTGGCAGCGTTACACGCGCAAGAGTTGGGTTACGACATCCGCTTCGTATCAGTGGGCTACGCGCTCATCCAGCCTTAAGAACGCCGCCGCGCCTTTCCGCTCAGTGCAAAAACTCACTGCGCCAGGGCGGTGGCGTGTCGTTGCGAGCTACGACGGATCGGGACCATTCCGCAAAGCTGTCGCTGTGAAGAGCCTGACGATTCGTTAGCCTCGGCGCTAATGCGCCTGCTCGTTGCCCGCTGCGAGGTGATCTACACCGGCCGTCTCGACACCGTCCTCCCGGAGGCGCTGCGGCTGGTGATGCTGAAGGACGACGGTTCCGTGATGATTCACGCCGACAGCGGCGGCTACAAGCCGCAGAACTGGATGACGCCGCCGACAGTGATCGAGCATCATGGCGACCCGCTTGAGCGGATCACGGTACGCAAGCGCGCCGGCAAGACTGAGGATCGCCTAGAGATCCACATCTCTGAGCTGATCTCTGATGTCGAGCACGACATGGGCGAGGCGGCTGAACTAGAGAAGGACGGCGTTGAGGCGCACCTTCAGGAAGCACTGGCAGAGGCACCGCAGTTCTGTGGCGAGGGCTTCCGCCTAGTTCGCAGAGAGTGGCCGACCGACATTGGCCCAGTTGATCTGATGTGCCGCGACGAGGGTGACGGCTGGGTCGCGGTAGAGATTAAGCGCGTCGCGACGATCGACGCTGTTGAGCAGCTGACGCGCTACCTCGAATTTATCCGCCGCGATCCAGCGATGACCGACTGTCGTGGCGTCCTCGCAGCGCAGGAGATCAAGCCGCAGGCACGGACTTTGGCCGAAGATCGCGGTATCACCTGCGTTGAGGTTGACCTCGCAGTAGTGCGTGGCGAGCGCGAGCCTGAGCTGACGCTCTTTGAGTCCTGACCTACCTTTGGCTAGTCGGCTAGCGCAGCAGCGAAAGCGCTGAGCGCGATTGGGTCGCGTAGGGGCGGTCCGTGGCCGAACAGCACCAACTTCGGTTGCAGTGCTGCGAGACGGCGGGCGCTGTCGCGGTTCTGTGCTGGGTCGGGCGTGAAGAACCCTGGAGGGGTGTGAAGCCCGACGGCGGTTGTGGCGAGACTCATGTTGAAGAAGACGTCGCCGCAGATCAGCGTGCCGTCCTCCTCGCGCCAGTAAGCGAGGTGGCCGGGGCTATGGCCTGGGGTTTCGAGGGCGACGAAGCCTGACGCCAGCTCATCGCCTTCGCGAAGCTCGCGGTCCGGCTCAACACCCGGGAACTTCATGTAGCTCTTCAGCGCGGCGCGGCCGAACGGGACGGCACCGGGCTCGGCCCGCCCGCTGCGCAGAACGGAGGCATCGTTGGTACCTACCCAGACCGGTATCCCAAGTATCGCTTTCAGCTTCTTCGAGCCACCTGCATGGTCGGCGTGGGCATGCGTCAGTGCGTGCGCGTGGATTGTTCGGCTTGCGGTTTCGCGCAGCAATTTCTTCGTGTGGATTGGGTAGCCGGAGTCAACGAGTACGTCGCCGACTAGGTAGGCGTTGACGCCGTTGCGCGGGGTCAATGGGAGCTGGTAGACGTCGCGGGCGACCATCTGCATTGCCTAAGCGTATAGCGGCGAGCGCGAAGATGGCAATGCGTCATAGAGTGTGAGTCATGCCTGAAACCACAGAGAGCGCGGTCCTCACCGAGCGCCGCGACAACATCCTGATCATCACAATCAACCGCCCTGACAAGCGCAACGCGGTCAATAAAGCCGTAGCCGACGGAATCGGCGACGCCGCCGAACTGCTCGACAGCGATGAGACGCTCACGCTCGGCATCCTGACCGGCGCCGGCGGCGGATTCTGCGCCGGCATGGACCTCAAGGGCTTCGCTTCGGGCGAGACACCTTGGCACCCTACGCGCGGGTTTGGCGGCATCGTCCAACAGCCGCCGTTGAAGCCGCTGATTGCAGCGGTCGAAGGCTTCGCTGTGGCTGGTGGGCTAGAGATCGCGCTGGCCTGCGACATGCTCGTCGTGGCCAAGGGAGCCAAGCTCGGCGTGCCAGAGGTGAAGCGCTCGCTGGTCGCTGCTGGCGGTGCGCTGCTCCGCCTTCCGCGCAAGCTGCCGCTGAACGTCGCGACCGAGATGGCGTTGACCGGTGACCCAATTTCAGCCGAGCGCGGCTATGAGCTAGGCCTCGTAAATCGCCTCGCCGAGCCGGGTAGTGCTCTTGACGCAGCGGTTGAGCTCGCTGAGCAGATCGCCTGCAACGGGCCGCTGGCGCTGGCCGCCACGAAGCAGATCCTCGAGGCGCGGCGCGATTGGACCGACGAAGAGTTTTGGGACAAGCAGATGGAGATTGCCGGCCCGGTATTTGGCTCAGAGGATGCGCAGGAGGGGGCAGTCGCCTTCACCGAGAAGCGCGAGCCTGTCTGGAAGGGCCGCTGAGCTAAGCGCCGGAGCTGCCCTCGCCACTGAGCGTGGCGGTAAGCGATCGCGGCCCGCCGTGGTCGCGGTGTTCACAGAGATATATCCCTTGCCAAGTGCCTAGCGCCAGCGAGCCATTTGCGATCGGCAGCAGCAGCGACGGGCCGGTGATCATGCTTTTGATGTGCGCCGGCATGTCGTCGTCGCCTTCGAGCGTGTGGGTCCAAGGGAAGCTCTCTGGCACGGCTGCGTCGAGCCAGCTGCGCGTGTCGTCGCGGACATCGGGCGAGGCGTTCTCGCCCAGCGTTAGCGAGGCGGAGGTGTGGCGGATGAAGAGTTGGCATAGGCCGACCGAGAAGAGTTCGAGCTGATCGAGCGCAGCTAGAACCTCGCTGGTGACGAGGTGAACCCCGCGGGGACGACCTTCAAGCGTGATCTGCTGCTGCGCCCACATAGGGGCATCTTCGCAGCCGTTGTCGTTGCGAGCGCAATTATTGGTATAGTTGCATCCGCAACCAAACTCTCGAGAGGAACCAATGACCGACGCGATTGCATCACGCAGCTGGACCCTAGACACGGCCCATTCGACCGCAGCCTTCTCGGTTCGCCACATGGTCGTGGCAAACTTCCGCGGCAGCTTTGACGACGTCGCAGCGACACTCAGCGAGCAGGACGGGCAGATCGCAATTAGCGGCACGGTCCGCAGCGACAAGATCGTCGTCAAGGATGAGAACCTCTACGGTCATCTTCAGAGCCCTGAGTTCTTCGACGCCGAGCGCACGCCAGAGATCACCTTTGTTTCGACCTCGGTGACGCGCAACGGTGAGGATGCGGAGGTCGTCGGCGACCTGACGATTAAGGGAGTCACCCATTCGGTTATCGCAAAGGGGCACATCACTGACCCGACCGAAGACGCGATGGGCAACACCAAAGTCGGAGTAGGTCTTGAGACGGTCATCGATCGCAACGAGTTCGGCCTCGAGTGGAACGCTCCCCTACCGAAGGGTGGCTTTGCGCTCTCTAACGACGTCATGCTGACGGTCGACCTAGAGTTCATCGCGGCGTAGACGAAGCGATGAAGATCCTCGGCATTTCAGGGAGCCTGCGCGGCAACTCGAACAACAAGCGCCTGCTCGAGGCCGCGGCCGCTCACGCTCCCGAGGGAGTTGAGTTGGAGCTCCTCGGCGCGGAGCTGCTGCGGGCAGTGCCTGCATTTGACGAGGACTACGAGGAACCAGCACCGCGGTCGGTGGAGGAGATCCGTCAGCGGATCGCCTCTGCCGACGCGGTTCTCTTCGCAACCCCCGAATACAACAGCTCGGTGCCGGGCTGGCTAAAGAACGTGATCGACTGGTGCTCGCGGCCGAAGGCGACTGCCGCACTGAAAGGCAAGGACGTTGCCGTTATCGGCTCGAGCACGGGGATGTTTGGAGCTGTCTGGGGCCAGGCCGATCTGCGCAAGACGCTGGCTGCCAGCGGCGCCCGTGTGATCGACCGCGAACTACCGGTCCCCGCCGTTGATCAAGCTTTCGATCAGCAGGGTGCGCTAGTTGATGCCGAGCTACGAACGTTGTTAGCTGAGCACGTGGCTGAGCTGACCGAAGCGGCGCGGATCAGCGCCGCCGCTTGATCAGCGCCGCCGCTTGATCAGCGCTCGCCGGGGGTCTTCGCCGGGAAGGGACTGACCTCGATCTGAGGATCGAGTGAGTCGGCGAGGATTCTCTGCTGTTCAGCGTTATGGGCTGCCGGATAACCCTCGCCTGGTGAGGCGCGCTCAGGGCGGCCGATGTAGCCAAGCTCAAAACCTTCAGGAAGGATCTGCATCAGGCGCGGGAACATGTACTCGCGCGCGCCCATGTTGCGCGGCTCCTCTTGCACCCAGACGATCTCCTCGAGATTTGGATAGCGGGCGATCAGTTCGCGTAGATCGCTCTCAGGGAACGGGTAGAGCTGTTCAACGCGGCCGATCGCGACACGCTCGTTGTTCTCGCGGCGCTCGTGGCCGACCAAGTCGTAGTAGATCTTGCCGGTGCAGAGCAGCAGCCTCGTGATCTTCTCCGCTGGCACACGAGGCTCAGCGAGAACGGGGTAGAAGCGCTTCTCGGTCAGGTGGCTCAGTCGACTTGTTGCCTGCGGCAGTCGCAGCAGTGATTTCGGCGTCATGATCACCAGCGGCCGCCGCTTGGCGATTGTTGCCTGCCGGCGGAGTAGGTGGAAGTACTGCGCCGGGGTGGTCAGGTTAGCTACGCGCATGTTGCCCTCGGCGCAGAGCTGGAGGAAGCGCTCGAGCCGCGCGGAGGAGTGCTCAGGGCCTGCTCCTTCGTAACCGTGTGGCAGCAGCAGTGTCAGCCGCGAGCTCTCTCCCCACTTGGCAAGGCCGCTGGCGATGAACTGGTCGATGATTACCTGCGCGCCGTTAGCGAAGTCGCCGTACTGAGCTTCCCATAGGACTAACGAGTCGGGCGACTCCTGCGCGTAGCCGTACTCAAAGCCAAGGCAGGCGGCCTCAGATAGTGGGCTGTTGTGGATTTCGATTGGCGCCTGTGCGTCTGGAAGATGTTGGATCGGTGAGTAGGTCAGCCCCGTCGTTTCATCATGGAAGACGAGGTGCCGCTGGCTGAATGTGCCACGCTCGCTGTCCTGCCCGGTAAGGCGGATCGGAACGCCTTCGGTAAGGAGCGAAGCAAGCGCCAGCGACTCGGCCTGAGCCCAGTCGATCCCGCCTTCGTCGCCAACGGCAGCGCGCCGACGTTCGAGCTGGCGCTGAAGTTTGCGATGAGTATCGAAGCTCTCAGGCACGGTCAGGAGCTGCTCGTTGATCAGGCGCAGCGATTCGTCTGAGACTTTGGTCTCGATCTTCGGGCTCTTCGTACGGTCCAGCAGGTATTCGCCGGTAACCTGCTCAAGACTGTCGAGCGCTACCGCCTCTTCGATCCGCTCCTTCAACTCTTGGTGCTCACCGCTGAGCGTGTCCCAAACTTGCTGCTGCCAGGCGTCAACCTCGTCGCGCGTGACAACGCCGGCGTCAGTGAGCTTCGTTGCGTAAAGCTCGCATACGCGCTGGTGGCGCTTGATCTCGGCGTACATCTCAGGCTGCGTGTAGGCCGGCTCGTCGGCCTCATTGTGGCCGAAACGGCGGTAGCCGATCAGGTCGATCAGTACGTCGTGGCCAAACTCGGCGCGGAAGGCCATCGCCAGATCAACCGCTGAGATACATGCCTCAACGTCGTCGGCATTAACGTGGATGATCGGAACGTCGAATCCCTTCGCCAAGTCCGATGCCCAAGGGGTCGATCGCGCGTCTTCGATGTCGGTTGTGAAGCCGACTTGGTTGTTTTGGATCAGGTGCAGCGTGCCGCCTACCTTGTAGCCGTCGAGCGCTTGCAGGTTGAATGTCTCAGCTACGACACCTTGGCCCGGCAATGCTGCGTCGCCGTGGAGGATAAGTGGCATCGCGAGGGTCGGATTGCGCTCTGCGACGGGCCCGCTGCGATCTGTCTGCGCTGCGCGCGCCGCACCGATAACCACGGGGTCGACAGATTCCAGGTGGCTTGGGTTCGATTCCAGCTTTACCAGCACGCTTGCGCCCTCGCGGAGAGTGAAATCGCGCTTGTAGCCGTGGTGGTACTTGACGTCGCCGGTTCCGCCTTGGGGAATCTCGGTCACGGCTTTGACTACCTGAACCGTTGAGGTTCCTTCGAATTCGCCGAAGATCGTTTCGTAAGGGCGGCCGAGGTTGTGCGCGAGCACGTTTAGGCGGCCGCGGTGGGCCATGCCGATCACGACCTCGCGAGCGCCGGCCTCGGCAGCAAGCTCAACGGCTTCGTCGATCATCGGGACCGTCATGTCGAGGCCTTCGATCGAGAACTGCTGCTGGCCTAGGTATGCCTTGTGCATGAAGCGCTCGAGCGCGTCGACTGCCAGCAGACGTTGCAGTAGCGCGCGCTGCTGCTCCGGCTGGAGCGGCTTTCGGTAGACGCTGCCCTCAATCCGCTCGCGCAGCCAGTGGCGCTGGCGGTGGCTTGCAATGTGCTCGCTCTCGTAGGCCATCGTGCCGGTGTAAACCTCACGCAGGTAAGGCAGCGACTCGGCGAGGTTCTCGCCGGGAACGAATATCTGCAGCAGCTTTGATGGAATCCGGCGCATCATCGCGTCGGTCAGGCCGAGCCCGTCGGGGTCCAGTGCCGGGTCGCCGACGGGTTCGGTGCCGAGCGGGTCGAGCGTCGCTGCGAGGTGGCCGTGGGTGCGGAAGGCCTTCACCAAAGCTGTCGCCTTCTGGACCGCTTGCATGATCTCCAGTAGCCACTCGCCCGAGCGCTCGCCCTCCGCGGCCGCGACAGGGGCAGTTGCCCGCGGCGCTTGCGGCGCGACGCCGAGCGGCACGCCGAGCGAGGCAAAGAGCTGGTCGTAGAACTCATGCCCGCCGCTTAGTTGGGCTTCGACGGCTTGAAGAAAACGGCCCGACTCTGCGCCTTGGATCACGCGATGGTCGTAGGTCGAGGTGATTGTCATCACCTTGTCGGCGCCGATCGCTGCGCCGGCGTTCTCGAGCCCTACCGGGTAGCCGATCGAGCCGGTCGCGACGATAGTTCCCTGGCCGGGCATCAAGCGCGGCACAGACGCGCCGGTGCCGATGCCTCCTGGATTAGTCAAGGTCATGTTTGCGCCCACGAGGTCGTCGGCCGAGAGCGTGTTGGTCCGCGCCTTCTCAATCAGCTCGTCGAAGGCGGCCTTGAAGCTGGCGAAGTCCATCGCCCCAGCGTTGGTGATCACCGGCACCATCAGCGTGCGCGAGCCGTCCTTCTTCTCGACGTCTACTGCGATTCCAAGGTTGACGGCGCCGTCGTCGGCGCGCATTGGTTTGCCGTCCTGCTCGAGGAAGTGGTGCGTCATAACCGGCATTTGGTCGGCCGCCGTGCGCGCAATTGCCCATGCGATCAAGTGCGTAAACGAAACCTTGTGGCCAGCTTCCTTGAGCTCCTTGCGCCGCCCGTCCATCTGTGTCACAGGGATCGTGCGAATCGAAGTTGCGGTTGGGATCGTGAGGCTCTCGTCCATGTAGCGGGCGAGCATCGCCGCGCCGCCACGGAGCTCGGTCACGCCTGCGCTTGGCGCGGCAGCACCGTTGCCCGAGCTGGCCGCGAGTACGTCGGCCTTCGTCACGCGGCCGCCTGCGCCGCTACCGCTAACTGAGCCAAGCGCGACGCCTTCAGCTGCTGCGACGCGGGCCGCGACCGGTGATGCGCGCACGCCTTCGGGAACCTCCGTTACTGCACCACTGCCGTTGCTGGCCGGTGGGAGCTCTTCGTTTGCTGGCGCCGCAGCCGCGCCGGCGCCAAGCTCCATCCGCGCAATCAGCTGGCCGACGGCGATCGTGTCGCCGGAGTCGGCCAGCAGCTCGGTGATCTTGCCGCTGGCTGGCGCCGGTAGCTCGACGTCGACCTTGTCGGTGGAGAACTCCACGATCGTTTGGCCGTCATCGACACTGTCACCGGGCTTCACGAGCCACTCGAGGAGCGTCCCTTCGCTGACCGATTCACCGGCCGAAGGGGCAACGATGTCGATGATCTCGGCTGGGCCTTCAGCAGCCTCAGGCGTGGGCGGAGCGCCGTTCGTCGCGGCCGCTTCGCCGGCCTGTATCTCTGCCAGCAGAGCGCCGATTTCGACCGTCTCACCTGGTTCCGCGTGAATCTTCAGCAGTGTGCCGCTGGCTGGGGAGGGGATCTCAGCGTCGACCTTGTCGGTCGATACCTCGACCAGTGTCTCACCAACTTCGACCTGGTCGCCCTCGTTCTTCAGCCACTCAAGAACGGTACCTTCGTTCACCGACTCGCCCATAGCCGGGAGCGTCACCTGAACTGTTGTGGAGACCGCCATCTATTGCTCTTCAGATCATGCTAGCGGCCGCCGGGGCCGGTTCCGCTCGCCGCAACGCTGGCTTCAGCCGCAAGCTCACCGCCGGAGCTATCGCTGCTCTTGCGGCGGCGCCCTTCGCGAATGAATTCGTAGCTCCCGAAGAAGGGGGCGATCCCCCCGAGCACGGCAACTGCGGTCGCCGTGCGCAGCGGTACGACACGCGCGCGCAAGGCGAGCAAGATCAACAGCACCATCAGGATCCATCCGACCCCATGAATGAAGCCAAAGATCGATGTAGCGAGTGCGAGGCCGGGGACGATCCAAACGACTAGCAGGCAGATGTAAACGGTCGAATGGGCAAACGAGAGCTTCTTGAGTGTTTCGTAGGAAAGGCTTGGCCCGTTCGGTTTCGCCTTGCTGGCTTCCTCGCTCACCGTGGCACCTGGCTGAGCAGCGTCGCCATCCGCCGGAGCGGCTCGTCGGCCTCGGCCGGCCAATCCTCAACTTGCGCCGGCCACCAAGCGTGCTCGTCGTGTTCGGCGTCCGGCGTTACGACGGCGCCATCGGCTAGCCATGCCTGCCCGATCAACATCACCATGGCATTCGGGAGCATTAAGAGCGCTTCGCAGCGGATCTGCTCAGCGCTGACCGACCACTCCTCCTGGAGTTCACGAGCCAATGTTTCAGCCGGGCTCTCTCCGAAGTCGACCGCGCCTCCGGCGCCGAGCGCCCAGCGCCCGGGCCACGATGCCAGCCAGTCGGCTCGCCGGCCCGCCAGCCAGCGACCATCGGCGTCGCGCACGGCGCAGAGAGCTGCGACTGAGTTTGCGGCGTCGCTTTCGTGTAGGCGCAGCGACCAGCGCGAGGGCTGAAGATTGATCGTTAGTTGGCCGTCGTCGGCGATCTCGTGGCTGATGAAGCGAGCGCCGAGTCCATCATGGCTTGGCGATCCGCGCTCAGCCAGCGCTGCGACTGCTGCGTCGGCGGCCGCAGTCAGTTCTGGGGCCGGCACATACTGCTCTTCTGCCCAGCGAGCAGTCACCTGGTCGGGTGACCAGGGCCCGCGGGCGAGTATTCCGGGAGCCATTGACACTCTGCTCAGAGTACGTTGTCAGGCGTGAGTACGCGTACGCGCAGCCGCTGGGGGTGGGGTTTCGAGGACGCCGCGATTGGCGCTTCCGAGGCGGCAGCCGCTGCGCCAGGGATCGAACCGCTTTTTGGCTTTGAGCCACAAGAGCCCGAAGCTGCCGCGCCGTTTGCGAGCGTTGAGCTACCGAAACCAGCGATTGAGCCGCTAACGGGCGCGCTCGCAGAGCTCTGTTCGCAGAGCAAAGAGGATCGAGCCGCGCACAGCTACGGCTCGTCGTACTTAGACACGATTCGCGCATTCCGTGGTCTCTACGAGCACGTTCCCGATCTTGTTGCGCGGCCGACCAACGAGCAGCAGATCGAGCAGCTGCTCGAATGGGCGAGCTCCTCGAACGTTGCCGTCATTCCATACGGCGGCGGCACGAGCGTCGTCGGTGGCGTCGAGCCGAATGTTCCTGCGAGCTTCAACGGCACGTGCTCGCTTGACCTCGGACTGCTCGATCAGGTCCTCGAAGTTGATCCGGTTTCGCGCTCGGCGCTGATCGGAGCCGGGGCCAGCGGCCCGCGGCTCGAAGAGCAGCTCGGTGAGCACGGGCTGACGATGCGCTTCTACCCGCAGTCGTTCGAGTGCTCAACGCTCGGCGGCTGGGTTGCGACCCGCGCCGGTGGTCACTTCGCAACCCGCCTCACTCACATCGACGATCTCGTCGAGTCGGTCCGAGCGATTACTCCGAGCGGCCTCTGGCAATCGCGGCGTCTGCCGGGCTCTGGCGCCGGCCCAAGCCCGGACCGAATGTTGCTTGGCTCGGAGGGAACGCTGGGAGTGATCACAGAAGCCTGGGTTCGTGTTCAGCCGCGGCCGCAGCATCGTGCTTCGCGCGCGGTTCGCTTCGAAGATTTTTTGATCGGCGCCGAGGCCGCGCGGGAGATAGTTCAGAGCGGGCTTGACCCGGCCAACTGCCGCTTGCTTGACGAGCTCGAATCGCAGCAGACCGGCGCGGGCGATGGAACGCACTCGCTGCTGGTGATTGGGTTTGAATCGACCGACGCCTCGGTTGAGCATGACCTTGCGCGGGCGCTTGAGATTGCCGCGAGCCACGGCGGCCAGTGGGACGCGCCGTCCGATTCGCGCCCAGCTGCTGAGGGAAACTGGCGCGAGGCGTTCATCAAGATGCCTTACATCCGCGACATGCTCGTCCAGCTCGGAGTTCTCGCAGACACGTTTGAAACGGCAATCACTTGGGATCGCTTTCCTGCCTTCCATGAAGCGGTCGTTGGCGCCACACGCGAAGCGCTCGGCGAGCCCTGCCGGGTGAGCTGCCGCGTCACGCACCTCTACCCCGACGGTCCGGCGCCCTACTACACGGTGCTCGCCCCGGCTCGCCGCGGCGATGAGGTCGCCCAGTGGCACGAGATGAAGCAGGCTGCCGGCGACGCGATCATTGCCGCAGGGGGAACGATCACCCACCACCACGCCGTTGGGCGAGACCACCGGCCTTGGTATGACGAGCAGCGACCCGACCCATTCGCCCGCGCGCTAGGGGCCGCCAAGCGTGAACTCGACCCAGCAGGGATCCTCAATCCGGGTGTTCTGATCAACTGAGCCCTCGAGATTTAGAGATCAGATGACTAATTCAGCTGCAAAGGCCAGCACGCGGCCGGTAATTACCTTCGTGATCGTCTCGATCGGGCTGTTTATGGTCACGCTCGACAACCTTGTCGTTTCGACCGCGCTGCCTGTGATCCGCGTTGATCTGAACGCGCCGCTCGAATCACTGGAGTGGATGGTCAACGCCTACACGCTCAGCTACGCGGTCTTTCTCTTGACTGGTGCAGCGCTAGGCGACCGCTTTGGTCGGCGCAAGATGTTCGCGATCGGCGTGATGGTTTTCTCGCTTGCATCGGCGGCCGCAGCGTTGGCTCCCAGCGCTGACTTTCTCGTCACCGCTCGCGCAGTCCAAGGGCTCGGCGCCGCGCTCGTGACACCACTTTCGCTGACGTTGCTCTCGGCCGCTGTGCCAGACGACAAGCGAGGCCTTGCGATCGGGGCTTGGTCGGGTGTATCTGGTCTCGGAGTCGCGATGGGCCCCGTCATAGGTGGCGCAATCACAGAGGGAATTGCCTGGCAGTGGATTTTCTGGGTTAACGTGCCGATCGGGCTCGTGATCGCGCCGCTGGCGGCGTGGAAGTTGCTTGAGAGCTATGGCCCAGACCGCGGCCTTGATCCGCGTGGCTTGATCCTCGCGGTCGTCGGCCTGTTCCCGCTGACCTTCGGAATTGTCCGCTCCGGCGCGCTTGGCTGGGGCAGCACAACGGTTGTCGTATCGATCGTCTTTGGCCTAGTGATGATGGCCTTCTTCCTGCTTCACGAGAGCCGCACGCAGGAGCCGATGCTGCCGCTGCGCTTCTTCCGCAGTCGCGCCTTCTCGGCCACTAACGCCGTCTCGTTCGTGATGTTCTTTGGCATCTTCGGCTCGATCTTCTTCCTCTCTCAGTACTTCATCACCGTCCAGGGTCTGACGCCGCTGCAGGCTGGGATCAGAATTCTGCCCTGGACAGCGATGCCGATCTTCATCGCGCCGATCGCTGGGCTTCTATCGGACCGCTTTGGAGCGCGGCCGTTCATGGTCGTAGGACTGGCGCTTCAAGCTTTTGCGATCGCGTGGATCGCGAAGGTCGCGCAGGTTGATACGGCCTACATCGAGTTTGTCCCGGGATTCGTAGCCGGCGGCGCCGGAATGGCGCTGGTCTTCGCACCTTCCGCCAACGCAGTCCTCTCCTCCGTGCGACCAATTGAGGCTGGCAAGGCTTCCGGTGCGACTAACGCGATCCGTGAGCTCGGCGGGGTAGCCGGCGTCGCGGTCTTGGCTTCTGTCTTCGCGGCCGCGGGTGGTTACGCGTCGCCGCAGGACTTTGTTGATGGCGTCCGCGCGGCGCTGCCCGTTGGCTCCGCGGTTCTACTGATTGGTGCCTTCATCGCCCTGCTAATCCCGCGTCAGGGCGCGCCTGGCACTACCGGCGCTCGCCGAACCGACGCGCCGCCACAGGACGCCTCGGTACCCTCACTTCCGTGAGCAAATTCGAAGGCAAAAACCTCGCTGCGATCCGTGAGGCGCTCGATCAGCACAACGCCAGCTGCCCAGTGCCTGGCAATGCGATCCTGCTCAATCCCGTCGACCACCAGCTGATCGGCTGGGATGAGCTTTGGGGGCTTCCGGTGATTTCAGATGACCGCGTGCCAACCAAGCGCGTGCGGATTCAGTGCGACGGCTCGGCCTTTGGAATCGAAGATGAAGTCGCCGACGCGGTCGCGCGCGAGCAGCCGGTTGAAGTCCCGGTCGTCGTGCCAGTTGGGCCTGGCGAGGAGGACATGCCGCAGTTCGACGAGCGTGACCTGCCGCAGGCTTAGGGCCGGCGACAGGTCTCTCGCGTCGTAGCGCTGCTAGGCGGCAGGCGCTGGTGGAGCAACCGAACCGTGCGGGTTCGGGCCGTACTTGTTGTCGCCTTCATCGCTAGCGAGCAGCATGAAGACGAAGAGCACGATTCCGCCAACTAGCGGCAGCAGTGAGATCCAGTACCACCAGCCACTTCGATCGGTGTCGTGCAGCCTCCTGATCAGAACAGCGAGAGACGGGAGGATCAACACTATTGCCGCGAGGGCGTAAATGATCCATGTTCCAACGATCCCGCTGATGATCGCGGCAATCACCATGATGATCCACGCTCCGAGGTGGAACCACCAGAACTCAGGCCGTGATGCTCGCCCTTCCCAGACGACAGACTTTTTAAAACAAGTTGAGACAGCTTCTCCAAAACCCATCGTGTTAATCCCCCTGCGTCGGTTACGAGCCTGAGAATAAACCGATCGGCGGCGGACTACACAGACGCTGCAGCAAACTCGCCGCGCGTAGGTAGTTCGCCGGTTCGGGCCGGCTTGGTGAAATCCGTCGTTCCGAGCTCAACTGCGTAGGTCGTCGGGTCGTCAATCGTTCGGTAGCAGTAGCGCAGCCCTGTCAGGTTGGCGATCGTTGACCAGCTCGTTACCTCGTCGACCAACTTGCCGTCCGGGCCAGGTTCGCGGAGTAGTCCCGGCGTGATGTCGAAGTTATTGAGGATGTGAAGCGCGAGCTGTTCAGATTCATGACCGTCGGCCGGTTGATCGGAGGCCGTTACCTGCGTAACTGCGCGCACGAAGCGGGAGGCGGGCGTCAAGTCACCCGGCAGCCCCATCAGTCCCTGCCCTTGCCCGAGCGCGGTGATCTCAACGTTGTCGATCTTGATCGCCGATGGGTTGGAGGTCGACAGGCCGACAAAGTTGTTCAGGTTCGTGTGATGCCACTCCATGTAGGGCGAGTTGGTGCCAACGCCGATCGGGTTGTCGACTACGCGCGCTCCCTCGCTGTGGAACTCGATTGCGAGCGAGTCATCCTTGTCGTGCATCAGGACGTGGACCGGTGGGAAAAAGCCCATGCCGGGGTCCACGCCGAAGATGTTGACCTTCGCAACTGCCTTACGGACCTCCGCCAGCGAAGCACAGGTTCCGAGCAGGAATGCGATCAGGTCGAGTTCGGAAAGATCGCTTCCGTCACCTTTGAAGTCTTGGTAGGTGCAGTAACCACCTGGCATGTAGAGCAAGTGTGCAGAGACACCGGCCGTGCTCATGGCGTCGGCCAGCCAGTTGGCTTTACCGAAGCAGGCCATTCCGACGATCCCGTGTGTGGCCTTCCAAGTCATCGGCGCCGACGTTTCGTCTTTTGGCAGCGTCGCGCTTCCCTCATAGTCGGCAGGCAGGGCCGCGAGGATCCACGGCATCAGCGGCGGGAATTCCATCGTTCGGCCTACTACCACCGACCCATCCTTGGCCGTCTTGTTCTTAAAGTTGGTGCACATGTCGCTCTCCTCGGCTCGACCGGCTGTTGCCGACTTCGGCGCAGGCTAGTTGCTTTAGTCGATCGGCGCGAGCTCAAGCCGCCGCTTGAAGGCGCGTTCAAAGAGTTCGCCTTCGCGTGAGACAGCCCAGCGAGGGACCTCTGCCGGGCCGTCGGCGACGAGTTCGAGCGTGACGCTCTTGCCGTTGACCGACGCGCGGGCTTCCGTCACCAGCTGGTCGCGGCTGCGCTCGAGGTCTTCGGCCAATCTCAGCAGCACGGCGCAGCGGTCGAGTAGTTCGGCGTCGCCATCCTTCATCAGTCCGGCGAATGGTCCGAGGCTCGGCATTCCCTTGCGGTGGTAGCGGATGATCTGGCCGATCAGGGCAACTTCGCGCGGCGTGAACCCCGGCAGGCCGGCGTTGAGCACTAGGTAGCGCGAGTGCTTGTGGTGGTCGTCGTAGTCAACGGCGACGCCGATGTCATGCAGCAGGCAGGCCGCGCCGAGAAGCTCGCGCTCATCGCTGTCGCCGCCGTGCAGGTCAGCTGCCGCTAGCTGATCGAACAGCCCCAAGGCCAGCGCTGCCACGTGGCGCGTGTGCGCAGCGTGCGGGTCGTACTGGGCGGCAAGGTTGAGGACGCTTGCGCGGCGGACGTCGTCTAGCAGCGGTTGATCGCGCTCGGCCAGTAGGCGCTCGAAGAAGATTCCCTCGCGCAGGCCAGCCTCGGTCACCTCGAGGCTCTTGAAGCCCCCCGCTTTTAGAGCCTCAGCAACGACGAT
>CAIJLJ010000022.1 GCA_903821395.1 uncultured Solirubrobacterales bacterium | reverse complement strand
TCGCTGAGGTGAACCTCGACAGCCGGTAGCGCTGCAATCTCGAGCGCATCACGGATCGCATACGAGTAGTGAGTCCAGGCTCCGGGGTTAATGATCAGAGCGTCGGCGATGTCGTTAACGCGGTGAAGGTATTCGACGAAGTCACCTTCGAAATTACTCTGAAAGAACTGCGTCGAGAGCTCAAACTCAGCGGCAAACTCGCCTATCCGCTGCGTTAAACGGTCGTGGTCAAGGTCACCGTAGATGGCCGGGTCACGCCGGCCGAGCTGATCGAGATTGACGCCATGGAGGACGGCGATTCGGTTATGCGCGAGCACAACGATCAGTTTGCCATGTCGGTCGGGCGCCCGTCAGCCGGCGAGCTCTTCGACCGCAGCGCGAACGAGCTGCTGATCAACCTCGACGCCGTAATGGACTTCGCCAGGGGCGCTACAGCAAACGAATGGAACTTCGCCACTGAGACGCTTCTTGTCGAGCGCGGTGGCTGCGAGCACCGCGTCAACGTCGAGTCCCGGCAACGTGGTGGGAAGGCCCGCCGCGTCGAGCAGCGACCGCACTTCGGTGCGCAGCGCGTCGGCGTCGGAGATGCGCAGCGACGCCAGCAAACCGAGCGAGATTGCCTCACCGTGTAGGAGCTGCGTGTATCCAGTTGCCGACTCAATCGCATGCCCAATTGTGTGACCGAGGTTTAGCTTTTGCCGCGGACCGCCGTCGCGTTCGTCGGAAGCAACGACCGCAAGTTTGACCCGCGCGCATTCACGAATGATCTGCTCATCAACGGCGTCGCCCGCGCTGATCCGCGCCCACAGGAGACCGCCGCCGATAAGCGCCGTCTTCACTACCTCCGCGTACCCCGCCGCCATCTCGTCGGCCGGCAACGACGCGAGCTTCGCCGGGTCGACCATCACTGCCGCCGGCTGGTGGTAGGCACCGACGTAGTTCTTGGCCTGCGGCAGATCGACGCCGGTCTTTCCACCGAACGCTGAATCGACCTGCGCTACCAGCGTCGTCGGCACCTGCACGACCGGCACCCCGCGCTGAAACGACGCGGCACAGAACCCAGCTAGGTCGCCAACGACACCGCCTCCGAGCGCGACAACGTGGTCGGCGCGCGTCGCCTGCTGCTCAATCAGCGCGTCCCAAACCATCTCGGCTGTCGCGATCGTCTTGAACTCCTCCCCCGCCTTGATCTCGATCAGGCCTGCGATCTGCGGAACTTCGCCGCTGTAAAGATCGGCAACGTTGCTGTCGCTAACAACAAAGCGGCGCGACTCGTCCGGTAGCGGCCACGGTGCGCTCGCCAATGCGTCCGCGCCAATCCAGACCGGGTATCCGCCGCCCGGACCGGCGCCCCAGAGCAGGCGCAGGGTGCCTGCTTCGCCGTGAGCCATCGACAGGAGCGAAGGAACCGCAGCCTCGATGACTTCGGCATCGCTCGTTGAAAGGTTTGCGTCGGCAAGCTCGCGGTAAACGTATTCGCGCTCGCGGAAGAGATCTTCGAAAGCTGCGCGATCTTTTCCGAGAGGCCTTTCGCTTCCCTGAATACGTTCCCACGCCACGTCGAGCGAAACATCCAGCAGCACTGTGACGTGCTCGCCTAACGCGTCGACGACGGCAGCGGACCCGAGTGATCCGCCTCCCAGCGAGATCACCTGCGGTTGCCCGGCAAGCAACTCGAGCACTGCCTTCTCTTCAACCTCACGGAACGAAGTTTCGCCGTGCGCAGCAAAGTGCTCCACTGGAGTCATGCCGTGTTGCTGCTCGATTAGGTCGTCGCTATCGCCGCAAGGAATCCCGAGCAGCCTCGCCACCTGCCGCGCAGCCGTCGACTTGCCGGCTCCCATGAAGCCGATGAAGACGAGCGATCGGTTTAGCGCCGGGTCCATGCGATCCGCTCGCAGTACGCCGCCAGCGCGGCGCGTGCGTCGTCAATGTGATCGCCGCCAAACTTATCTCGGTACGCATCAGCAAGCACTAGCGCAACCATCGCCTCAGCGACCACGCCTGCCGCCGGAACCGTGCAGGAGTCGGTGCGCTCACGCAGCGCTTCGGCCGGTTCGCGCGTGCTGATGTCAACCGAACGGAGCGGCTTAGTCAGAGTCGGAAGCGGCTTCATCGCACCCTGAGCGATAAGTGGCTCGCCGGTCGTCATTCCGCCCTCGAGCCCGCCGGCGCGGTTGGTCTCACGGAAGTAGCCGCGCTCGTCGGAGTAGAAGATCTCGTCGTGTGCTTCGGAGCCGGGGCGCGCGGGAAGATCCCAGCCGTCGCCGAGCGAGGCACCCTTCACGGCTTGAATCGAGCAGATCGCACCGGCGATGCGCCCGTCGAGCCGCGTCTCCCACGAGATATGCGAACCGACCCCTGGCACCAGCCCGAAGACGACGACCTCGAAGGTGCCACCGATCGATTCGTTGGCTTTGCGCTGGACGTTGATGTGCTCGACCATCTGACTGCTTACCTCGGCGTTAAGGCAGCGGACAGGATCATCGTCGACGCCATCAAAATCGCTCAGCGTCAGCGCGGAGGTTGGCGGCTCGACCGCGACCGTTCCGATCCGGACGACATGCGAGCGAACCGTGACGCCCATCGCGGCGAGAAACTGCCTACAGAGCGCGCCACCTGCGACACGTGCCGCGGTTTCGCGTGCACTCGCGCGCTCGAGAATGTCGCGGATGTCGCTCGTGCCGTACTTCCAAGCACCTACGAGGTCGGCGTGGCCCGGGCGCGGCAGGTGGACCTCAGGCACCTCAGCCTCTACAGGCCAAGGACTCATCCGCTCTTCCCAGTTTTCGTAGTCGCGATTCGCGACCTGCAACGCAACTGGACCGCCAAGCAGGCGGCCGTGGCGGATGCCGGCCGTGACCTCGGCGGTGTCGGTCTCGATCTTCATCCGGCCGCCGCGACCGTGGCCGAGCTGGCGACGAGCGAGGTCTGAGTCGAGCACGCTTCGCTCAACCTGAAGCCCTGCAGGCAGCCCTTCGACTATGCAGGTGAGACCAGGGCCGTGCGACTCTCCGGCGGTTGTGAGCGAAATTGCCATCGTCAAAACAGGCTAGCGAGCGACCACCCGGCCCGGCGGGCGGCTTCAACCGGCCAGCAGCAACACTGCTATCGCTCCTGCCGCGAGAAACGGAGCGAGCGGGATCGTGGCTCCGCGCGCATGGCGCCACCCGGAACGGGCGGTAATGCCCACGCCGAAGAATGCTGCGGCGACGAAAGCGACGAGAAACGCCACGATGCTGCCCGCGCCCATGGCAGCCCCAATCACGGCGGCGAGCTTCACATCACCGAACCCGAGACCTCCTGGCCGCAGTAGCGCGGCCGCAGCGAAGAATGTGAACGACGCAATGGCAAAAGATGCCCGTTCCGTTAGAAATGCTGGCTCAATTATCGCCGTTAACAGCAGGATGAGGGTCAAACCAGCGAGCGTCAATCGGTTAGGAATCAAGCGGCGGTTGAGGTCGGTAAATACAGCGGCGAGCAGAACGCTGACAAAGACGACCGACAGCCAAAGATGAGATGCGGAACCGATCTGCGCCGCTAAAACCGCAGTGAGAACGGCCGTAATTGCTGCCCCGGCTGCGACCTGCCGCCCATTGACCTCGGCGCCGTTGACAAGCAAACGCGCGAGAGCCACAAGCGCAGCGCCAAGCACGGCCCCGAGCATCATTGTCGACGAGATCGTCAACGCATTAACCATCGCTTCGATCGTAAAACACGAACACCGCATGACGATCAGGCACAATCAGTGGATGCGCGGCCGCGGACTACTGATCCT
>CAIJLJ010000021.1 GCA_903821395.1 uncultured Solirubrobacterales bacterium | reverse complement strand
CGACGCCGACATCGCCAAGGCGGTCGAGTACGCGAAGCGGCTCAAACTGTACCCACTCTCACAGGCTGCGAACCCGCCGGCCACGGTGTTTAACGACGCCATGGGCAAGCTGTACGACGCCAACATCCAGTACGACTCGCGTTACTTCGACTCGCTCAACCGGATGGTCCAATCCGAGCCGTGGCTCGAGCGAGACCGCGGTTACATCAACATCCTGAAATCGCTCGGCATCGAGAAGGGGAAAGCCTACAACCCCGACGCCGATCAGCGGAAACGACTCGACGCGGCGGCCGCCAAGGGCCACGCTTGGCTCGACAATCGCTTCGAGGCGACCTTCACCCCGCCGTGGCATCCCAGCGCTCGTTGGGCGTTTCTGACCTCGCTGGAGTTCACCAAGGCAGTCCAGTCGGACTACTCCGATCCGAACGTGTACCCCATCGACGACCGCGGGGCGCTCTACACGTTCATTTTCTTCGCTCCGAAACGGCTCGTCGAAGGGCAGTTCTATCTGATGACCCACCAAGACAAGAACGGCAAACCATTCGAAGGTGACAGGACATACAAGCTGGTTGTCCCGCCAAACGTGCCCATCCGCCAATATTGGTCGGCTACCGTCTACGACCGCGAGACACACGGGCTGGTTCGGAACCTGTCGCACGCGGCCCGATCGTCGCAGACTCCCGGTCTTCAGAAGAACAAGGACGGCTCAGTAGATGTGTACTTCGGCCCGAAGGCGCCGGAGAGCAAGGAAGCCAACTGGGTGCCGACCGACCCGAAGCGGAAATTTGAGGTACTTTTCCGCTTCTACGGCACCGAGAAGGCGCTGTTCGACAAGACCTGGCTGTTGCCGGACGTCGAAGAAGTGAAGTAAATTGCGCAATCACCACGCCGGGGAACTTCTGTCCCCGGCGAACGACGACTTTCAATCCCTTTCCACATTCAGTTACGGAGTCTACCTTGAAAGCCATTTACGCTCTCGTCGGGGCCCTTGTAGTGACATTGGCCGTCGTGCCGACCGCTTCATCCCAGCAACCGGCTGTCAAGGTGATGACGTCCGAACAGATCCGAGAGGAACGAGCCTACGTCACCGGCGTGCAGGCGATCCTCTGGGGTCGGCCGCTGGCGGAATCGCTGCAAACACACGGTGACGCCCTCAAGGTCGGCGGATCGTACCTCAGCTACCTGCGGCGGTTTGAGACCCTGAAGACGGCGGCGGACCGGTTCATTAACACGCCCAACAACGTCTCGATCGACAGCTACGGCACTGCCGACCTCACGGCAGAACCCGTTGTTCTCTCCGTCCCGTCGCAGAAAGAAAAACGGTGGACCATCGCCCAAATCGGCGACTTCTACGACGAGATCGTCCACAACGTCGGCGGCAGCAAAGGCTCGCAGCCGGGCCTGTACGTGTTGACCGGGCCGGATTACGTGGGCTCGGTTCCGCTTGGCATGACGCAGGTGAAACTCCGCACGCGGTACGCCTCGATTGGCATTCGGGTGTTCGTCAACGGCGAGGCCGACCTCCCCGCCGCGCGCGAGGTGCAGAAGGGGTTCCACCTGCTGCCCCTGAAGGTGTTCCAGGCGAACGGGCTGGCCTACGAAATCCCGAAAAAGCAGGACCAGTCCGCGTTCGACTTCAAGCCAACTGCCCCGGAGTCGCTGCGGGAGTTCGAGAAGATCGGCTTCGCGATGAAGCAATTCCTATCGTCGAACGACGACGTCACCCACCCGATGGTCGTCTCGTTCCGCGGCATCGGGCTGAGCGTCGCCAAGGGTTTCGACCTGGCGTCGCTCGACGAGCCGACGAAACGCGGACTGGGTCGAGCGGCTGTAATGGCGAACAAGATTATCGAGGACGCTTTCGCCAATAGTGCCACGATCAAGAACGGCTGGCGCTTCAGTATGGGGGGCGGCCGGGCCGGGCACGACCTGGCGCTCCTCGCCGCGTTCGCGACGTATTCCTATGGCGCGAACGTCCCCGAAGAGATCATGTACCCGAACTGCCGCGTGGACGCTGATGGCAAGCCGTTCGACGGCAAGAACAAGTACGTGCTCCGCTTCGAGAAGGGCCAGGCCCCGCCAGTCTCCGTCTTCTGGAACATGAGCAGGTACGACGACAAGCAGTTCTTCATCGAAAACGACTTCAAGCGGTACAGCATCGGGAGCACGACCGACGGTCTGAAGACCGACGACGACGGCTCGATCACCATTTACATCCAGAATGAAAACCCCGGCCCGGACAAGCAATCGAACTGGCTGCCCGCCCCGAAAGGCAGCTTTAACTTGACGATGCGGATGTATGGGTCAGAAGCGCCCATTCTGAACGGGTCGTACTCGTTGCCAGCCGTCAAGCGCGTGCCCTAATCCTGCTCCACAAGGGGATATTCGACGGCAATTGGAAGGCACTGGAATCTCCACTTCCCACGGCAATATGGAGATTTCCAAGAGTTGATCGGACACTCTTTGAGGAGACTTCTCATGCGAATGAACGCGCCCGTCGCGGCGGCAGCTTTGCTGCTCGCCCTACCCGCCCTGAGTCACGCCCAGGAGAAGGCCGTGACACCGGCCGAAGCCCGGGCCATCGCCAAGGAGGCCACCATCTACGGCTTCCCGCTGGTGGACAACTACCGCGTCCTCCATTCGTTCTTCGTGGACAAATCGTCCAAGGAGTACAAGGGTGCCTGGAATCAGATCCACAACGAGGCGAACGTCTTCACTTCGAAAGACCGGTCGATCCAGACCCCGAACTCGGACACTCCGTATTCGCACATCGGAACGGACCTCCGGGCCGAACCGCTCGTCATCAGCCTGCCGGCAGTTGATAAAGGGCGTTACTTCACATTCCAGCTCATCGACCTGTACACCCACAATTACGCGTTCATCAGCAGCCGAACGACGGAAAACGAGGCCGGTAGTTACCTGCTGGCTGGGCCGAACTGGAAGGGTGAAAAACCCGCAGGGATCAAGGCGGTTATCCGCTGTGAAACCGAGATCGGTTACATCCTGGCCCGCACCCAGTT
>CAIJLJ010000020.1 GCA_903821395.1 uncultured Solirubrobacterales bacterium | reverse complement strand
GGTTACGGAGGAAGTTCTCAGCGATCGCCATCCCTACACCATTGGCGAAGCCTTGACCGAGCGGGCCGGTTGTTACCTCTACGCCTGGGGTTGGGTGCTCAGGATCTAGTTCCGGGTGCCCGGGAGTGATTGAACCCCACTGGCGGAACTGTTTGATGTCATCCATCGAGACGCCGTAGCCGCTGAGGTGGAGCATCGAATAGAGCAGCATTGAGCCGTGGCCACCGCTGAGCACGAAGCGATCGCGGTCGGGCCAATGCGGGTCGGTCGGATCAAAACGCATGATCTTCTGGAATAGGACGTAGGCAACAGGTGCCATTCCAAGCGGCAATCCCGGGTGCCCGGAGTTCGCCTTCTGAACCGCGTCCATCGAGAGGGCGCGGATCGTGTCAACTGATTGCTGGTCTAGTTCGTTGCTCATAGCTGTGGAGTATCTACTAGCGAGCAGATCGAGGTGCTGCGACTCTGTGAACTCTTAGTTCAGTCGGACTTGTCGGATTTGCCCGACTTGGCCTTCGCCTTGTCGTCGTCGCCGCTGCCGATCGCTGGCGATGAACGCGCGGCGCGCAGCTCGTAGTCCTTGCGAACGCTGTGGTCAGCGGTTGAGAGCACCTTGTCGGCTTTCAGCGCTCGGCCGAGAGCCTCGCGCGGGCCGCGGCCCATAACCGACATCACCTGGTTTAGAGGCCCGACCGAGCGCGGTACGAAAACATCGAAGCGTGGCTGCTTGAGCGCCGAGAGAATCTCGTCAGCAACGTGCTGCGGCAGTGCCTGCTTGACGGCGCGCGTCTCGGAGAGTCCAGCGCCGAGCTCGGTCTGAACCGCAACCGGCATCACGCAGGAAACCTCGACGCCGGTACCACGCAACTCAGAGCGGATCGATTCACTCAAACCAACGACGTAATGCTTCGTGCCGCAGTAGGTCGCGCCATGGGCGTAACCGGCCTTGCCAGCAGCCGAAGCGATGTTGACAACGTGGCCGTGGCCTCGAGCAACCATCGACGGAATTGTGAGCCGGCAGCCGTAGTCGACGCCATAGATGTTGATGTCGATCATCCGCTTCGTCGTAGCCATGTCCTCATCGAGGTAAGGGCCGAGCTGCATGATTCCGGCGTTGTTGATGATCACGTCGATTGGGCCGAGCTGTTCCTCAACGTTCGCAGTGAAGGCCGAGAAAGAGTCAAAGTCGGTCACGTCGAGCTGAAGACCGATCGTGCCAGCGCCGATCTCGCTTGCGGTTTGAGCGGCTAGCGGTCCGTCGAGGTCGCCGATCGCGACCTTCATGCCAGCGCGCGAAAGCGTCTGCGCAGTGCACTTGCCGATTCCGCGGGCCCCCCCGGTGATAGCGACAATTTGACCTACGAGATTGCGTTCTTGCTTAGCCATTTTCTGCTCCTTCGTACGCGCTTCGGCAGTAGTTAAAAGCTACCGCAAGCAGAGCGCAAGCGTCATTTATCCTCGTCCGGCGAGGTCCACGCTGGGCCTTCATCGCGGTAGAGGTCATCGCCGCCAAAGACGGTGCTGATAGTGCGGCGCAGGATCTGACGATCGAGCTTCCATGAGCGATTTTCGATGTACCAAAGGTCGAGTTCGATTCGCTGATCCCACGGCAACCCGGCGCGGCCGTTGACCTGCGCCCAGCCAGTTATTCCCGGGCGAATGCTTAGTCTGCGGCGTTGGTGGTCGCTGTACTGCTCGACCTGCGAAGCAACGGTTGGCCGCGGTCCGATGATCGCCATCTCGCCGCGCAACACGTTGATTAGATTCGGGAGTTCATCTACCGAGCTGCGGCGCAGCAGCGCGCCAAGGCGAGTGATCCGCTCGTCGTTCTCGGCCACAGCTAACCCGGCGCCAAGATTCTCGGCTCCGCTGACCATCGTCCGTAGCTTCAAAACCTCGAACTCGTGGCCTTCAAGGCCGATGCGGCGCTGGCGGTAGATCGGCGAGCCGCGTGACTCGAGCGGCACAGCGACGAGCGCAAGCAGCAGCAGCGGCGAGGTAACCACCAGTACCGCGGCAGCTACAACTAGGTCGAAGACTCGGCGCAGCATCAGCGCGTCCCCTCTGGCGGTGCCCAACCAGCTGGCGTGCCGTGGCGAAGATAATCCCAAAGCCCGGCTCCAATCGACGCAGTTGTTAGGACGTAGTAACGGGCGATCAGTAGCGGTTTAACCGGGATCACCGCGCCAAGCAGCGCCGCGAGCAGCAGCAGCAGCTGGAGCGCCATCGTGACTAGATAGACCGTCCCCTGCCCAATCAGAATCAAGTTGGCGACGAAAGCGACGAGGTGAAGCTTTGGCGTTAGATAACGCAGCGCGCGGTGGCAGTAGATCATCACGGCGTATGAGAACGGGTAGCCGCGCGGAGAGAGCAAGCCGCCACGCAGGACGATCGGCCAGGCGTGGCTCATCATCCTGCGCTTGCGCGCAAACTCGCCCTCAACCGTTGGCACCATCTTCTCGCGGGCGCGGGCGGCGGGGGCGTAAAGCGCACGACGTCCGCGCTTTACGAAGTTGAACGGGAAGCTCAGGTCGTGGCCCATCACCGGGTCAACCTCGATGTAATCGGTACGGCGCACGGCGTAGATCGCACCGTTGCCGCCGGTGACCGATGCCAGCTGCGACTCGCGCGAGCGCTGCCACATCTCAAAGCGCCAATAGAGCCCCTCCTGATTGGTTGAACCGTCGGCGCCGCTGAAGCGCACCTGGCCGCAGACGTAGCCAACGTCTGCCAGCTCTAGCTCGCCGACCAGGACGCGCAGCGCGTCCGGTTCCCAGCTGGCATTGGCGTCGGAGAACGCAATCACCGTTGAACGCGGGTCGGCGGCGGCAACGCCTGCATCCTGTGCGCGCACCTTTCCCCCCCACTCCAGCTCTAGAACAACGTCCGCCCCAGCGCTGCGGGCCTCAGCGGCGGTTTGATCGGGCGAGCCATCGCAGGCGACGATCACTTCAAGCCGGTCGGCTGGCCATTCGAGCTGGCGCGCGTTAGCAACGCGCGCCGCAATCACCGACTGTTCGCTGTGAGCCGCAATCACGAGCGTTACGAACGGCTCGTGTCCAACGATGATCGGCTGTGGCGGCTGGGCGCGTCGACGGCTGATCTTGGCCCAAATACCGAGCAGCAGCGGATAGCCAAGCTGAGCGAAGACGAGCAGCGCAACCGCGATCCAGAAGACCAGCTCGACGACGATCACCGCGCAGCACCACCGATCAGTTTCGAGTAGAGCTCTAGGTGAAGCGCGGCTGCTCGATCCCAGTCATAGAGATCGCGCGCTGCACTGGCGGCGCCGCTCGCTAGGCGCTCGCGCGCAGAAGCATCGGCGAGCAGCCGCTGCAGCGCGCCACGCAAAGCAGCGGCGTCACCGCTAGGCACGAGCTCGGCTGCGCCAGCGGCTGCGATCTCCGGGAAGCCGCCAACATCGCTGAGCAGCATCGGCGTGCCAAATGCCAGTGCGGTGAAGCAGACGCCTGAGTGATCAATCTCGCGGTACGGCAAGAGCGCAAGATCGGCGCGCTCGAAGAAGGCCGCGATTTCGCGATCTTCAATGAAGCGCTCAACGAAGCGGACATTGCTTGGCGCTGAAGCCTTCAGCGCCGCGGTGTCCATCCGCGGCATACCGACGATCCAGAGCTCGGCGCCGTCAATTCCACGCCATGCCTCGATTGCCACGTCGAGACCCTTATAGGGCCGCATCAGACCGAAGCAGAGCACAACCGGTCCTTCGACCGCAGCTAGCTCCGGTGGCAGCGGCGCGCGCTCCTCGAGCTCCGCGAGGTGGGTGAAGGCGCCGTGCGGAATTACGTGACAGCGATCAGCGGCGACACCAAGTTCGCGCTGCAGGCGTTCGCTGCCGTCCTCGCTATGGACGACAACAGCATCGGCGCGCGCGTAAGCGCGGCGCAGGCCAGCGATCTGGCCGGGGCGTGGCTCGCGCGGGATGACGTCGTGCGCAGTGAGCACGAGCGGACGATCGGTTGGCAGAAGTGACGCACCAACCTGCGGCAGCGGCAGCCACTGGAAGTGAACGACGTCGGCTTGCCGGGAAATCCGGCGATAGCGCAGCATCTCTGGAACCTCGGCGGCAAGCCGCGACGCGGAGCGCAGCTTCGATCCGGGCCGACCGCGCAGCATGCCGCCAAAGCATTCGTTGACGTGATAACCATCGGGAGCGGCGACAGCGCCGTAGCTGAACGGGCCGCTGCAGAGCGTCACGTCGGCGCCGGCGCGCGCGAGCGCCGCGCTCAGCGCACGGTCGTACGGAGGCGTGTAGGCCGGCGGGTCGACGACATGAATACGCACTGAGCAGCACAATACGAGTTGTGGCCGAAGTCGATCTAAGTTATTGCGTCGTCAACACCCAGCAGCGGGAGCTACTGCTGCGAGCGCTCGACGCGATCGCACGGGAGCAAGCGGCGCTGAAAATCACCACTGAAGTCCTCGTTCTTGACAACTCCTCAACCGACGGGTCGGCAGGAGCGGCGCGCGACCACCCGGTCGTGGACGATCTCGTAGTACTCGAGCAGCGGGCCGGTAAGGCAGAGAACGACTCGATGCTGCTGGAGCGGGCGAGCGGCCGCTACGCGCTGCTTTGCAACGAGGACACCGAGCTCCAGCCAGGCGCAACGCAGGCGCTCTACGCCGCACTAGAGGACAACCCGCAGGCAGCGGCAGCAGGTGCCAAGCTGCTCAATCCCGACGGTCAGGCGCAACCGAGCGCTTGGCGATTCCCTGGCCCGCTAACAGCGCTCGCCTCGGCGCTCTTTATCCACCACTGGACCACAGTGCAAAGCACCGGTGAAGTGATCAAGCCGGTTGACTGGGCCCAGAGCGCGGCGCTGCTTGTGCGGCGCGAGGCCGGCAGCCAAATCGGCTGGCTCGACCCTCAGTTTTTCGTCTACTCCGACGAGGTTGACTTCTGTAAGCGACTGGCCGACGAAGGGTGGCAGACGCTTTACGTGCCGAGTGCGCGCGCAATTCACCACGAACAGCTCTCTACCGGGGCGCTGCCAGAGAAACGGATCGTCGAACTCTCCCGCAACCGCGACCGCTACATGCGCAAGCACCACTCGAGCATCTCTGCGGCGCTTGTCCGCTGGCTAACCGCTTGGACCTACTCGCTGCGCGCGATCGCCGCATCGGTACTGCCCGGCCACAACGCGGCCCGCTACCGCGCTCATGCACACGCGTCGCTCCACCCCGACGAGGGCGAAGGGCTGCGCGAAGCGGCGCTTGACTACAACCGCGGCGGCCGGCGCCTTTAATTCTTCGCCGCGTCCGCTTTCGGCTGGTAGCCAAGGATCTTGGCCCAGGGAATCAATACGAAGGCGACCAGCAACCCCAGCAGCAAAAGCTGAAGCGCAATCAGCCAAGGTGAGGCGAAGCCGTCGTTGAGTAGCGAACGCAGGGTCGTAGCCGCTGCCGACGCGCCAGCAATGTAAATCGAATAGGTCACAAGCCGCCCGCAGAAGAACGCGCCCGTGATCGGCAGCAGCTCTATCTGCGGTGCTAAGCCGGCAGCCTCAAAGAGCTGCGTCGACGGAAGCGGCGAGACGAGAAAAAGCGCCAGCAGGCCCCAGCGGCCTCGGCGCTGGTCGCTCAAGCTGGCGCCGATCGCTTCGAGGTCGGTCCTGCGGCGCTGCGGTAGCCGATAGCCGATCTGGCGAAATACGCTTGCAAGTAGAAACCGGCCTGCCGACGCGGCGGAGGCACCGAGCAGCACGAGCAGCGGCACCGGCAGCGCGTACTTAAAGTCAAAGTAGACGAGCACAGCCCAGGTCGGCGGACCAAAAACCGGCATCAAGTTGACCGCGAAAACGACGCCGACGACAACCGCGATCTGCGCCGCCGTACTCATCCGGCCTCTGCAGCGCGGCTGCTGCGCACTGCCGCGACCAAGACCTTCAGTTCGCTGACAGTCACGACGCGCAGCACGACAAGCGCAGGCGCGATCGCCAGCAGCACAACTGCGCGGAGCACAAAGCCGTCGATGCCATCGCTAGGAAGCAGGAGGTCGCCGCCGACGCTGAAGAGAGCCACCACGACAACGAGCGGCACGAGCCTTGCCCACTCAAAGGGAACCCGGAACACGTTGCGTGTCAGCAGGAAGAGAACGACCAGCATCGCGACGTAGGCGACGCAGAGCGATACCGCTGCGCCGACGACACCTAGCGATGGCACAAGCCAGATCAGGAGGCCGACATTGACGATCAGCCCGGCCGCCGCGGCGGGCAGCGTACGGACCGTCACCTTCGCTCGACCAGCGATCGTTACCAGCACAAGGTAAAGCCCGTAAAGCGCCCAGCCGAGTGCCAGCCACGGCAGCGCCTCGTTGGCAGAGAAGAAGCTAGGAGCTGTCAGCAGCCGAACCAGCCAGGCACCAAGCAGAGTGAAGCCAGCGACCAGCAATGAACTTACGATCATGTAGGCGGTCGTCACGCGGGCATAGACCTGCTGTGCACGCTCGTCATCCACGATCGAGTAGGCAAGCGGCGGCCATGCCAGCTGAAATGCTCTGACCAGAATAATCACGGCCGTCGCCAGCTTTACGGCCACCGAGTAGAGACCGGCGGCCGATGGGCTATCGGCTCGAAGCAGGTAGGCCCGATCGACAACGTTGAGCAGGAAGACGGCAGCATCGGCAGGAATCGTCGGCGCGCCGTAGCGCAGCAGCGGGCCAAGTAGCAACGGCCCTCGCGGAATCCCGATGTGCTCGCGCAGGACGAAGATCCAAAGTCCAACGAGAACAATCGACGAAGCGACGTAATTGCCGAGTACGTAGCCGCGCGCGCCATCGTCCAGGAAGACGACCAGCGTGACAGTCAGTGAGACGGTCAAGACCACATTCGTCGACGAAGCGATCAGGTAAGCACGGCGGCGCGAGCTGATCCGCAGCAGCGCGTAAGCCATCTCCAAGTTCGTGAACGCCCAGATGCCGAAAACACCAGCTGACATCAGCGTTGCGTCAGAGGTTCCGAGGATCAACTGCGAGAGTGGTTCGGCAAGTAATAAGCCAACGATCAGAGCCAGCGTCGAGCTAATCAGGACGAACCCAGTCGTCGTCCTTACAAGATGGCTGCGGGCAGCATCGCTGCCGGCCTCGTGCCAGTGACGGATGAAGGCCTCGCCCATCCCAGCCCGCAGCAGAATGCTGGTGAGGATCACTAGCGTTAGCAGCGTCTCCGCGTAGCCAAACTCAGCTGCCGTGAGCGAGCGCGTGTAAAGCGGCAGCGTAAAAAGCGCCAGCAGCCCGGCCAGCAGGCTCGACGCTTGGAAGGCCATGCCGGAGGTTGCAAGTCGCTTAAGAATGCTGTCCATCTACACGCGGACGCTACCCACCCACGCGGTGGAGCCCTGCGCGGCTAGGCTGGCGGCCGTGAGTTCACTAGCGAACAAAGGGCAGCCGATCTGCGTCCTGCTGCTGGCGCGAGAGCTGGAAGACTTCATTCTGCGCGAGCAGGCCGAGGACCTACTGCGCTCACCAGCCGTAGTCGCGGTTGACCCGCCGCGAGTGCGATACGGCGCCGTGACGCGGCTGCCCCGAACGCTCGCCGCCGCGCTCGCGAGCCGCCAAGCGAAACGGCTACTCAAGACGCTGCGCGGCGACCGCGGCGAACCACGCGTGGTAGTGATCTTCCACCCGCTCCAGCTTCCCCTCGCTCAAGCGATTCAGGCCGACTGTCCGGGCTGCGAAATCTGGTACTCCCGCTGGGACCGATACGAGCTCGCTTACGATGCATCGCCAGAGCGACGCGAGCGGCTGGAAGAGCTTCACGAGCAGGCGGCCGAGGCCTCGGCGCTCACCTTCGCGGTGTCAGACACGCTGGTCAACCTCGAGACCGAAGCCGGGCGTGAGGCATTGCTAGTGACAACTCCCGCAGACCGCTTCCCAGCCCCAGAAATTGATGGCACCGTAGTGGCCGTATCGCTCGGCCATCTCGGATGGCGAACCGACTGGACCCTGCTGCGCGCCGTTGCCGACCAACTTGGCGACCGACTCGTACTGCTGCTGATCGGCGCATGGCACGACGATGAGTGCAAGGACGACGTTGACTTCCAAGCATGCCGCGAGCATCCGAGCCTTGTCTGGCTAGGGCGACAGAGCGACGCGCAGGCGTCGCGGCTGATCCTCACTGCAGACGTTGGCATCATCCCGTTCAAAGTTGAACCGTTCAACGACGCAGGGCTACCGAATCGGATCCTCAAATACGCACGGCTGGGGCGCCGCAGCGTCAGCCCGATGCTCTCGGGAGTAACCAGTTGGGCGACCGCCGTGACGCGCGCAGAAAACGCAGAAGAATTCGCAGCCGCACTGCTGGAGCAGGCCGGCGCACGGACGCGGCCTGATCCTGAGCTGCGCGAATGGGCGCTCGCGCAGACCGCGCGACAGCAGAATGCCCCGCTCTGGCAGCGTCTTGAAGCACTTGGAATTACGCGCGACAGCTAACGACAGGAGGACCAGGCGGCGATCCTGCCGTGCCTGGCAATTAGCCTGAAGCCGAGCGGAACGCGGTCAAAATCGGCGCGTGTGCCGTCAGCCAGGCCGTAACGTCGGTGACTCTTTGAGTCGGTGAACACGAGCGCCACACCGCTCGTGGGCTGCCAGTCTGAACGCGACACAACGGCGCTCTGTGGCGCGTCAAGGATCCAAAGTGAATCGGGCACCAAGCCAAAAGTAGGCAAGCTCACTGGTCCGCAGCGACGAGCGGCAGTTACCGCCGGATCACCCAGCACTGCAACCAGGTCGGCATGAACGCCGCGAACGAACTTGACCTCATCAGCAGCCCTTGTGAAAACGCCCGGTTGGCTAATTGTCAGCGCCACAGCAAGCGCGATGACGACGACGGCAGCCGAGGCCCAAGCCCGGCGTAGCGCCGTACGGGTCGGTAGTTCAACCCAACCGGCAAGCGCGTAACCGGCGAACAGCAGCAGCGTGATCGAAGGGATAACCAGATAACGCGGCAACAACGACAGCCCGAAGATGCCAACCAGCAGGAACGTCACAAGCCCAATCACAATCAGCGCTGCAGGAACGTAGAGCGCAACCGCGCGGCGCCTGACTAGCTCGATTCCAACGCCCACGAGCGCTAGCGCAAGTACTGGCGAACGCAGCACCCCCAGAAGCCCATCGATGAGAGCCGCTGGAACCTCTGCCAACCCGCGGCGGCGGCCAAGGGCCGCAGCAAGGCTGCTGGTTTCGGTCAATGCGTAGAGCGGCTGACCGACTGCCCACCAGTCGAACAGCCCCCAAAGCAGCGGCGCCGCCAATACCAGCGCGAGCAAGCCGAACCTAAAATCGCGCCGACCGCTAACGAAATCGGTTGGCCATACGCACCAGCACCAGTAAGCCCCAGCAAGCACCCAAGCCTCAGGGCGCAGCAGTCCGGCAGCTGCCAGCAGCACCATCACTGCCGCGCCGCGGCGACGCTTCTCGGCCTCAAGCGCAGCAGCTAGGAATACCAGCGCGAGAAAAAGCAGGTCGGGGAAGGCGCGCGCCGCGTAGAGCAGCAGGGTTGGATCGGCGACAACGAGCACCGCGGCAACCAGTCCGGGCCAAAAGCCGAAGACAGTTCGGCCAAGACGCCAGATCGACCAAGCGCAGACCAGTAGTGAGAGAACCGCTACAAGAACCATCCACTGGCCAGCTGCCCCGCCAAAGATCGCGCCAACAAACGCCGCGACGAGCAGGTACAAGGGGTGCGCGGTGGGCGCTTTATAGGCACCAATCGTCGGAACCTGCCCAGCGAAAAGCTCGCGCCCCCAGTCGAGGTGGTAGTAGGCATCAAACGCCGGATAGCTACCAACAACGAGCCAGGCGACAACTGCCAAGCAGGTCAGCAGACCGATAGCTAGCCACTCACGGCGCGTGATGTTCACTGCGGCGCAGCCGATTCTGGCTGATCTGCTCGGGCCGCCGCCAGCGCAGTGGCGACTCCGAGCAGCACCCAAGTGAAGGGGTCCTCGAGGAAGGCGGCGTAGATCAGCGTATGAACAACAATCGCCACGAAAGCGGCCGCAACTCCAACCTGCATCTCAGGCCATGGAGCGCTGCGAGCGCCACGCAGAGTTCGCACGAACGCCAGCGCAAGCAAAGCCAGGTAGGCGAGCAGGCCAATAATTCCTTGCTCAGCGGCAACCGTCACCGGGATTGTGTGCGACGCCGACGCAGCAGCTTCATACGAAACGTTGTTAGCGAAGCGATATTGGCGCGGGAATGATCCAGCGCCCCAACCCTGCAGTGGCCGGTCGATGAATAGCCGCGAACCTCCGCTTACGAGCGCCGCGCGACCGCTCGTGGCCCGTTCGGCCTTGCGACCACCGCTGAGCGCTCCGGTTCCAGCCGCTAGGGCAACAACGCCTACGACAAGCGAAATTAACACCAGGGCGGCGGTCCAGCGAACGCTCCAACGGAGAGCCGCAATCACGGCCAATCCGGCGAGCAAGGCGACGAAGCTCGACTGCGACAGCGTGATCACCAGCCCCCCGAAGAGAACCAACAGAACAATTCCACCAAGCAATACCTGCCGCGTGCGCGGCTGCCAACAGATCCACGCCACCAATAGGACGATGACCACAACAAGGAAGCGGCCGAAGATGTTGGGATCAAAGAAGACTGAGTTGACTCGGAAGTAATCCGAGAACTGGTTTGACGCGATCACCTTCGGGTTGAGGAAGATCTGTCGTGTCGCGAATTCGAAGAACCCGACTGCGCTAAGCAGCAGAGCCAAGCCGACTAGTACCGCCAGAGCGCGCCCAGCAAGTTTTTCAGTCCACTGTGATCGAGCCAGAAGCACGAAGAGCAGCGCGAACGGGATGTAGAAGAAGACGATGTTCTGCAGCGCCGGCGAAGCGCCAAGGCCGTAGGCGCTCTGGGCCGAGTAGAGCACCAGCACTGCCGCGATTACCCACTCCAACGCTGCCGGTGGCGAACCATCCTCGGTCGCACCTCGCCGCAGCCGCGGGACCGCCCAGGCGACGGCTCCCGCCGCGACGACGATGTATAGGCCAAGTAGGAGGTTGGCGGTCGAGCCTCCAATTGAGATCGGGATTCGGAACGGCACCGTCAGCACGACGGCTATTGGGAACGCTGACGGTCGCCGCGAGAAGAGAATCGCGAGCACGCCTACAACCGATATGCCGGCAACTAGGAGCGCAGCTGCGAGCGCCGGGCGATCGCGCAGCGTCGCGAACTGCTGCGCGTCGGCGACGTGGACGATCAAGATCGCCGGCGCCACCACCAACGTCGTCAACATCAGCCAAGCTCTCGCAGTAGCCGAGCGAACGACCAGTGTCGCGCCAGCCAGCAGGCTGCAGATAGTTAGCGTGAGAGCAGTCGCCATGAGCTCTCCATTAGGCCCTGCAGGTCCGGATCCGATGCAAGACGCGACGGTAGCTGGGGCAGGCCGTAGCGGATAACGGTGCCACGGCCAAGCGCGAAAGCAACGATCACGACTCCACCTTCGGCGCTGGTGGCAGATGCCAGCGGCTTAGTGCCCGTTGTCGCTTCTGTCTGTTCGATCACGTCGTAGTTGGTGAAGATGCCGCTGGTTCCGCTGAAGAGGCCGATCTGGTCTTTGCCGGCTTTCAAGTTAAAAGTGCCCTTCCGTAGCGGCGCGATCGTGCTGCCAAAGATGTCGCTCGTCGCAGCCGGCAGGGGATGGGTTAGGTCAGCCGCGTTGCTTAGCGTCACGGCTCGTAGCAGCGAGTTTGTCCCGGCTTCGACAACTGTTCCACCTTTCGTTACGAAGCTACGGAGTTGCTCCGCGGTGGCCGTCGGCAGCCAGACGGTATCGCCGACTAGGAGCACACCGCTGTGCCCGGCTAGTTTGGGCCCGCGGCCGCGAGCCAGCGCGTAGTCGGTTGTCAGGTCGTAGCGACGATGAGTCCGATCGAGCCAACGCATGATCGGCCTCTCCTGAACTCCAAAGCGCGCCGGCAGCGGCGTCCCAAGCACTCGGGCGAGTTTCACCGGACCGCCCGTTGGCAGCATGTTCGGTTCGCCATCGCCATTGTCGTCAACAGGGTTGAGGCCCTGCCAAGTCATGAGCGGAAGGACGACTAGCACCGGATGGCTCTGAGCATCGTCAACGGCGAGCGGAGCGGCGGCCCGATTGCTCCCCCGATTTGCTGTGAAGAGGTAAAGCTGGGAGGCCTTTCCGGGCGGCCTAACAAAGACCTCCGCCGCAGCGCTCGCGCCATGGCGAACAGCTGCGCCATTCAAGCGGCTCAGATTCCAGCCAAAGCGGTTGCCTGAACCATCGACGTTGACACCAACCGGTGCGCCCGCTTCGACTGGCAGCAGCGGCGGCTCGACAGCGATCGTTCTGACGGTTATCCCACCGTGGCCGGGCAGCGGCTGACCATAGACCGTGCGAGGCAGCCCCGCAGCATCAAGCGGCACCGATGTGCCGAGCACTCCCGCCTGGTCGCGGGTCTCGGCGACAACGAGGTAGGTCCCTGCCCGCACCGCCTTACCGTCGTCACCGTGGCCATCCCACGAGCCCGTCGTGGAGCCATTCTTAAGCGGGACTGTCGCAACTAGCTGAACCGGGCGGGGCCAAGTTCTGAAGATCTTCAGCTGCCCATCGTGAGCTGCAGTGCTGATTACGATCTGCGCTGGCTGGTTGTCGCGGCGAGGCAGAACCTCTGGCCCCGCACTGGCGTCCGGGCCGATCGAATTGACAACGACCTTTGGCGGCGTGTCATCCACGTGGAACAGCTTCGGAACCACGATCCGCCTCCCTTCGCGGCGCAACCGAATCGCTATCCGGTAACGCCCATCTGGAGCGATTCGGCCGTCGTCGGTCCTCCCGTTCCAGATGATTGGGCCAATCATCCGATAAGCCGGAAGCTGAACCCCCGACACCAGTTCACGAACATTGTCGCCGCGCTGGTCAACGACCGACACATCAACGACCTCGCTCCGCTTCAGCAGGAACGTAATCTGCTGATTATCGGCGCGGCCGTCGCCGTTCGGTGAAATCGTCTTCAGCTTGAGCCGAAACGAAATCACGATTGGCGCCGACGTCTTAAGCTTCTGCGCCGCGAAGAAAGCCCCGCCGGTGGCGATCACTAGAAGAGCGAAAACGACCTTCGCAAGCCGCGTCATAGCGCAACGAGGCTCCCGTTTTCAGGTCGCTCTGACCCATCCCTGCCAGCATCACGCAGCGCAAGGCGGATCACATTGCCGTGGCAGATGATCACAACCGGGCCATCTTCGCTGCGCGCGCGCCAATCGTCCAGCCCCGCCGCAACGCGTGCAGCCTGAGTCGCAAAACTCTCTCCCCCTGGAAAGCCCCAGTCCGCCTCCAGCCGCACGAACGATTCGAAACCCCCGGGATCCTCGGCGGCAACCTCAGCGAAGCTCCGGTCGGTCCAAGCGCCAGTTTCAGTTTCAGCAAAGCGAGCGTCTATCTCCAGCTCAACACCGATCAACTCAGAGACGATCGTCGCCGTTTCCACGGCGCGCGCGATGTCACTGGAAACGAGCCTCGCCGGCTCGACAGCGGCAACGGCAGTGGCCAGCTCGCGCGCCTGCTCGCGCCCGGTCTGATCTAGCGGCACCGCTCCCCAGCCTTGGAAGCGCCCCTCAACGTTGTAAGCGGTCTGCCCGTGCCTGGCGAGGTAGATCACTGCGCCTGATCGGCGCCGAGCACTACGACGACCACAGCGTTCTGACCTAGCACGCGAATATTCGGGTCGATTGGTGTTACCGCAGATGGGCTGATGCCGAGCGTCGTCGCAACCTGATCGGCTGCTGCCTTGGAGCCAGTGTCGTAGTAGACCGTCGAAGTCTGAGCCGTCTGCGTCGGGGCCGTCGTCACAGGACCGACCTTCGTAAAACCAGCGGCCTGCAACTTGTCGGCGGCAGCGCGGGCCAACCCAGTGCCGGTAGTGCCGTTGAATACGGCGACCTGAGTGGTAGCTGGATTGACGGCTGCAGCGGCGCTCGTTGTAGTCGCAGCGGTCGTAGTGGCAGCTGTACTGGCTGCAGGGGCGGGCGCGGTGCTCGAGTCGCCGCCGCCAAAGATCTGCGTAATCAATACGAACGCGATCACGATAATCGCGATCCCACCGACAATTACAAGCAGCAGCGAACGCTTGCCGCCTTGTGGTGGATCGGTGCGATCGGGCTTGCTACTGGCCGGTGGTGGCGGTGGCGGAGCCGAGCGCTTCGGCGGAAGCGTGATCTCGTCGGTAGCGTTGCGAGCCGGCGCCACAGTGCGTGGGCGCGGACGCGGTGACGGCGGTCCCGGTCGGGCGGAAGGGCTGGCAGACGCAACGGGGGCGGCTGGCGCTGGTGGCGCCTTCGGTGGAGCTGCAGCCGCTGGCGGTGGTGCTGGCGCCTTCGCTGGCGGTGCGGCGGCCGCTGGTGGCGCCGGGGCGGCGGCTTCGCTGGCAGTTTTGTCCACAGCTGGAGCCGCTACCGCGGGCGTATCGCCAGCGCTCGCCGGAGCTACCGTTGACTTGGCTGCCGCCGCAGCTGCCGCGCCTGCAACCGGCTGCACTCCAGTTGACGGCCCTGCGCCGGACGCTGGTTTTGGAGCCGGTCCGGGAATCGCGCCCGTCACAGGCTTTGTCGCTGACTTCGCAGGCGGAGGAGTCACAGGGGCTCGCGGACGACCGGCCGCCGTTGCCGCAGCACCGGTCGCTGCGCCGGCAGTAGCGGCGGCTGTGGCCGGTGCTGGCCGTGCCGCCGATTCGCTAATACGCTCGACCGCTTCTGCATCTCGCTCGGGTGAGCGCCCCGCCCAATCACGTAGTCGCTTGACCTCCCGCGCCTGCGACGCGTAGAGCGCCGCGAGCACGCCAACACCTACGACAGCGGCTAGGCCAGCAAGGGCACCAATGTGGTCGATCCCACCAGAGATCGACAAAGCAGCGTGAACGAGCGGCATCAGCGCTTGATCTTATGCGTTGGTGTCGCTGGACTGCCGCTCGAGCTCAGTTGGGGCACTCTCGAGCGCGCTATCAGTAGCCGTAAAGTCAGCAACCTTGGCCGCCAGAGCAGCTGCATCGCCGCTCGCCGCAAGCGACTCAATCTCCTCGAACCAGGCAGCTATCTGCTGATGGTCTCGAAGCTGGCGCGCTGCGTGGATGATCTTCTCAGCCGGAGTTGGCTGTGAGCGCTCGTGCGGATTGAAGAGTTCTTCGTGGAGCTTCTCACCCGGGCGGCGGCCGATTACCTCAATTGCGATGTCACGATCAGGCACCAATCCGGAGAGTTCGATCATGTCGCGGGCCAAGCCGATGATCGAGACCGGCTCGCCCATCTCGAGAACAAAGATCTCGCCGCCCTTGCCGAGAGAACCCGATCGGATGATGAGCTGCACAGCCTCCGGAATCGTCATGAAGTAGCGCGTCATTCGCTCGTCAGTAACGGTGACAGGGCCACCGCGGGCGATCTGTCGCCGGAAGATCGGCACGACTGAGCCCGATGAGCCAAGCACGTTGCCAAAGCGAACCGAGGCGTAGTTCGTCTTCGGGAAGCGCGCGCTCATCTCCTCGACCGCGTACTCAGCCAGCGCCTTCGAGGCGCCCATGACGGTTGCCGGTGCGACCGCCTTGTCGGTTGAGACGAGGACAAAATTATGGACCTCAACTTCTCCAGCTAGCTGCGCTACCAGCCTTGTGGCGACAGCATTGTTACGGACCGCTTCAACCGGGTTGCTCTCCATCAGACCAACGTGCTTGTAGGCGGCGGCGTGGAAGACGAAGGTCGGTCGATACTGCTCAAAGACCTCGCGCATCCTGTCGGAGTTCTTGCAGTCGGCGAGCACGACGGCCAGCGCCGAAGGATGAACGTGGCGATCCTCCTCCAACTCGCGCTGGATCGCAAAGAGGTTGTCTTCAGCGTGGTCGAGGATCACTAGTCGCCGCGGAGCCACACGCGCGATCTGGCGGCAAAGCTCGGCGCCAATCGAGCCGCCGGCCCCGGTCACGAGCACAATCTCTTTCGAGAGGTAACCGCCGACACGATCCAGCTCCATCCGCACCGGCTCGCGGCCAAGGATGTCCTCAACTTGAACCTCGCGGACTTGGCGAACCACGTGGCCTGAACCGGCCTGCAGCAGCTCGAAGACAGTCGGAAGTGTGCGTACCGGAATGCCCCGGTCACGACCCGCGCGAACGACCTGCCCGCGCAGCGTGCCCGGCGCGGACGGGATCGCGATAAGAATCTCGTCGGGTTCGGCCTCGTCGAGAATTCGGCCCAGCTGTTCGGTCCCGCCAAGAACTTTGACTCCGTCGATCCGCAAACCAGCTTTAAGTGGATCGTCGTCAACAAAACCGACGGGGTTAAGAGCCAGCGTTGGGTTGCGAAGAATCTCGCGCAAGGTAAGGCGGCCACCGTCGCCGGCGCCGATTATTAGGACGCGGCGCGCATCCTTGTCAGCGCGAAAACCGCGGATCGGGCGTTCGCGCACAGTTCGGGCAACAAAGCGCACACCGCCAACGAAGAGCAACATCAACAAGAAGAAGAGCGCGACCACCCCTGTCGGGACAAGCACGTTGATCTCACCGCCGTCGGACTTGTAGGTGACAGGGTGAATCAACGCAATCAAGCCGGCGACGGCGACGGTTAGAAGCGCGACCGCCTGCAGTACACCGAGGTAATCGCCCTGCGTGGCGTAACGCCACTGGCGCTGCTCAGTGCGTAGCAGCAGGAAAATCACCAGTGCGAGCACAACAACCCATGGCACTGTCACTTCGAACAAGCGCTCATAGCGAGGCGGCAGTCCGGTGGCGCCGTCGAAACGAAGCCGGAAGGCCAAGAAGTACGCGAGGGCGGCAAGCGCTCCGTCAACCAGCAGCTGTGCTACCGAGTGACGATGGAGCGGGAAAACCGCCGTGCTGAGGCGACGGCGCATCAGGTGACGATTCTAGCTCTAACCGCGTCTCCCTTCAGCGCGGCGCAAGGATGCTCGCAGCGCGCTAACGGGCACTGATGAGCAGCTCGACCAGCAACTCAGGGTCACGCCTTATGCGCGAGTCCTCGGCAGCCGCATCGTCGGCTGCTGAGCGGCGGCTGAGAACGACCGCTGAAGGGTCCTCAAGCCTGCCCATCCGGCCATCTGCGAGCAACTGCTCGTCGACGGCTCCGATCTTCCCTTCGAAGGTCGTCAGAACCGGGGTTCCGAGCGCCACCGCCTCACGGTTCATCGTTCCGCCAGCGCTAACGACGAGGTCGGCGAGCGCCACCAGCGAGGGGCCATCAACTGCCTGCGCAGGGATCACGAAGCCCCCAGCCTTGGTCAGCTCGATCCGCTGCTCTTCAGTCCGCGGCAACACGACTACCTGGCCCTGCTCGCGCAAACTAATCAAGACCTCGCTGAAAGCACTGTTCTCGAAGCGGTGGTAGAGCGAAACCTCAGGCGGTGTGCGGACCACCGCCAGCGGCTGATCAGGATCGAGCCCAAGCAGATCGAGCACTGCGCTGTCGGGCTCAAAGTCTGCGAGGTAGTACTCCTCTTTAAGCCCCGGGTAGCGGCGCAGCTTGCCGCGGGCGCCGTAGCGGTCGAGCCGTTCAGGCGGAATTAGCTCGGGTACGACGACGGCCTTAGCTAGACGGCAGTTGACGTTGTGTTGAACGGTCGCCCATTCGTAATCGAACATCGTTGCCGCCGGCACCCCGAGCGTCCTAGCTGCGACGTTGATGTCGTTTGAGCCGTGGCCGATAGCGAGATCAAAATTGCGGCCACGGGCCCAGCTGCGCAGCTGCAGCGAACGGTCAACCAGGCCGCGCGCCTTGGCAGCCAGCTTGCCGCCGCGATGGTGACCGATGACGGTTGCGTCAATCCCGTGTAGCTCGCACAAGGCAACGGTCTGAGCGAAGTCGCGAGCCGTAATCTCAACCTCGGCGCCGCGCGCTCGCAGTCGCTCAATGACCGGCCGTAGGACCAGCACGTGCGGCGAGTTTGTCAGGTCAACCCAGACGCGCATTAGGCGAGCGCGGCGCGGGTAGCCGTAACGACCTGCTCGATCTGCTGATCGGTGATCGAAGCGCTAATCGGTAGCGCGAGATGCCGCCTGGCCGCTTCGTCGGTGCCCGGCAGCGAATCCACCGCAGGCTGCCACGCAGCCATCGCAGGCTGAAGGTGAATTGGCCGGCGGTAGTAACCGCGTGACTCAATTCCGCTGGCGGAGAGCTGCTCAGAGAGCTGATCCGGACTGTCACTGGCGACTACATAGAGATGCCAGGCTGGCGTTGCCCCGGCCGTTGGCTCGGGGAGCGTCACCAGATCGCCGAGCCCGAGCTCGGCGTATGTCTCACCGGCTGTCGCGCGGCGAGCGGCCCAATCCGGCAGCTGCGGCAGGATCACGCGCAGAATCGCGGCCTGCATCTCATCGAGCCGCGAGTTAAAGCCGACCTCGTCGTAGGTGACGCGATCGCGAGAACCATGGAAGCGGAGCATCCGCACACGTTCCGCGAGATCTTTGTCCGACGTCGTAATCGCACCACCATCACCGAACGCGCCGAGGTTCTTCGATGGGTAGAAGGAATGCGATGCGATCGCACCGAGCGCCCCCGGCCTGCCTTCAGGCCCAACAGAACCAGCCGCCTGCGCACAATCTTCGACGACCGGTACGCCAAGCGCTTCAATCTCCGCGACCGGTGCAACGTTGCCAAAGAGATGAACCGCGATCACGGCTTTGGTCCGAGGCGTCATCACTGCCTTGACCTGCTCGGCGGTTGCGACGTAGGTGGCAGGGTCAATGTCACAGAAGACTGGAACGGCCCCGGTCGGCGGGATCGCCTCGGCGCTGGCGTAGTAACTAAATGACGGAACGATCACTTCGTCGCCCGGGCCAACGCCGAGCGCCCGAAGAGCGATTGTGATCGCCTCAGTTCCATTGGCAACGCCGATCGCGTCGCCAGCACCGACGAACGCCGCAAATTCGCTTTCGAACGCCTCCACGTTTGGCCCAAGGATGAACTGGCCGTTAGCGATCACCTGGCGCAGCGCAGCTTCGATTCGATCGCGCAGCGGCTCAATCGACGTCGTTGGATCAAAGAGTGGGACGGTCATTCGGCACTCAACGCTACCCTTTCGAGCGGTGCCGCTCTCCACGCTCCTCGTCCTAGCGGCGATAACAGACAAGCTAGCCGATTGGGCAACCGGCGTAGTCGGCGACCTCGGGCTAGCAGGAATCTTCGTCCTGATGACGCTAGAGAGCATGTGTATTCCGATCCCGTCGGAGCCAACAATGCTCTTCGCTGGCTTCAACGTCGACAAAGGCACCTATTCCTTCATCGCGGTTGTTGCCGTCGCGGTGGCGGCAAACCTACTCGGATCATGGATCGCCTACGCAGTCGGTCGATTCGGTCGAATTGAATTGATCGAGCGGCACGGCAAGTGGCTCCACATCACGCCAGCACGGCTTGAGCAGGCCGATCGCTGGTTCGAAAACTACGGCGGCTGGGCGGTCTTCTTCTCGCGCATGCTGCCGATCGTCCGTACCTTCATCTCGCTTCCAGCAGGCGCTGCCCGGATGCCGTTCTGGCGCTTCACGCTGTTCACGGTGCTGGGATGCATCCCGTGGATGGTTGGATTGACCTACATCGGCTACACAGTCGGCAACAACTGGGGCCAGTGGAAGGGCTACCTCCACTACGTCGACTACATCGTGATCGTGATCGTGATCGCTGCGGCGGCTTACTTCCTGCTCCGTTGGTGGCGCTCGCGCGGCGACTCGGCCGATGCCCCAGCCGCTTGAGCAGGCACTACCGCTGCGCCACGCGTTAGCGCTGGGCCTGATGCATGGCCCGGCTGAGCTCTTACCGATCTCGTCATCGGGCCATACGACTCTCGTTCCGTGGCTCCTGAATTGGCCTTACCCCGAGCTGGAACCGTCACTGCGAAAGAGCTTTGAGGTCGCGCTGCACGCGGGAACTGCAGTCGGGCTACTGATCGCTCTAAGAGGTGAAGTGGCGGAGGCCGCTGTGGGGCTAGACCGTCGCCGCGCGATGCTGATCGCCGGTTCGTTTCTGCCGCCGGCGATCGTCGGCTACACGCTTGAGCACCAGATCGAGCAGCGGCTTGGGACGCCGCGGTCAATCGCCCTCGGGCTGCTCGCCGGTTCAGCCGTGATGGCACTGGCAGACCACTTTGGTCCGCAAACCCGCTCGCGCGACGACGCGGGGCTGATCGATGCCCTGCTGCTTGGCGGCGCCCAGGCAGCGGCGCTCCTTCCTGGCACCTCTCGCGGTGGGATGACGCTGAGCGCGATGCGCGCCCGCGGCTTCACGCGGCCAGCAGCAAGCACGCTCTCCCGGCACGTAGCGCTCCCTGTGATCCTCGGCGCCAGCGCGCTGAAAACCACGCGGCTCGCGCAGAACGGTTTGCCACCGGGAGCCGCGTCGCGGCTGGCGCTTGGCGCTGTTGCAGCAGCCGCCTCAACGACCTTGGCAGCACGGCTTGTACCGGTCGAAAGGGTTGGCTCGCTGCTGCCTTACGCCGCTTACCGCAGCGCGCTGGCGACAATCACTCTGCGCCGCCTGCGAAGATCGCGATCATGAGCGAAGCCTACGCCGCTGCTGGCGTGGACACAGATAAATCGGACCTTGCCGTAGACGCACTGGTCGACGTGCTGCGCACAATTGATTTGGGCAGGCCGTCGCGATCAATCGTGCGCTCGGGTCACTACGCCAGTGTGCTGAAGGTGAGCGACGAGCTGGGCCTCGCGATGTCAACCGATGGAGTCGGCTCGAAGCTAGTGCTAGCGGAGCAGGCCGACCGTCTTGAAACGGTCGGGATCGATTGCATCGCGATGAACGTCAACGACATCATCTGCGTTGGCGCCGAGCCAATTGCAATGCTCGACTACCTCGCAGTTGAGCAGGCAGACCCAACGGCGCTCGCGCGCATTGGCGAAGGGCTCAAGGCCGGCGCCGAGCAGGCGGGGATTGAAATACCTGGCGGCGAAGTCGCGGTTCTTCCGGAGCTGATCCGGGGACACCCATCCCCACACGGCTTCGACCTTTGCGGGACCGCGATCGGCACCGTGGTTCCCGATCAAATCATTCTCGGTGATGCGATCAAGCCTGGTGACGCGCTGATCGGCGTTCCCTCGAGCGGAGCGCATTCCAACGGCTACACGCTCGCCCGCAGAGTGCTCGTAGAAAACGGCCCAGGGCTGGACGCTACGCCCGAGCAGCTCGGCGGCGCGACAATCGCCGAAGCACTGCTGGCGCCAACCGTTATCTACGTCAAGGCGGTGCTCGAGCTGATCGCCTCGGCGGTTGAAGTCCGCGGCCTCGCTCACATCACCGGCGGCGGCCTTACGAACCTGCGTCGACTCGCCCCAGGTCGCGTGGGCTACTCGATCGAAAACCCGCTCCCGGTTCCACCAATCCTGCAACTGATCGGCGAACTTGGCGCAGTACCCGAAGCCGAGATGTGGGAGGTCTTCAACATGGGCTGCGGTCTTATAACCGTCGTGCCTGAAGCAGACGTTGACGAGACGGTCGCGATCCTTGCCACCCGGCACCCGGGCGCAGCTCGTATCGGCACTGTTACCGACAGCGGCGATCAAACGCTCGGGCCCGGCGGAATCGTGGTCGGCGGAAACTGATCGCCACCCGATGACGCTCGCCGCAGCCCCGCAAACGCTCAAACTCGCTCCCTCTGAGGAGCGATGAGTTCGCCGGTCGGCACAATCCTTGGCGGCCGCTACGAGATCGACGAGGTAATCGGGCGTGGCGGCATGTCAACCGTCTACCGAGCTCACGACCTCACGCTTGAGCGTTGGGTTGCCGTCAAGATCATGCACCGCGAAGTCGCGCGCGAGAGCGAACAGCTGGAACGTTTCCGGCGCGAAGCTAAATCGATTGCGAAGCTCTCCTCGCCCTACGTAGTCGGCGTGATTGATGCCGATGAGCAGGACCAAACGCCCTACATCGTGCTCGAGTACGTAGAAGGCCAGACGCTCAAACAGCGGATCCGTGATTTCGAACGGCTCGATATTCCAGAGGCGGTGGCGTTCGCAATTGAGATCGCTCGAGGTCTGCAAGCAGCACACGAGCGGCAGATAGTCCACCGCGACGTTAAGCCGCAGAACGTTCTGTTAGATGAGGACGGCGCAGCGCGCGTGACCGACTTTGGGATCGCTCGCCAGCTCAACGACGAGTCGCTCACTGCCGATGGGCGCGTGCTCGGCACAACCGACTACGTCAGCCCTGAGCAGGCGCTGGGGCATGACGTCACACCCCAGTCCGACCTCTACTCGCTCGGCGTCGTGCTGTTTGAGATGTTGACCGGCGACGTTCCTTTCCATGGCGAAAACCAAGTCGCTGTCGCGATGTGCCACGTCCGCGACGACCTGCCCGACGTTCAGGCGATTCGACCGGAGATCTCCACCGTACTGGCGACAGTCGTAGACACGGCAACTGCGAAGGACCTCGACACTCGCTACCACGACGCCTCCGAGATGATCGCCGACCTAGAACAAGCCTTGGCGATCGAAACCTCACGCTCGGGCCAGATCAGTGGCGAAGCGACAGCGGTCTTCGAGACGCTGCCGCGCGAAACGCGCAGACGAGTCGACGTCAAGATGTCTCACCCGTGGCGTTGGCTCGCGGTGATTGCAGCCGGAGCGATCATCGCCGTGGCCGCTTTTGCGATCGCCGCTCAGAACGCTCAGCGCGGCACCGGCACCGATAATGCCCGCGCTGGCGACGGGCTCACCGCGGTCTCACTCGCCGGAACCTCAGCGCACGCTTACGACCCAACTGGTGACAACGCCGAGCACGACAATCAAGCTGCCTTTATCGTCGACCGAACGCCGTCGACAACTTGGTCCACCGAGGATTACCTGAACGGCAATCTTGCCAAGCCCGGGGTTGGCATCGCGATCGACGCCAGCCCATCACTTAAAGCACGAGCGATCGACATTGTTACGCCAACACCGGGTTGGTCGGGGCGGATCTACGCAGCGAATGGAAATGAGCTTCCCGCGGGGATCGACGATCCAGCATGGAACCAAGTTGGAACGGTCACGAACGCTTCCCAGAGGACCCGCGCACGGCTAGACACCGGTGGCAAGTCTTATCGCTGGTATCTGATCTGGATCAAACGCTTCGCGGCCGGTCAGAGCCACGTTGAGATCAGCGAAGTCTTCCTCTACCGCTAGAAGCGATAGCCGCTCTGTTCGCGATGACGCGCGAGTGCAATCTCTAGCAACCGCTGACAGAGGTCCGGATACTCGAGCCCGCTCTCCTGCCACAGCCGCGCATAGACACTGGTCGAAGTGAAGCCAGGCATCGTGTTCAGTTCGTTGACCAACACGTCATCGCCATCAACGAAGAAGTCGGCCCTCGCTAGGCCGCAGCAATCGCTCTCACTGAAAGCCCGGATCGCCAGTTCGCGGACGCGCTGAGCTGCGAGCGCAGATATCCGCGCCGGCACAACTAGGTCCATTCCGCCGGGCGTGTATTTGGCTTCATAGTCGTACCAGCCACCGGGCGACGCACTCTGAAGGACGACGATCTCGCCAGCAACGCTGACCTCTGCCGCGTCGGCGGTACCGAGTACGGAGCACTCAACTTCGATCCCAGCGCTGGCAGCTTCGACGATCACGCGGGGGTCATACGTAAACGCTTGCTCGAGCGCCGCCGGTAGCTCCGCGGCATCGGCGACGCGAACAATGCCGACCGATGAGCCGAGCCGGGCGGGCTTGACGAAGAGCGGGAGGCCAAGCTGCGCGATCTGCCCTTCCAAGGCCGCGCGGTCAGCGTCATACGCTGAGCGGGTTAGTGCGACGAACGGAACCTGCGGGATCGAAAGGTGGTCAATCAGCTGCTTAAAAGCGAGTTTGTCAATACAGACAGCCGATGCACGAACACCGCAGCCGACGTACGCAACATCGAGCATCTCAAGCAGTCCCTGAATCGTCCCGTCCTCTCCGAACGGACCGTGCAAAACGGGGAAGACGACGTCGGCGTCGAGCAGACCGTGCCCGGGGCTTAGCGCTACCTCACTGCCTTCATGTAACCAGCGACCCTCACCATCGATCTCAATCATTCGAACCTCGTGACCTGCCAACTCGACACCCTCACGCACGGCGGCGCCGCTGAGTAGCGAAACCTCCCTCTCGGACGACCGGCCGCCACAGATAACAGCGACGATCATCGCCTTCTCCCCCTTAGTTGAGCCCCCGCGGCAGGTGGCGGCGGGGTGTACCGACCGACCCCGATCGTCACGGTCGAGCCGGTCTTTGCAACGCCACCGGATGGATTCTGAGAGACGACCGTGCCGTTCTCAGACTCATTGGGCACGTCGACGCGTTCGATGCTGACCTTGAACCCGGCGCCTTGAATTTCCGCAATTGACGAAGCTTCATCCTCGCCAACCGTATTGGGTACCTTGGTCGTAGAAGGGGCCTTGGCAACTACGAGAGCGATCGTTGCGCCCGTGTCAGCCTTTGTTCCGGCTGCAGGATCCTGTCGCAGGACCGTGCCAACCGCAGCCGTCGACTCTTCGCTCGTAACGCTGACGCCAAAACCGGCGCCGCGCAACGTCGCACGCGCGTCATCGACGTTCTGCCCGACCACAGCCGGCACGGCAACGGTCGCCTTACCGCTCGATACGAGCAGCGTCACAATTGACCCTTGCGCGACCGGCGTGCCTTCGGGTGGGAGCGTCGCAACGCAGTCCCCAACCGGGACCGTGTCAGACGATTGCTTCCGAACTCGAACCGTGAAACCGAGGTTCTCGAGCCTCCGCTGGGCCTGAGCTGCGGCGAGGCCGGACACCGACGGGACGGGGATTGAAGCCGGTCCATCGGAAACAGTGAGCGTCACCGTTGAGCCCTTGTCAGCTTGGGAGCCGCCGCCAGGGTCTTGGGCGATCACCTGGCCTTTCGGCGTCATTGACTTCTTCACCGTGGTGTCAGTTTTGAGACCGGCCCGTGCCAACACCGTCTGCGCCAGAGCTTCGTCGCTGCCGACCACGCGGGGCACCGTGACCTGCTCGGTCTTTAGTACCAGCAGCAGCAAGATCAAAAGTCCAGCAGCAACCGCAACGCCACCAGCAAAGAGCCACCAGCGGCGGCTCGGGCCATCCTCGTCATTGGGCTCAACACTTCCAGCCGCATAAGCGACGGGAGCTACCGCCGCCGATGCAGCGAGCGATTGCCCCGACATGCCGACGATCGTCGACTCAGTTGCCGGCGGCATCACGCCGATCCGCGCCTGCTCGAGCGCATCGATGAACTCGTCGGCCGTCGCGAAGCGCTGCGCTGGGTCCTTCGCCAGTGCGCGCATAATCACGGCATCGAGCTGCGGAGTGATGCCCGGGTTGATCGTGCTTGGCAGCGGCGGCATCTCGCTGACGTGCTTGAGCGCGATCGTCACCGCGCTCTCACCATCGAACGGGACCTGCCCCGTCACCATCTCGTAAAGGATCACACCGATCGAATAGAGGTCGGATTGCTCGCTCACGGCGTGGCCTTGAGCTTGCTCCGGCGATAGGTATTGAGCGGTGCCCATGATTGAGCCGGTCTGTGTCATGTCCGAGGCGCCCGCTCGCGCAATCCCGAAATCGGTGACCGTCGCCAGCCCGTCGTCATCGACGATCACGTTGTGGGGCTTGAAATCGCGGTGGATCACATTTCGGCGATGAGCGAAACGGGCTGCGCGCAGGATCTGCGTCGTCATCTCGATCGACCAATCAGAGTCGAGCGCGCCGTACTCGTTGATGATCGCCTTCAGCGTCCTGCCCTGCAGATATTCCATCGCGATGTAGTAGGTGCCGTCCCACTCACCGCGGTCATAGACCGAAACGACGTGCTGATGTTGCAACCCAGCCGCAGCCGATGCCTCGCGGCGGAACCGCTCAACGAATTCGGCGTCCGGCGCAAAGCGGCGGTAGAGCACCTTCACCGCAACCTCACGATCTAGCTGCAGATCTGTCGCGCAATAAACGTCGGCCATCCCGCCCGAACCGAGGAGGTATTCGACGCGGTAGCGACCGTCGATTGTCGTTCCAGGATCAACGCCGGTGTTCATCGGAGCAACGACTCCATGACGGCTTTGGCGATCGGGGCGGCGTCGGTTCCGCCAAAGCCACCGACCGTCTGCTCGATCGTGACCGCGATCGCAATTTGCGGGTCGGCGGCCGGAGCGAAAGCGATGAACCACGGCTGAGTGATGTTGTTGGCGACGTCGCGCTCAGCGGTGCCGGTCTTGCCGGCGACGTCGATCCCAGTCAGCGCCGCTGCTGTACCGGTTCCCTCCTGGACGACCTTCGTCATCATCACCGTCAGCTTGTCTGCGGTCGCAGATGACATAACGCGCGAGTACTGCTGCGAAGTGTTCTCAAACGCCGTGCGCCCATCGGGATCAACCGTGCGAGTAGCTATCTGAGGGCGCATAAGGATTCCGTGATTGGCGACAGCGCTTGCCACCATCGCCATTTGTAGCGGCGTCGCCAGGAGCTTGTCCTGCCCCATCGCCGTGCGGCCGATGTCAACACAGCTATCGGTGGCAACAACGAGCCTGCGGCGACCCGAGGAGGTGCAGTAGTCGCCACTGGCTAGTCGCTCATCGGCAGGCAGATCTACCGGCACCGGGCTGCCAAAGCCAAACCGCTGCATGTAGAGACTCATCCGAGTCTTACCGACGCGCTCGCCAACTTGCGCCCAAACCGTGTTGATCGACTGCGTCAGCGCGGTTGTCAGATCGATCTGGCCGTAGCTTTGGCCACCGTCGTTGTTTAGCGGCACACCAGAGATCAGCACACCGTTATTGCCGTTGACGGTTGACGTTGGCTGGAACAAGCCGCTGTCGAGCGCAGCCGCCGCTGTCACGACCTTGAAGGTCGACCCTGGCGGGTAGAGGCCAGCCGTGGTGCGGTTGAGCAGCGGGGCACCAGGCGCGGCGTTGAGGGTCGAAGTCGCCTTTGCACTGCGAAGCACATTTGGGTCATAGCTCGGTACCGAAGCCATCACCTTGACCTTGCCGGTTCGAGGGTCAAGGGCGACCACCGCACCCGGCCTACCCGCAAGTTGATCGAGCGCGACCTGCTGCGCTTGCGGATCGAGCGCGGTGTGCAGATCGTTGCCCTGCTGGCGCTTGCCCTGGAGCTTGCGCAAAGTCTGCTCGAAGCCAGCCGTTCTCCCCGTCAACTGGCCGTTATAGAACCTCTCAAGCCCCGCGGTACCGGGGTTCAGATATGAGTAGCCAACCGCCTGGGCAAAGAGGCC
>CAIJLJ010000019.1 GCA_903821395.1 uncultured Solirubrobacterales bacterium | reverse complement strand
GGTACTGTCACGACGCTCGATTCGGGCGGTGGCACCTACGGCGGCGGAGGTGGAGGCGGATCGACCGGTGGTGGTGGCGGTGGCGGTGGCGGTGGCGGTGGTGGCGGTGGCGGCGGTGGAAACACGCCGGCGCCTACACCGGCGCCAACCCCCGCTCCGGCGCCAACCCCAGCGCCTTCTGGCGGCGGGAGCGGCGGCGGCACGCAGGCTCCATCCGGCTAACTGAAGCTCAGCTTAGGAGCGAACGTGCGCTCACGAGTTGCTCGCTAATGCGGACGAGCGCCGTGCCACCTTCGCTCTGCTTCGATTCAAGCCATCCATCTTGGCCGAGCAGAGCAACAGCGTCTCCATCCAGATGAGAGCTGTGCGCCTGTAGCTCATCCAGCGTGAGTGACGACAGCGGGCGCCCGGCAGCGAGTGCCTCGCGGACGATGCCTCCGACGATCGCGTGGCTCTCGCGGAATGGGACGCCGCGCTGTACCAGCAGATCAGCTAGATCGGTCGCGGCAATCATCCCGTCGCCCGCGGCGTCGGCCATCGCGCTCGCGTTGAACTCCGCACCCTCGATCATCCCGGCGGCAGCAGCGAGAGCGACCGTCAACGTATCGACGGCGTCAAAGAGATACTGCTTGTCCTCTTGCATGTCCTTGTTGTAAGCGAGCGGGAGGCCGTGCAGGACGCCGAGGAAGGAGCTCAGGTTGCCAACCATCCGAGGCGCCTTTGAGCGAAGCAGCTCAGCCGCATCGGGGTTTTTCTTCTGCGGCATCAGCGACGAACCGCTCGTCCAACGGTCGGGGAGCTCAACGAATGCGAACTCCTGACTTGACCAGAGAACCAATTCGGCGCCGAGCCGAGATAGGTGGGTCGCAGAGGTCGCGGCGGCCGAGAGGTAGTCGATAACAAAGTCGCGATTGCTGACGGCATCGAGTGAGTTCGGAGAGACGCTGCCAAGATCGAGCTCTTTGGCCACGAGCGCCCGATCGGTGTCAAAGTTCACCCCGGCCAGCGCTCCGGCTCCGAGCGGTAGCACGTCACACTGCGATGCGACGAACGCAAACCGTTGGCGATCGCGATCGAGCATCCAAACATAAGCGAGCAGATGGTGCGACAGGTAAACCGGCTGGGCGCGTTGGAGGTGCGTGTACCCCGGCATCGGCCAATCGATATGTGCCTCCGCAGCGTCGATAAGCGCCGACATCAGCCGCTCTATCTGCGCGACTGTCTCCCTTGCGGCGTCGCGCGTGAATAGGACTAGGTCAGTAGCGACCTGATCGTTCCGGGAGCGCGCGGTGTGGATCCTGCCTCCCGCATCGCCGGCGAGCTCGGTTACACGCCGTTCAATCGCCATGTGGATGTCTTCGTCATCTTGCTCGAACTTGAACAGGTCGGCTGCGAGCTCGCCTTCTACTAGCGTCAGCGCGTCGTGGATTTTGCCGGCATCTTCGGCGCTGATGATTCCCTGGGCTGCGAGCATTGCGACGTGCGCTCGTGATTGCGCGATGTCGTACGGCCAGAGACGGCGATCGACGTCGAGCGACCTGTTGATCGCGTCGAAGTCTGGGTCGCGGGGTTCGCTGAAGCGGTTCATTGACCGCCGAGTCTAGGTCTGCTCGAGCGTCTCGCGCAGCGCTGCACAGACCCGTTCAACCTGACCGCTCGTCATCTCCGGGAAGAACGGCAAGGCGATCGACTGGGCAGCCACTGCCTCACAGACCGGAAACTCGCCCTCACGGTGGCCAAATCTCTCGCGGTAGTAAGCCATCAAGTGAATAGCCGGTAGGTACGGCTTGCTCTGGATCCCTTGTTCGCGGAGCGCACGGATGGTTTCGTCACGGTCGACAGAAGGCGGTAGCTGGACGACAAACACGAACCAGCCTCGCTGCTCCTCACCGCGGTCAGCGCACGGCAGTGCGAGGCCTTCTATGCCGGCGAGCCCCTCGTAGTACAGCGACGCGACGCGTTGGCGTTCCGCGAGCATCGAGTCGAGACGATCGAGCTGCGCGAGGCCGAGCGCGCAGGCGATGTCGCTGAGGCGATAATTAAACCCGAGGCGATCATGATCGAGCCAGTCCATGTCGGGGGCTCTCCCCTGGTTGCGCTCGGAGTCGATTCGCTGCTTAATCGCTGGATCGCCGACCGTGACCATGCCCCCCTCTCCGGTCGTCATCTGCTTGTTCGCATAGAAGCCAAAGACCGCAGCATGCCCGCGTCCCCCTACGGGCGATCCATCCGCGTAGCGGCCGCCGAGGGCCTCACAGGCATCCTCAACGATCGGGAGCCCAAGCGCTTCAAGCGGTTCCATCTCGGTCGGGTATCCGAAGATGTGGACTGGCAGGATCGCCGCTGTCCGCTCTGTCACAGCTGCGGTTGCCGCTGCGGGGTCAAGAGTGAGGGTCGTCGCGTCGATATCGGCGAAGACCGGCCGTGCTCGCTCCATCACGCAGACGTTGGCGCTGGCGACAAACGAGAGTGGCGAGGTCACGACTTCGTCGCCGTCGCTTACACCCACAGCTCGTAGCGCTAACTGGAGACCCGCGGTTCCACTTGAGACTGCGCTGGCGTGCGGCGCGCCGACGCGCTCCGCAAACGCTTCTTCGAACCGAACAACTTGGGGTCCGAGCGAAAGCTGGCCGGAGCGCAACACTCCAAGCACCGCCTGCTCTTCGGCGTCGCCGATGACAGGCTTAGCGAGCGGGATCAGCTCGCCCATCGCTAGGCCTTATCCTTACGCCGCCCTGGCTGCTGTGCGTACTCGAGCGAATCGACCAAGGCCTGCCACGACGCCGCGATCACGTTTTCGCCAACACCGATGGTGCCCCACACGTCGTCGCCATCGGACGCGTCAATGAGGACGCGAGTGACCGCGTCGGTGCCGTGGCTCTCGTCAAGGATGCGCACCTTGTAATTGACCAAGTCAACTTCGCCGACCTCGGGATAAACCTCAGTAACGGCGCTGCGCAGAGCGCTGTCGAGCGCGTTGACAGGACCATTTCCGGTCGCGGTTCGCTCGAAGCGCTCTTCGCCGATCCAGATCGCAATCGTCGCCTCGCTGATTACTTCGCCCTCGCTTTTTTGTTCGACCGTGACGCGCCAGCCTTCAAGACGGAAGAGTTCCACGTATTGGCCTGACTCACGGCGCATGAGTAGCTCAAACGAGCCGTCTGCAGCCTCAAACTGGTACCCGCGGTGCTCCATCTGCTTGACCCGCTCGACGATCCGCGCACTCGTTGCGTCATCGAGCTCGAGCCCGGCGCTGCGCCCCTTATCCACAATTGTGGCGCGACCGGCTAGCTCAGAAACAATTACATCACTGCGGTTGCCGACGGCCTCAGGGGTGACGTGCTCGAAGGTACTGGAGTCTGCGCTGACACCGGCCGCGTGCATACCAGCCTTGTGCGAGAACGCGTTCTTACCGACGTATGGCTGTGCCGGGTTGGGCGCACGGTTAAGCAGTTCGTCGACGAAGTGCGCGGTCTCGGTCAGCCGAGAGAGCCCACCCTCAGGTAACACCTCGATGCCCATCTTCATCTGAAGGTCGGCGATGATCGTAATTAGGTTCGCGTTGCCGGTCCGCTCGCCGATGCCGTTAACGGTTCCCTGTACTTGCGTGGCACCCGCGTCAATCGCGACCAGCGAATTGGCTACTGCGCAGCCAGCGTCGTCGTGGGTGTGGATGCCGATCGCGACATCGGGAAGCGCTTCACGGACAGCTGTGACCGCCGCGCTCACCTGGCCCGGTAGAGAACCGCCATTGGTGTCGCAGAGGACGACTCGCTCCGCGCCAGCTCCCGCGGCTGCTTGAAGCGTTTCGATGGCGTAGGCGGGGTCCTCGCGCCAGCCGTCGAAAAAGTGTTCAGCGTCGAACAGAACTCGCTTCCCTTCGCCCGCAAGAAAGGCGATTGATTCGCTGATCATCGCGAGGTTTTCATCGCCGCCGACGCGGACAACCTTCTCGACATGGAGCATCGATGACTTTCCGACGAGCGTGACGATTGGGGCGACAGAGGCGGCTAGGACTTGCAGCCCGGCGTCATCTTGCGCGGCGTTGTCGCGGCGCCGAGTCATCCCGAACGCAACGATCAATGCCCGCTCCAGCGGTGCGGCTGCAAGTAGCTCGAAGAGCTCTGCCTCCTTCGGGTTAGACGAAGGAAAACCAGCCTCGATCATGTCGACGCCAAGAACGTCGAGGCGCTCAACGACGCGTAGCTTTTCTTGCGCGGTCAAGCTCATCCCTCCGCCACCCATCCCATCGCGGAGGGTTGCGTCGTAGAGCTGGATCGTTGAATTCATTAGCTAGGAGCAGGGGCTGCTGGCACCGGGTCGAGCCAACTACGGTAACGCTCGTCACGACCGTGGAGTGCATCGTCATAGACGGCAAGTAGGGCTTTTGTGATCTCCCCTGGCCTGCCGGTCCCAACAGGACGGTCGTCGAGCTCGCGTACCGGGACCATCTCAGCCGCGGTTCCGGTTAGGAAGATCTCATCTGCAATCGGGAGCTCGTCAGCGGCGATTTCGCGCTGAATCACCTCGTGACCCATGTCGGCGGCGATCTTGATAATCGAATCGCGGCTGATGCCTTCAAGGATCGATGAAGTCATCGGGGGCGTGTAGATCACACCATCGCGGACGACGAAAATGTTCTCCCCCGTCCCCTCGCAAACGTTGCCTACGTGGTCGAGCAAAATCGCCTCGTCGTACCCAGCGTTGTGGGCTTCGACCTTCGCAAGAATGCTGTTTAGGTACTGACCGCCGGCTTTCGCGTAGGGAATCAAAGTTTCAGGGCTAATCCTGCGCCAGCTTGAGATTTTGGCACGGATGCCGTCGCGCTTGCCGTCCTCGCCGAGGTAGAGGCCCCACTCCCAGACGGCGATCGTCACGTCGACATCGACCGTCAGAGGGAACAGTCCCATCGATCCGTAACCGCGGTAAGCGATCGGCCGGATGTAGCAAGAGCGAAGCTTGTTGCGCGCAATCAGTTCGAGCGTTGAAGTGCGAATCTCTTCCGGCGTGAATGGAATCTCCATGAAGTAGGCCTTCGCAGAGCGGAACAGTCGATCGACGTGGTCTTGGTGGCGGAAGACAGCCGGTCCGATCTCCGTGTCGTAGCAGCGGACCCCTTCGAAAACGGAGGTGCCGTAGTGAAGCGCGTGAGTGAGCACGTGGATCTGAGCGTCCTCCCACGGAACAACCTCACCGTTCATCCAAATAAATTCGCTCTGTTCCACCGATAGCTCCTAGGTCTACGCGAGGTGCGCCAAGACTGCCGCCGTCGCCTGATCTGTAGTTGCACTGCCGCCAAGATCGGCGGTCCTTAGGCCATCTCCGAGGGCAGCAGCGACGGCTGACTCTACAGCTGCTGCCTGGTCCTCGCGGCCGAAACCGTGCCGCATCATCATCGCCAGCGACAGAATCGTCGCGAGCGGATTAGCGAGCCCTTGGCCAGCGATGTCGGGTGCCGAACCATGGACCGGCTCGAAGACACCCGGCCCATCCGGGTTGCCAATACTCGCCGAAGGGAGCATCCCGATCGAGCCGGTGATCATTGCTGCCTCATCGCTCAGGATGTCGCCGAACAGGTTCTCAGCGAGGATCACATCGAACTGAGTTGGCGTAGAGACGAGTTGCATTGCTGCGTTATCTACGAGGACGTGTTCGAGCTCGACATCCGGGAATTCTTCAGCGTGGACGCGCGTTACGACCTCGCGCCATAGTCGGCTGGTCTCGAGGACGTTGGCTTTGTCAATGCTTGAAACCTTCGTGCGCGCAGCTGCGAACCCGACTCGCGCGATCCGTTCAACCTCCTCGACGCTGTACTCGCAGAGGTCGCTCGCCATCTTCTCTGTTCGTTTCTTTTCGCCGAAGTAGATCCCGCCTGTCAGCTCACGTACAACCAGCAGGTCGGTGCCGGCAATGCGATCTTCGCGCAACGGGCTGGCATCGAGAAGCGCTTCGATCGCCTTGACCGGCCTCAGGTTGGCGTAAAGACCGAGGCCCTTGCGCAGGCCGAGTAGGCCTTGCTCGGGGCGCGGCGCGTTGGCATCTGTCGTGTCCCACTTTGGCCCGCCCACCGCGCCTAGTAGGACAGAGTCGGCTTCGCGGCAGGCCGCGAGGGTTTGGTCCGTCATCGCGACGCCGCTTGCATCGATCGACGCGCCGCCGAAGACGTGTGGTTCGAACTCATATTCGCCGGGGCAGAGTGCTTCGCAAACCTGAACCGTCGCCGCGATCACTTCGGGACCGATGCCGTCGCCTGGTAGTAACGCAACCTGCGCAGCGCCACTCATAGCGACGTCGTCACAGGACCGTGACGCTCCATCGTCGATTCGTACGCGTCGATCAGCTCGGTCTCGAACATTGTCAAGGCGATGTCGTCGAGGCCGTCGAGGAGCCTCCGCTTGATCTCTGGGTCGATCTCGAAACTGGCGACCTGCCCGTCGCCGTAGCTCACCTGCTGCTCGTCCAAATCGATCCGCGCCGAGCCAGCCTCTGCAATCGCTCGGCACTCTTCAGGGCTCAGCGTGACCGGCAGCAAGCCGACCTTGGTCGAGTTCGAGAAGAAGATGTCGGCGAACGACGGCGCGATAATCGCGCGAAAACCGTAGTCCTCGAGCGCCCACGGAGCATGCTCGCGCGACGAACCGCAGCCGAAGTTTCGGCCGGCAATGAGGATCGGATTGGGCTGCAGCTCCCAGTTCTCTTCCTGCTTCCAGTCATGGAAAAGGAACTCGCCGAAGCCTGTGCGCTCAATCCGCTTTAGGAACTGCTTTGGGATTATCTGGTCGGTGTCGACGTCGTCCCTATCGAGGAATGAGACCTTCCCGTCGATCACGTCTATCGGGTCCACGGTTAACCCTCTCCCCAAGTACGGATGTCAACGAAGCGGCCCTCGATCGCCGCGGCGGCGGCCATCTGCGGACTAACTAGGTGGGTGCGGCCACCGCGGCCCTGCCGGCCTTCAAAGTTGCGGTTCGATGTAGACGCGCACCGCTCTTCTGGCTGCAACGTGTCGGGGTTCATGCCCAGGCACATCGAACAACCAGCGCCACGCCAATCGAAGCCAGCGTCGATGAAGAGCTTATCGAGGCCCTCTTCCTCGGCCTGCTTTTTGACTTGGACCGAGCCGGGCACAACCATCGCGTAGACCGAGTCAGAAACCTTCCGGCCCTTGATCACTTCTGCAGCTGCGCGGAGGTCGCCAATCCGGGAGTTCGTGCAAGACCCGATGAACACGCGATCAAGCGTGATCTCCTCGATCGGCGTACCTGCTTCGAGGCCCATGTACTCGAGCGCGCGGTGGTCGCCATCTGTCGATGGCTGGGGAACTGCGCTCCCAACGCCGACTACCATCTCGGGATTCGTTCCCCAAGTGACCTGCGGGCTAATCGCCGAGACATCAACGACATGCTCGGTGTCGAACTGCGCCCCGTCGTCGGTCCGAAGGCCCTTCCAAGTAGCAACCATCTTTTCCCAATCCTCGCCCGTTGGCGCTCCCGCCCGACCTTCGACGTAATCGAATGTGGTTTGGTCTGGCGCGATCATTCCCGCGCGGCCGCCACCCTCGATCGTCATGTTGCAGATCGTCATCCGGCCTTCCATCGAAAGCGCTTCGATGGCCGGTCCAGCGAATTCGATCACGTGACCGACGCCGCCTTCAACCCCGATCTGACCGATTGTGGCCAGGATTAGATCCTTGGCCGTAACGCCAAATCCGAGCTCGCCTTCGTAACGGATCAACATCGATTTTGGACGGCGCTGAACCAGCGTTTGCGTTGCGAGTACGTGTTCGACTTCGCTTGTGCCAATTCCGAAAGCGAGCGCACCGAAAGCTCCGTGCGTCGCGGTATGACTGTCGCCGCAGACGATCGTCATTCCGGGCTGCGTGAGGCCCAGTTCTGGGCCGATCACATGAACTATGCCTTGGTGGTCTGAACCGAGCGAGTAGACCGGGACGCCGAACTCTGCGCAGTTGCTCTCGAGTTTCTCGACTTGAACACGGCTCAGCTCATCCTTGATTCGCGCCGCCGTGTTGGTCCCATCGGTCGGGACGTTGTGGTCGGCTGTCGCAATCGTCCGATCGGGCCGTCTGACGGTGCGCCCGGCAAGCCGAAGACCATCAAATGCCTGCGGGCTCGTGACCTCGTGGACAAGGTGCAGGTCGATGTAAAGCAGGCCTTCGCTCACTTCGTGCGCCGCCCAGAGCTTTTCGAAGAGTGTTGTCGGCTGATGTTCGGTTGAGTTCACGGCGCTCACGGTATCGCTGTCGGTCGGTCGCCTGTCGCGCCATCGGCATCAAGCCGACGCGTCGCCAGTGTTAAAGCGCGCATATAGGCGCGTGCTGCCGCCTCGATGATGTCCGTCGCAACTGCGCGACCGGACGCGGCCTCACCGTCGCGTTCGATCATCACGTGAACCTCGCCGAGGGCGTCCTGGCCTGCGGTCACAGCGTCAACGCGGAAGTCGCGAAGCTTCACGTCTATCCCGGTTGCCGCATTGATCGCGTGAAAGACCGCGTCTACCGCGCCGTCGCCATTGGCCGCCCCTTCGACGGAGCTGCCGTCGGGCATAGTCACGCGCGCACTCGCATGTGGCTGCTCGCCAGTTTTATCGGTCAAGTCGAACGACTCGAGCGCAAAACCAGTCTCTTGTTGCAGCTCATCACCAACGAGCGCCTCGAGGTCTAGCGCAGTCACCTGCTTTTTCTTGTCGGCAATCTCCTTGAAGCGCTTGAATGCCGCGTTGAGGGCCGCACCGTCAACCGTGTAGCCGAGTTCCTCCAACGACTGCTGCAGCGCGTGGCGGCCGGAGTGCTTGCCTAGGACTATCTGGTTTGCGTCCAGCCCCACGGTCGTCGCATCCATGATCTCGAACGTCGTGCGCTCCTTCAGGACGCCGTCCTGATGGATGCCTGATTCGTGCGCAAATGCATTCCGGCCGACGATCGCCTTATTTGGCTGCACGGCGTAGCCGGTTAGGCGTGAAACTAGGCGGCTCGCACGGGAAAGCTCCGTCGTCTTTACGTCCGTGTAGAGGCCACCGAGATCTGCCCCGCGGGTGTTGAGCAACATCACGAACTCTTCGAGCGCTGCGTTGCCGGCGCGCTCGCCGATCCCATTGATCGCGCATTCGACTTGCCGGGCACCGGCCAAAACCCCAGCGAATGAGTTTGCGACCGCCAACCCGAGGTCATCATGGCAGTGGGTGGAAAGGATCACGTCAGAGAGGCCGGGCGCGCCCTCGTAAAGACCGGCGATGAAGCGCGTGTACTCCTCAGGCATCGTGTACCCGACGGTGTCGGGAATATTGATCGTCGTTGCACCTTCATCGATCGCGATCTGGCAGATCTCGGCGGTGAAGCCGACGTCAGCGCGTGTAGCGTCCATTGGCGAAAACTCAACGTCGTCGCAGAGCTCCCTAGCTTGGGCGACAGAAGCGCGTGCCAGACCACGTACGTCGTCGTGGCTGCTGCGCATCTGGTGTTCGATGTGAATCTCAGAGGTCGAGACGAACGTGTGAATCCGCGGCCGCTCGGAGTCCTTAACTGCCTCCCAGGCGCGCTCGATATCAGTCGCGTTGGCGCGCGCCAATCCGGCGATGATCGGACCCTCGACCTTCCGCGCAATCTCGCGCACTGCTTCAAAATCGCCTGGCGAAGCGATTGGGAAGCCTGCTTCGATCACGTCGACGCCCAGCCGCGCGAGCTGCTGCGCAATCTCAAGCTTTTCCTCAGTGTTCAGGGAGATCCCTGGCGACTGTTCGCCGTCCCGCAGCGTCGTATCAAAAATAAGTACTCGATTTGGATCCATGTCGAAACTCCTTCTACTTGCTCTTACCCGGTTGCCTCTTCGTGTTCAGTCGCGGCTACGCGGCCGCCAGCGCGTTATTCCCCCCGTGGGGGGAGGAGAAGACGGCGGATGAGCAGGTTGATCGACATGCACTTCCAGATTAGCAAGGGGACGATGCCGCTGCCGGCATTTAGTGATCGCCGGCGCGCGCTAGGTGGCGCGGACGACCACGACGGGACAATCGGCCAGCGCTAGCAATCGATTAGGGGTCGAGCCGAGAACCCAAGCCTTGAGCGGACGCTCACCGTTGCCCCCAACGACGATGTAGCGCGCCTGTTCGCGCTCAGCGACGGTAGCTAGCGCCTGCGCCGCGTCGCCCTCGAGGTATTCGGTTTGCAGCCGAACCCCCGCGGCAAGCGCCAACTCGGCTGCTTCGGCGAGTACGCGAGCGCCAATCGCCTCGACGGCCTCGTCTAAGTCGTGTGATTCGCCACCAACGACAACCTTCTCGTAGGCGAAAATCACAACGACGTTTCCGTCGAGGTCTGCAGCGAGCCGGAATGCCTCAGCGAGGGCGGCCTTGCCGCCATCGCTGCCGTCGTAACCGGTGATGATCGTGTTGCTCATTGTCAGCTTCCGCCAGCTGGTGAGCGAGCGACTAGAGCCGGGTCAGCCGTCTCGGGTTTGCGGCCGAAGAACTCGGGATGTCCAGCGAGTCGCCAGAAGATCATCAGTACAACGCCCATGACTAGGAACCCAAGCCCGATTACGAGCGGCGGACCAACCCCAAACCAGGAGTTTCCGGAGGCAGAATTCGCCGGATCGGAAAGGTCCACGCAGGACTTAACGAAGATCGCTGTGAGCATCAGCGCCCCCACTACTGGAGCCACACCGATGAAGAAGAAATTACGCGCGCTCTTGAGAAGTTCGCGGCGGTAGTAGATCGCGCAGGCATAACCGGTTAAGCCGTAGTAGAAAGCGATCATTAATCCGAGCGCGGCAATCGCGTCGAAAAGCATGTTCTCGGAGACAATCGTCAGGCCGACATACCAGATGACCGAAACGACACCCATGACCCAAGTAGCGAATGCCGGCGTCATGTACTGCGCATTTACCTCGCCCAACTTGGCTGGCAGCGCCTTTGCCCGAGCCATCGATAACGCAGTGCGCGCGGTCGGCAGAATCGTCGTCTGGCACGACGCAGCAGCGGAGCTCAGAACGGCTATGACGACTAGCTTCCCGAGCAAAGCGCTGCCAAATACCGCATTTGCCTCGAGCCCCAGAACATCGCCCGATTGGTCATTGGCGAGCGCGTCGGGGCCGCCGAACGCGATCGCTGCCACGGTGACGATGACGTAGGTGAAAACCAGCACGAAGACTGAAACAATCGCCGCGCGCCCGGGAGTTTCTGCCGAGTCCTCAGTCTCCTCGTTGACGGTGACGGTCGTGTCCCAGCCCCAATAGATGAAGACCGCCAGGAGAACACCACTCGTGAGCGCTGTCACCGATCCGATCCCAGCCGGGTTGAACCATTCGAGCGAAGGCGTGACCGAGCCATGCGGCGCATCGCCGGCGTAAACGCGAATCAGCGCCACCGCAGCGAAGAGCGCCAGAGTGATCAATTCCGCTGCAAGCAGCCCGATCTGTGTTTTTGCGTTGAGTTCGATGCCGATGACGCAGATCCAAGTCATCGCGGCAATGAAGAGAACCCCGACGATCGTGACTGCGAGCGTCGAAGGCGCATCGATGCCGATAAGCAAAAAGAGATAGAGACCTGCGATCTGCGCGAGATTCGCCATGACGATCACGTCCGCGACGATGATCGCCCAGCCGCCGATCCAGCCGAGCCCTGGGCCCATAGCTCGCGTGACCCAAGAGAACGTTGTGCCGCAATCAGGGTCTGCTCGATTCATCCAGTAGTACGAAGCAGCGATCAGAAGCATCGGGATGAACGCCGCGATCATGATCACCGGCGCGTGGATTCCAACACCAACAACCGCGACGACCAACCCAAGTGAGGCTGCGAGCGAGTAACCGGGAGCGGTAGACGCTACGCCGATTACGACCCCAGAAACAAACCCAATTGCGTTGGCCTTAAGACCTTTATCGCCCGGGCCTGAACCGGCCGGGCTCTGTTCTGGACTCGACGCTGAATCTGTCGCCATACGGACACGCTACGCCTAGTCGGTCCGCCGTGCAAACGAGAAGCGCCTGGGCGACTAGTCGAGGTCTACCGCGCGGCCCGCGACAATCCCCGGATTGTCAGAGACCTCGGCGACAACCTCGGGTGGAACGGGCGTGCTTGTTGTCAGCACCATCACGGCTCTCGTTGCTGGAGCGGCGTCGTCTTCCCCATCGGGGTCATAACCGACAGCCGCGTTTTCGATGTTGATGCCGTTTTCGCCGAGCACGGCGCCAACGTGCCCGATCATACCCGGGACGTCCTCGTACTGGAAGAGCGCAAGGTGCTTGTGAAGCTGCAGGTTGAAGCGTCGATCCCACAGCTCGAGCAGGTGAGGCCGGTGGCGCCGGCCCAGCGTCGTGCCAACGACGCGCGTCCGCTCCTCGCCTGAAATCTGGGTGACTCGGACCAATTCGGTGAAATCGCGCGCGCTCGTGCGGCTCGTTTCGGAAACGACTATCCCGCGCTTCGCGACGATCGATGGCGCGTTTACCTCGTTAACCGGCTCCTCGGTACGGCCCTCGAGTAGGCCGAGCAGCACGCTCGTCGTCAGCGGCCGGCAGTCGCGCTCAGCAATGCGACCGAAGTACTCGACCTCGATTCGGTCGACTGCCCCACCCTCCGCTACCGCCGAAACAAGTCGGCCAAGGTGATGACAGAGAGGCAAGAACGGCCCAAGTATCTCGAGGTCTTCGGGAGCTACCGACGGCACGTTGACCGCGCTAGTGACCCCTTTGCCCGACAGCGCTGCGACGACCTGCTCGGCGGCCTGATAACCGGCCCGATCTGTTGCTTCGGTAGTTGACGCGCCAAGGTGCGGCGTAACGATGACGTTGGGATAAGAGAAGAGCGGATGCTCGGTGATCGGCTCGCTCTGGAACACGTCGAGCGCTGCGCCAGCAACCTTGCCTGAGTCGAGCGCGGCCTGGAGGTCGGCATCAACTAGCAACGGGCCGCGGGCGACGTTCAGGATCCTCACGCCGTCCTTCATCTGTGCAAAGGCCTCGGCATTGAGCCAGCCTTCGGTAGTAGGCGTTTTCGGAAGGTGGAGCGTGATGAAGTCAG
>CAIJLJ010000018.1 GCA_903821395.1 uncultured Solirubrobacterales bacterium | reverse complement strand
TGACGGCTACCCAGGCTTCAAACCCCACCCCTACCCAGAGTATTCGCAGGTCTTCTTCCGCCAGGGCTACCGCGTACTGCGCGGCGGCTCGTGGGCGACCGATGGGCGCGTTGCATCGCCGAGCTTTCGGAACTGGGACCTACCGCAGCGTAGGCAGATCTTCAGCGGCGTCAGACTCGCGCGGGACGTTCAGCGGTGAGTAATCGCGTGCGAGTGATCGCACCGCTTAATGAGAGCGATGAGCGGACACTGGCCGATGACGTTCTCGATGGCCTCACGCGGCCATTCAAGGAGCTGTCACCAAAGCACTTCTACGACGAGGTCGGCGGTGAACTGTTCGACCAAATCTGCGACCTGCCGGAGTACTACCCGACGCGCGCCGAGCGTTCCATCTTGGAGGCAGACGGCGCTTCGATCGTCGTCGCCTCTGGCATGGCGGAGCTGATTGAGCTCGGTTCGGGGACGGCGGATAAGACGATGATCTTGCTTGATCAAGCAGCGGCGGCCGGAATGCTGAAACGCTACGTGCCGTTCGACGTCACGGAAGCGATGGTGCGTCGCTGCTGCCAGATCTGCGGCGGACGCTTCAGTGAATCGGAGATCATCGGCGTTGTCGGCGACTTTGAACGCCACCTCGCTTACATTCCACCGCCGATCGAAGGCGAAGCGCGCGTCGTTGCGCTGCTCGGCGGCACGATCGGCAACTTTGTTCCGGGAACGCGCCGCCAGCTGCTGCGCGCGATCTCAGCACTTCTGCGCCCAGGGATAGACCACCTGCTGCTGGGCACGGACCTAGTCAAAGACCCAGCGATAATCGAGGCCGCCTACAACGACAGTGCTGGCGTAACGGCGGCGTTCAACCGCAATGTGCTTAACGTCATCAACCGTGGCCTCGACGCCGACTTTGACGTCGAGGCGTTCGAGCACGTCGCATTCTACGACCGCAGCCACGAGTGGATCGAGATGCGGCTTCGTGCCAGTCGCGCGATGCACGTCAAGATCAATGCGATCTCGCTGGGGATTGACTTTGCTTCCGGCGAGGAGCTGCGGACCGAGATCAGCGCAAAGTTCACGCCGGAGCGACTGGCCGACGACCTTGCTGCCGCCGGCCTGACGCTCGAGCAGACCTGGACCGACAGCGAGGGGCGCTTTGCCCTCTCGCTGTCCAGTCCAGCCGCCTAGCTGATGCGTTCGATGATCATTGCCTCGCCCTGACCTTGGGCGACGCACATCGTCTCAAGGCCGTAGCGGCCGTCGAGCGTCTCGAGATCGTTCAGCAGCGTCGTCATGATCCGCACGCCGGTCATCCCGAATGGGTGGCCGAGCGCAATTGCGCCGCCGTGCGGGTTGAGCTTGTCGATGCTGAAGCCAACCTCGCGGGCGATCGGCAGAACCTGCGCTGCGAAGGCCTCGTTCAGCTCGACAACATCGATGTCGTCAATTGTCAGTCCGGCGCGGTCGAGCGCCTTGTTGATCGCGCCGATTGGAGCGACGCCCATGTACTCAGGCTCGTTTCCTGCCGTGGCGGCCGTGATGATCCGAGCACGCGGCTTGAGACCAAGCTCAGCGGCCTTGTCGGCACTCATCAGCAGCGCCGCTGCGGCGCCATCGTTGAGTGGGCAGGCGTTACCTGCGGTAACGGTGCCGTCCTCGCGGAAGGCTGGCTTCAGGCTCGCTAGCCGCTCCAGCGTTGAGTCGGCGCGCGGGCCGTCGTCGGTGTCGACAACGGTGCCGTCGGGGAGCGTTACGGCGACGATCTCACGGGCGAAGACGCCTGCCTCCTGGGCGGCAACAGCGCGCTCCTGAGATAGCTGGGCGTACTCGTCCTGCTCCTCGCGCGTGACGCCATATTTGTCGGCCACGTTCTCGGCCGTCAGGCCCATCGCGATGTAAGCGTCGGGCTGACCTGGCTCCTTGCCCTGCAGCTTCTCGTTCTGATCCTCCGGGTGGCCTGCTTCCTGCGCCGCGTTGTAGCGCGAGACAAACTCAACGCCGGCAGCGATGTATGTGTCGCCCTGACCTGAAGCGATGTTGTTGGCGGCGATGCGAATCGCATCAAGGCCGGAAGCGCAGTAGCGCGAAACGGTCGAGCCGTTGGTCGCATCGGTCAGATGCTCGCTGAGCAGCACGGCAATTCGGCCGATGTTGTTGGCCTGGAGGCCCTGTGGCAGACCACAGCCACAAATGACCTCTTCGACCGTGGTCGGGTCAACGCCGCTGTTTCGCTCCAGCAGCTGGTCAATTACAAATGCGGTTGTCTCGTCAGGACGAAGCCCCGCGAGTGACCCCTTGAATGCGCGGCCGACCGGCGTACGGACGGCATCGACGATTACGACTTCGGGCATTGATTACTCCTTGATTTTTGGTCCGGCGGTCGCACTCCACGGACGTTTTCCCCGGCGGTCGCACTCCACGGGGCCTTTGTGCCGGGCGATTGCACCGGCTGCGGCCAAGCATAAAGCACACGGCCGCCGACGCGGAGCGCCGCCTTCTCATACCATTCGCCGCCCAACTCGACAGGAGCTTTAAACAATGGATATTGAAGGCAAGGGAGCAATCGTCTCCGGCGGAGCATCAGGACTTGGCGCAGCAACCGTTCGTCGCCTCCACGCGGCCGGCGCACACGTCGTCATCGCCGACGTCAACCCAGAGAAGGGTGAACCGCTCGCAGAAGAGCTGGGAATTCCCTTCGTTCAGACCGATGTACGCGAAGAGGACCAGGTTCAGGCCGCGGTCGATAAGGCCTCAGAGGCAGAGGGCGGATTGCGGATCGCAATCTCCTGCGCCGGTACCGGCATCCCGATCAAGGTTGCGTCGAGCAAGGGGCCTCACCCACTTGACGCCTTCAAGGTGATCATCGACATCAACCTGATCGGCACCTTCAACCTGATGCGCCTCGCCGCCTTCAGCATGCTCAGCAACAACGAGCCAGACGAAGAGGGCGAGCGCGGCGTCTGCATCAACACCGCTTCGGTTGCCGCGTTCGAAGGCCAGGTCGGCCAGATCGCCTACTCGGCCTCAAAGGGCGCCGTCGTCGGGATGACTATTCCCGCAGCGCGCGACCTTGCCGACAAGGGAATCCGAGTCAACACGATCGCCCCCGGCCTCTTCGACACGCCGCTGCTCGGCGCCCTGCCGGAGGAGCAGCGCGCTGCTCTCGGCGCCCAGGTGCCGTTCCCAAGCCGCCTCGGGCGGCCAGAAGAGTACGCGCAGCTAGCGCAGCAGATCGTTGAGAACCCAATGCTCAACGGTGAGACGATCCGCCTCGACGGCGCGATCCGGATGGCACCCCGCTAAGCGCAGCTCAAAGTCCTAGACCCTGCACCCCGAGCTCGTCAAAGCCAATGTGGTGGGCGAGCTCGTGGCGCACGGTCACGACGACCTGCTGGCGTAGCAGCGCCGGGTCGTGGCCGAAGTCGCGGCGCAGCGTGTCGCGGAAGATGATTATGCGGTCGGGATAGTTGTCGCGCGTGGCGCCATCGCCCTGGTAGAGGCCGTAGGCCCGCTGGCGGCGGCCGCCGTTTGAGATCACAACAGCAACGTTGCGCTGCAGCGCCTCGCGCAGCAGATCGGGGAGGTCATCGAGCGCGTCGCGCACGAGCTCCTCAAAGTCCTCATCGTTGAAAGGGTCAAGGTCGAGGAACTCTTCCTCATCGGGCTCGACCGCGAGCCCATGGCGAGCGAGCCGCTCACTTTCGATCACTAGCGCCTCAAACTCCTCTTCAGACTCCGGCGTCGTGTAATCAGAGAGGCGGAAGGCGATCAGGATTGCACCTCCGAAGATCACCGAGACGACGAGCACGCCGATCGCGATCACCTGAATCAGATGAAAGGTCGGGTTTATGCTGAAGCCGCCAAGCAGCACCGAGCTTGAGATTCCGGCGGCTAGCGCTACTACCGATGCAACGGTGATCCGTGAGAGCGTTGGCATCGGCGACCTTAAGTCCTACCTCATTGCCCGCGAGATCACGATCCGCTGGATCTCATTCGTTCCCTCGTAGATCTGGGTGATCTTTGCGTCGCGCATCATCCGTTCAACCGGATACTCGCTGACGTAGCCGTAGCCGCCGAGGACCTGCACCGCTTCTGTCGTGACCCACATCGCCGTGTCGGAGGCGATCAGCTTAGCCATCGAGGTCAACTTCGCCAGCCCTGGCTCGTCGCGGTCGGCTGCCGCTGCGGCGCGGTAGGTCAGCTCACGCGCGGCGGCCGTGCGGGCCTCCATCTCAGCGAGCTTGAAAGCGATTCCTTGGTGCTCGTGGATCGGCTTGCCGAAGGTGATTCGCTCTTTCGCGTAATCGTTGGCGTAGTTAATCGCGCCTTGAGCGATGCCGACTGCCTGCGCCGCTGCGCCGAGGCGAGTGCGCTCCAGCACGCCGAGCGCAACGCTGAGCCCCTTCTCTGGGTCGCCAATCACGTTCTCTTTCGGAATCCGAACGTCATCGAAAACAGGCGAGCCGGTCGGCGAGCCCTTGATGCCCATCTTCTTCTCAAGCTTGCCGATCGAGAGGCCCTCGCGGTCGGCTTCGACGATGAAGGCTCCGATACGGCGGTTCTCGCGGTCGGTTGAGGCCATCACGACGTAGTAGTCGGCAACGCCAGCGTTAGTAATCCAGTTCTTCGAACCGTTCAACACCCACTCGTCGCCGTCGAGCTTGGCGGTTGTGCGCATTGAGCCCGGGTCGGAGCCAGCCTCCGGCTCGGAGAGCGCGAAGGCCGGCGACTTCTCGCCGCTTGCGCACTGAGGCAGAAACCGCTGCTTTTGATCGTCGCTGCCGAATAGGCGAATTGGCAGCGTACCGAGATCTTGCACCATCAAGATCAGTGAGGACGAGGCGCATGACATCGCGATCTGCTCAATCGCAATATTGAGCATCAGCGAGCCGGTACCGGTGCCGCCGTACTCAGTGTCAAACGGCAGGCCGAGGATGTCGTTCTCTGCCAGCAGCTTGCGGATATCCCATGGATATTCGGCGCTGGCGTCAATGTCGTGCGCGCGCGGCGCAATCTGCTCCTCGGAGATCTGGCGAATCGTGTCGCGGAAGTCGAGGAACTCCTGTGGGATTGAGTAAACGTCGCTAGCGGTATCAGTCATACCGACAGAGTAGTCAGCGGCGCTGCGTAGCATCACTGTGGTGGATGATCCGATCGTTATCAACGGGGGCCTAGCGATTCCGCTACGCGAGGTTCAGATCCGCACTAGCCGATCATCGGGGCCTGGCGGGCAGCACGCCAACGTCACCGATTCACGCGTTGAAGCGATCTTTGACGTTCGCCAATCAGAGTCATTGAGCTCGCGCCAGCGAGAGCTGATCATCGAACGCTGCGGCGGGCCAGTAGTTCGTGCGATCGCCCAAGACGGTCGCAGTCAGGCCCGCAACCGCGAGCTGGCGGTTGAGCGACTGCGCGAGAAGCTCCGCGAGGGGCTCAAGGTTCGCAAGGGGCGCCGTGCAACGCGCCCGTCTAAGGGCGCGAAAGAACGGCGCTTGAAAGAGAAACGCGAGCGCTCAGAACACAAGCGCGGCCGCAAGCCTCCGCGCGTTGACGATTAGTCGCCGTTACAGGCCGTTGGGGTGGCGGATCTGGAAACCGCTAGACGAACGCATGTCGCGCTGCCAGCGCGACCCGTTGCTGCCGATTCCGCTGGTGTCGAAGCGGATGCCAGCGACGGTCATGTAGATGTGACCGGAGTTGGTGTAAAGCGTTACCCACTGACCGCGACCGCCACGGCCCCAGCCGAAGAAGTCGTAGGAGGCAAGCGGGCTGCTGAGCAGCTTGGCGCCGCGCAGGGCATAGCTCACGGAGCCTGAGCAGTCGTAGCCGCTGTCTTCCCAGCGACCGTGGCCGCCGCCCCAGAGGTATGGCTTGTAAGCGATCTTGTTGCCGGCAGCAATTATCTGCTGCACAGCCAGCGGTGCGTTCTCAGGAGCGATCGCAATGCCCGCATTGGTCACCTTGGCCAAGTTGCCTGGAATCAGCGGAAGCGGCGTCGAGCCCGATGCCGGGTCGCCCGAAGCCCCAGGCGTTGCGTCTTCGCCAACTGCCGTGCGCAGCGTGTAGGCATCCCCTGCGTCAATCGCGCCATCAACGAGGCGCTTGTGCTTGGCCTCAAAGCGCTTAACCGCAGCCACGGTATGGACATCGAATTCGCCACTTGGTACCGGAGCGTGGCGATCACCAGCGCGGCGCAGGTAGGTCTGCAGCTCGCGGACATCGCGGCCGCTCATTCCGCCGACGACGGGAAGGCGCATACCGAACTTCCTCGTCACGCTCGGGTCGCTTCCGACGGTGGTGCCGCCGCTGGATTCAACCGACCGCGGTCCGCGGGCTGAAAGGACGAGTGAGTTGAGCGTGTCCGCGGTAGCGACGCCGTTGACCGTCAGGCGCGCGGCGAACTGGAAGTGCTCAACGGCGAGGGTTGTCTCTTTGAGGTAGTTGCCGGTAACCGGAACGGCGATTCCGACGAGATTGAGCAGCTGCTGCAGAGCGGTTACATCGGCTCCGGTCGAACCGCTACGAAGAGTCTTAATGTGGATCTTCGGAAGCGTCGGCGGCGTAGTCGCTACCGGCGCCGTTGTCGCTGCCGTGGCGCTCGCTGCTGGAATCAGCAGGGCTACCAAGACTGTGGCTATGAGTTGTTTTCGTCTGGTTTGAATCACGGGGAACCCCCTCTTTTGAGTGCCTGCGGGGTTAGCTGTCGGGCTCGCGCGAAAAAGGGCCGCGCTACATCACACTTCGGTGACGATTCGCCCCGGGCTTATTAGGCCTTTGGTTCCCCCGCTCCCTGCTGCCCTTGGGCTGCAGAGATTCGGCTTGGTTACTTCGTTCCGGGCAGGATAGCGAAGTCCTGCGACGGATTACGTCAACCTGGCGTTAACGGCTCTGGAGAATTGCCTCTAAGAGCCCTAAAACCAGCTCTGAGCGGGGAAAAAGCGAATCTAGCTCGATGTATTCGTCGGGGTGGTGCGAATACTCGCCGCATGGCCCGAGCCCGTCGATCGTGATTGCGATTTCGGCGGCGAAATGGCTCGCATCGCTCGCTCCCCCGCGCTCGCTTGCGATCACAGGCCGGCCGAGCAGCTCGGAGGTGGCCGCCAGCAATGGCGCCGTCTGCTCGCGCGCATCCATTCCTGGCCAGTGCCGTTCGCGGACCAGCTCAATCGCTGCGCCCGCAATCTCGTCTGGAATTAACGCTTCGACGCGCTCCAGCGCGGCTAGGCTGTCGGCGCGCAGATCGCAGGTCAGCTCGCCGTCGCCGGGCAAGACGTTGATCGCGTTGCCGCTGCGCAGAATCGTCGGCACAGCGGTCAATCGCTCGGAACCGTTCGGATCGCTCAGAGAAGCGACCAGCTGCGCCGCTTCTGCCAGCGCGAGCAGCGCGCTCACTCCCTCCTCTGGGGCGCTGCCACTGTGCGACGACCGGCCGCGCGCGATCAACCTGATCGCGCTGGCGGCTTTGCGCCGAACGACGACGGCATCATCACCGCTCGCAGTCCGCTCGCCGGCCTCGAAGCAGAGGCAAGCGTCAAACGCAGCGAAGCGCGCTGTGTGGGCAAATGGAACGCTGCGCCACTCCTCGTCATTGACGAGTAAGAGCGAGGCCTCTCCCAGCTCGGGGCGCTGCTGAAGTGCGCGCAACGCACCGAATGCCAGCGCAACGCCGCCTTTCATATCTGCCGTGCCAGGCCCGACGAGGCTGTTGCCGCGACGCTGCGGCGCGAAAAAGTCGTCGTGTGAGATGACAGTGTCGAGATGACCTACGAGCAGAATCCTCCGCTCGCCCGGCCCATCGACTGAAATCAGCAGATCCGGGGCGTGCTCCGGCGTTGAGCAGGGCAGCCGCTCGATCCTGGCGCCAGCAGGCGCGAGCGCCGAAGCGACAGCCACGATCTGCTCGGCTGCGGCGGCATCGCCAGAGGGAGAGGAGACGGCAACCAGCGCCTCCGTTTCGCGTTCAGCAGCGGCCGCCATTTGCTCCGCATGAGTCTCTATCCATTCGCTCGTCACTGTCATACTCTCTCACCGATGGCCAGTAAAGCGCAGGTCGGTGACTCGGCCCCTGACTTTGAGCTCGTCGGCACCGACGGGACTTTTCGACTCTCCGAGCATCGCGGTGAGCGCGTCGTGCTGCTCTTCTACCCGGGCGACAACACGCCGGTCTGCACGAAGCAGTTCTGCTCCTACCGCGACGACAGCGATGAGATCAAGGCTCTGGGCGCCACGGTGGTTGGGATCTCGCACCAAAGCCTCGCCTCCCACGAGGAATTCATCGCCAGCAATTCGTTGACGATCCCGCTGCTGGCCGACGTCGATAAAAAGGTCGCGAAGCTCTACGGGCTGAGTGCACCGGTGCTCGGAACTCGCCGCGCAGCACTGATCGTCGACGAAGATGGCGTGATTCGCTACCGCCACGTGCACGCGCTCGGTCTTAGTTTCCAAAGCGCCGATCAGCTGGGCGAAGCGCTCGCAGCGCTACCAGCGCGCTAGCCTCAAAGGTCGTTATGGGTAGCGAAGAGCCAACCACCGAGCCAGAGGCAGCCGCCGAGGCGGAGCCCGCTCCTGCGGAGCACGAAGAGCCTGCGGCTACCGAGCCTGCCGCTGCTGCTGAAGCTGTGGTCGCCACCGAGACTGAAGCGAACGGCGAGGCCGACGCTACCGCCGAAACTCCGGCCGCGAAGCCGAAGAGCAAGCCGAAGAAGCCGAAAGGCAAAGGCAAGCCGCGTGGCAAGCGCCCACCGCCGCCGCCAAAGACGCGCGGCCAGCTACCGATCGAGGAGCTGCGCGCAGCATCGAAGGCAACCATCGACCTCTTTGGCGCGCAGCAGGCGATCCGCGCATCGTTTGCGGTGCTTGCAACCAAGGAGCGCCAGGACATCTCAGCTCTAATCGCCGCCGACGATGATCACCGCACACGCGCGCGCAACGTTGCCAACGGCTCGCTCGGTGCAGGGCGGATCGACAAGGCGATGGCAGCCACGATCGTGGCGATGGCGCCGGCCGAAGACCTTTGGATCGTTACGCTCGACAAGGAGCAAGCCGCCCAGCGACTCGGTCGCGTCCGCGCCGCCAAGCAGCGCGACCGCGAACGCGACGAGAAGAAGAAGGAACGCAAGAACAGCTCCGAGCGCGTAAGCCGCGACCAACTCAAAGCGGCTCAGGACGGCAAGGTTGGTGCGACGATCCGCTTCGTCACCGACGAGGATCGCCGCGAGCGCCGCTCAAAAGACGACGAGAAGAAGGCCGCCAAGAAGAGCGGCTCAGTGCTCGACGAGCTCGGTTACTGAGCTTCGCTTCGAAACTCGGCCTGATGGGCGGCGATTGCTAGGTCGGCGCGCCCTCGCGATGAGCTGCCGACTAGCCGGCCGACGTGCTCACGGTTGGCGGCGATCAGAGAGTAAGTCGCATTCACCGGCGTTGAGAGCCGCCGCAGCAGCGGCGCCGTGGGCGCAAGGCGCGGCAGCGCGGCAGCAATCGGCGCGGCGGCGTCGCCGCCGGAGAACAGCTTTCCCTCGCCGTCGATCAGATGCGCGCTCTCTAGCCGCAGATCTTCCGGCACGTCGGCCAGCACACGCTCACCGAGCGGGGACTGGATTGCGTGCAGCCGAAGCCGCCGATCGCGGTCGAAGCGGAGCAGCTGAGCTACAGACCAGCGGCAGTAGCCGCAGTCCTCGTCGTAGAAAACCAGCAGCGGGGCGTCAGGCGGCAAGGGTCAGTTGCAAGCGGGCATCGATCGCGGCGGCGATAGCGTCGCGGACCGGACCCTCTTCGAAGCGCTCGACGAGTGCGTGGAGGAAGCCCTCAACGACCAGCCTGTGGGCGTCGGCCTCATCGAGGCCGTGCGAGCGCAGGTAGAAAAGCTGCTCAGGGTCAACTTGGGCAATCGCCGCAGCGTGCGTGCAGCGGACGTCGTTGGCGAGGATTTCGAGGCCCGGGATCGCGTCAGCGTGCGCCTTACGGCTCACCAGCAGGTTGCGTGACTCTTGGAAGGCGTCGGTCCGCTGCGCGCCTTCGTCAACCTGAATCATTCCGCGCCAGACGGCGTGCGAGCGGCCGCCGAGAATGCCGCGGAAGGCGAGGTCAGAGGTTGTGTCAGCGGCGGCGTGCTCCTGCAGCGTGTCGTAATCAACGTGCTGGCGCCCGCGCGTGGCGTAGGCGCCGGTAACGCGAGCATCGGCGCCTGGCCCTGCGAGCTTCGTCTCAAGGAAGATCTTGCCGTTGGCTGAACCGAAGCCGAGCGTGATCCAGTCGAGCGACGCGTCGCGCTCAATCACGGCGCGCTGCGAGCCAAAGACCCAGCTGCTTTCGCTCAGTGCCTGCGCATCAACGAAGCGCAGGTTGGCGGCCGCGCCGACGACCAGCTCAACGACACCGTTGACAAGCCCTTCGGCCTCTGCGTCTGCTGAGAGCGTCTGGTGCCATACCTCGGCCTTGGCACCCTCCTCGAGTACGACCAGCAGACGCCAGTGCAGCGCGCTGCCAGCGACTTCATGGACCGTGTTGACGATAATCGGATCGCTTACCTCGACACCCTTCGGCACGTAGATCAGCAGTCCGTCACTCCAGAGCGCTTCGTTACGAGCGATGAACGGGCTGTCAGGATCGGCGACAACGCTTCCGAGGTGCTTCTCAACGACATCCGGGTAGCGCTCGGCTGCGAGTGCCAGCGGCATCACGACCGGCGCGCCTTGGCCCGGGTCTTCGGTGCTGGCGCGAATCGCGCCGTCGGCTGCGAGCTCCAACAACGGAGCGCCACTTTCCTCGTCGCCGGCAGGCGCCGGCGCGAAAGAATCGAGCTCGAGCCCCTCGATCGGCGTGAACTCCCAGCCGGGAACGCCGCGGAAGTTCGGCAGCTCCAGTGCAGCAACTGCGGCCGCGGCGGCGGCACGTCGGTCAGCGAGGAACGGTGGTTCGACGACAGCCTGAGTCATCCGATCGAGCCTTCCATCTGCAGCTCGATCAGGCGGTTCATCTCAACCGCGTACTCCATCGGCAGCTCTTTGACGATCGGCTCGATGAAACCGTTGACGATCAGCTTGCCGGCCTCCTCCTCGGAGATGCCGTGGCTCATCAGGTAGAAGAGCTGCTCGTCGCCAACCTTCGAGACAGTTGCCTCGTGGCCGACGTCAACGTCGTCTTCGCCGATGCGAATCGTTGGATAGGTGTCTGAGCGGCTCTCTTCGTCGAGCAGCAGCGCGTCACAGACAACCTTCGACTTTGAGCCGCCGGCGCCCTTAGCTACCTCGAGCAGGCCGCGGTAGCTGGAGCGCCCGCCATCCTTGGAGATCGACTTGGCAAAAATGTTCGAGGTTGTGTTCGGCGCGACGTGGACAATCTTGCCGCCGGCGTCCTGATGCTGACCCTTGCCAGCAAACGCGATCGAAAGGATCTCGCCGTGTGCGCGCTCACCCATCAGGTAAACGCTCGGGTACTTCATCGTCAGCTTCGAACCGAGGTTGCAGTCAACCCACTCAACGGTTGCATCCTTCTCAGCGACAGCGCGCTTAGTAACCAAGTTGAAGACGTTCTGCGACCAGTTCTGAACCGTCGTGTAACGAATACGAGCGCCAGGCTTGGCAATCAACTCAACCACGGCCGAGTGCAGCGAATCGCTCGAGTAGGTCGGAGCGGTGCAGCCTTCGACGTAGTGAACGTATGAGCCTTCGTCGGCGATGATGATCGTCCGCTCAAACTGACCCATGTTCTCGGTGTTGATGCGGAAGTAGGCCTGCAGCGGCATCTCAACCTGAACGCCCGGCGGCACGTAAACAAACGAACCGCCCGACCAGACTGCACTATTGAGCGAGGCCAGCTTGTTGTCGTTGGCAGGAATGATCGTGGCGAAGTATTCGCGTACGAGATCCTCGTGGTCGCGCAGCGCAGAATCCATGTCGAGGAAGATCACTCCCTGATCCTCAAGGTCCTTGTTGACCTGGTGGTAGACGACCTCTGACTCGTACTGTGCGCCAACGCCGGCGAGGAAGTTGCGCTCAGCCTCGGGAATACCAAGGCGATCGAAGGTCTTCTTCACGTCGTCAGGGACGTCATCCCATGAGCGTTCCGGCTTCTCCGAAGCACGCACGAAGTAATGGATGTTGTCGAAGTCAACCTCGGCCAGCATCGGCGAGCCCCAGGTAGGCATGTCGCGGGCGAGGAAGTGATCGAGCGACTTGAGGCGGAACTCGCGCATCCACTGCGGCTCGTTCTTGAACTCCGAGATCTTCTCGACCAGTTCGCGCGTCAGCCCCTTCGGAGCCTTGAAGAGGTAGTTCTCAGCGTCGTGAAAGCCGTAACGCTCGGTGTAGTCGGAGTTGAGGTCCTTAAGGCCCTCTTCTTCGCTCGTTAGCGGGACGCGGGTCTGGTCTGGAGTGGCCATGTTCAGTCAACCTCGATCTTGATTAGTCCGTCTTCAATTACAACGGGAAATGTCTCTACAGGGATATACGCGGGAAGCGTGGTTGGAATACCAGTACGAAGGTCAAAGATTGCGCCGTGGCGCGGGCATTCGATCGTGCAGCTCGTTGGATCGAGAACGCCTTCAGCGAGCGGAGCGCCGTCATGCGAGCAGCGGTCTTCCATTGCGAGGATCTCGCCGTCGCAGTTGAAGACGCCAATCTGGTCGCCGTCCCATTCAACGATCCGGCAGCTGCCAGCCGCAAGCTCGTCGACCGCGCAGACTTCAAGCATCGAGCTCATAGCTGCGCACCTCCGGCGGGCCGGGCGGCGTCGACGGTGTCGGGCTCCCAGTCAGCGAGCGTGCCGATCGCTGCGCTCTTAAGCACCTTCAGCGAAAGCAGCGCACACTTCATCCGCGTTGCCGAGATGTCAATCCCGAGCAGGTCGAGCACGGCGCTGCGGTCAAGCCGCGCGAGATCGTCGAGTTTCATTCCCTTGATTTCGTCGGAGATCATCGAGGCTGAGGCTTGGCTGATTGCGCAACCATGCCCTTCGAAGCGGACCTCTTCAACGACGTCGTTGTCGTCAACTTTGAGCATTACGCGCAGCTCGTCGCCGCAGAGCGGGTTGGTGTCGAACGATTCACGATCAGGGGTTTCCATCGGCCCAAAGTTGTGCGGGCGCTTGTAGTGCTCGAGGATCTCTTCGCGGTAGAGGGCGTCGTCCATTACCGATCTCCAAAGATGTCGATGACGCGGCCGAGGCTGCCTACGAGCGCGTCGATGTCATCGGTCGAAGTGTGGACCGCGAACGAAGCGCGGGTCGTTGCGCCAACGCCGAGCTTCTTCATCAGCGGCTGCGTGCAGTGGTGGCCGGCGCGAACACAAACCTGATCACGGCCGAGAATCTCGGCGACGTCGTGCGGGTGGGCGCAGTCGAGCGTGAAGCTGACGAGGCCGCCGCGCTGCTCGGCCAGCGATGGTCCTTGGATCGTGATGCCGGGGACCGCCTTCAGCGAGGCGAGCGCGTAGGCGGTTATCGCCTCTTCGTGGGCGCGGACGCGTTCGATTCCAAGCTCTGTGATGAACTCGACGGCGGCTCCGAGCGCGACAACCTCAGCGATCGGCGGCGTGCCAGCCTCAAACTTGAACGGCAGCTCGTTGAAGGTCGTCTCGTCGAAGCTGACCGTCTTGATCATGTCGCCGCCGGTCAGGAACGGCGGCATCGCCTCGAGTAGCTCGCGGCGCCCGTGAAGCAAGCCGATCCCAGTCGGGCCGTAGGCCTTGTGGCCGGTCCAGACGTAGAAGTCGGCACCGATCGCATTGACGTTGACGGGCATGTGCGGTGCCGCTTGGCTGCCATCGATCAGGCTCGCAGCGCCAGCGGCGCGGGCGCGGGCGACGATCTCCTCGACCGGGTTGATCGTGCCGAGCACGTTTGAGCAGTGCGTGACGGCGACCATCTTGACGCGGCCGTCGGCAAGGAACTCGTCGAGCTGATCGAGGCTGATCATCCCCTCGTCATCGACCTCAAGCCAGCGCAGCTCGGCGCCAACTTGGCTGCAGAGCTGCTGCCAAGGAACGATGTTGGAGTGGTGCTCGGCCTCGGTCAGGACGATCGCGTCGCCTGCGCCAACGTTGCCTGGCCCCCACGAGTAGCGCACGAGGTTGATCGCCTCGGTTGCGTTCTTCGTGATGATCGTCTCGGCTGGCTCTGCGCCGACGAAGGCTGCGATCTGCGCGCGCCCGGCACTGAAGCGGGTGTCGGCATCGATCGCCAGCGGGTAGACGCCGCGGTGCACGTTGGCGTTGTGGTGGGCGAGGAAATCTTCAAGCGCATCGAGAACGACGCGCGGCTTCTGCGAGGTGGCGGCGCTGTCGAGATAGACCAGCCCCTCCTGCCCCAGGATTGGAAAATCGACTGCCAGCGCGGTTTGCGAGGCCGTCGCCATCAGGCCGACGCTGGCTCCGCTAGTTCGCTGTCGCCGGTGATCCAGCCATAGCCTTCGCTCTCGAGCTGATCGACGAGTTCAGGGCCGCCCTCTTTGACGATCTTGCCGTCGGAGATGATCGACACCCGGCCCGGCTTCACGAGGTGAAGGATTCGCTGGTAGTGGGTGATGATCAGAACACCCATCCCGCTCTGCGCGCTGACCGTGTTGACGCCCTCGGCGACAATGTTGAGCGCGTCGATGTCGAGCCCTGAGTCGGTCTCGTCGAGGATTGCCACGTTCGGCTTCTGAAGCGCCATCTGGAGGATCTCGAGCCGCTTCTTCTCGCCGCCGGAGAAACCGTCGTTTAGGTAGCGCTTCGAGAACTCGCGCTTAACCTCGGTCATCTCCATCGCCTCTTCGACGACCTGGCGGAATTCCTTGAGCGAAATCTCATCCTCGCCGCGTGCCTGGCGATGGGCGTTGATCACCATTCGCAGGTACTTGGTGACGGTCACGCCGGGAATCGCGACCGGATACTGGAAGGCCATGAAGAGGCCGAGCCGTGAGCGCTCATCGGGCGAGGCCTCGGTGATGTCCTCGCCGCGGAAGACGATCTTGCCCTCCGTGACATCGAGCGCCGGGTTGCCCATGATTACGTTCGCGAGCGTGCTCTTGCCGGAGCCGTTCGGGCCCATAAGGGCGTGGACTTCGCCGGCTTCAACGGTCAGGTCGACTCCCTTAAGAATCTCCTTCTCGCCGGCGCTTACGTGCAGGTTGCTGATCTCTAGTTCGGGCATGGTCTCCGGTCGTGCGTAGTGGTTTGAATTAAGCGGCGCTGTGCAGTGGCAGAGCACTGCCGAGCGGTACAGGTGTTTGGGCTACGTCCTGCTTGGCCGAAAAGGCCACAAGTTCGGCCAACGTCGTGCGGCGCAGCGCTTCAGTAACGCCGCCTTGAACGCGTAGCCAAAGGAACTTCGTTGCGCAGGCTTCACCGTCATCTACGTGCGAGCAGAGCACGCGGCCGTCGTCGGTTTCGTCAACGAAGCAGGACATCGGCGCTACCGAACCTTCAAGCGCCAGCACTACCTCGTCCATCGTCACGTTCTCTGGGTCGCGGGCGAGGCGATAGCCGCCGTGGGCTCCGCGCGTGCTCTCAACTAGCTCGGCGCGCTTAAGCAGTGCGACGATCCGTTCGAGGTAAGCCAGCGGCAGACCCTCACTCTCAGCGATCGCTTTTAGCGATACCGGCGACTCGTTCGGTTGACGGCCGAGTTCAACGAGCAGCCGCACGCCATATTCGGCTTTCGTAGTGAAGATCATGGCTTAATCCTACCAATGCGGTAGGAGAAGCCAACGGCGCTCTAGCCCAGCTCAGGTGAGAGGCAGGACGGCGCTGCCAATGAGCAATGGCTTGACGATCTTCGGCGCTTTGGGAAAGCGTCCGATCTCAGCAGATTCAATCGTCAGCGGCGAGGCGTTGATCGTCGCCAAAGTGTCTCGGTTGCAGTTGCAGCCGCCCGACATTCGCCGCCAAACCGGCGCCCAGCGGTCTTGCATCTTGGCGTGATCATGATCAACGCTGCGAACGTGTTCGAGGAAGAGATAGTGGCCCCCTGGGCGCAGCACGCGGGCGATCTCGGCAAGTGCCGCAGGCGGGCTGCTTGCTTCGCACAGCACAAGCGTGCCAGCCACGCAATCGAAGCTGGCGTCTTCGAACGGCAGCTGCTCAGCGCTAGCGGCGACGACTTCGACGGCAACCGGAGCTTCGAAGCTGCGCGCATCGAGCTGGCGGCTCATCGCTTGATTGGGCTCGGTGCAGACCAGACGCGTTATTCCATCGCGCGGGTAGACCGCGAGATTAAGGCCCGTTCCGGCGCCGATTTCGAGCACTTCGCCGCGCGCGGAGGCGAGCGCTTCACGGCGCCGCTCGGCTAGCCCGGCTTGCTGACTGGCACCCATCAGGAAGCGGTCGTAGATCAGCGCAGTAAAACGGTTCATTGAGGCCACCCTAGCGGCAGGTCGCGTCAGCGGAGCGGTGCGCTATTCTCGCCCGTATGGTGCTCGCAATCAGCAACGCGTTAGCAGTTGACATCGGCTTGATCGGCGTCTTCTTCGTCCTCTTCCCGGCAATCGTGACCGGGCTGCTGATATTCGCTGGCGCTGGGGTTTACGTCGAGAAGCAACAGAACGACCTCTACCTCGAAGAGCACCGCATCCCTGGCAGCGAGCTGTAGCTCGCGTGGCCAAGCCGGTAGCCCTGATCACCGGCGGTGCGCGCGGGATCGGACTCGCGACGGCGCGAAGGCTGGCCAGCGACCATCGGATCGCGCTGCTGGACCTCGATGCGGACGCACTCCAGCAGGCCGCGGCGTACTGCGGTAGCGACGCGATTACTGCGGTCTGCGACATCACAGATCAAGCTCAGATTGATGCTGCCGTCGCGCACGTGGTTGCCGAGGCTGGTGGGATTGATGTCGTCTTCTCCAACGCCGGGATCGGTGGCGGCGGTTCATTAAGGCTGCTTGACCCCGATGTGCTCGAAGCGATCATCAACGTCAACCTGATTGGTAATTGGCGGCTGATTCACTCGTGCCTGCCCTACGTGATTGAGCGGCGCGGCTACGTGATCGCAAACGCCTCTGCTTCAGCGCTACTGCCAGCTATCGGCATCGGCGCCTATGCATCCAGCAAGGCCGGGCTAGAGCAGCTCATGAACGTTCTGCGCAGCGAAGTTGCCCACCTTGGCGTATCGGTCGGCGTCTCCTACTTCTGGTTCGTTAAGACCGACATGGTCGACGGCGCCGAGCGCGAGATGGGGCGAGTAGGTGGCCTTCGCAGCGAGATGCCGGGGCTCCTCAAGGGCATTGTCAGCGTTGAGAGCGTTGGCGAGAAACTGGCGGCGGGGATTCGGGGCCGCGCACGGCGCGTCGTCGCGCCGCGCTGGGTTACCCCGCTCTTCTTCCTACGCGGAATGCTCGGCGGCATCGTCGAGCGGGGCACGGCGGAGATGGCCGCCGAGCTAGACGAAGCGACCGCCGAACGGGTTAGCGAAACCAGTGAGTTCGCCGCCGCCTTCCGCACGACTCAGGCGGGCCACCACGCCGCAGCCGACAGCATCGGCCACGGCCTTAACGATTAAGACCTAAACCGGGCGCTTCTGCGACGCGCGGTAACGGCGCGCCAAGGAGTTGGTCGAGCTGTCGTGCTGGAGGTCTGGCTTGTCGGCGTCCATCAGCTGATCGGCGAGTGTGCCGGCAAGCACCTTGCCGAGCTCAACGCCCCACTGATCAAACGAATCGATCCCCCAGAGCACTCCCTCCGTGAAGGCACGGTGCTCGTAGAGCGCAACCAACGTGCCGAGCGCGCGAGGCGTCAGCTGCCCGTCGATCAACAGCGTGGTTGATGGCCGGTCGCCAAGGCAGATGCGAGCTGAGATCTGCTCTTCAGGGCTGCCTGCCGCGCGCAGCGTCTCAGCATCGCGGCCGAAGGCCAGCGCCTCAGC
>CAIJLJ010000017.1 GCA_903821395.1 uncultured Solirubrobacterales bacterium | reverse complement strand
TCATGCCGCAAGCCAGCGCGGTTGGCGCGGAAGTGATCGTTGTCGACGACGGGCCGCAGATTTCAACCCGAACGGTCGCCGAAGCGCACGGAGCGACCTACATCAGTGAAGGTGCCGGAGACGGCCTCAACGCGGCGCGCAACCGCGGCGTAGCCGCAAGCGACGCCGAGCTGCTGATCTTTACCGACGACGATGTCGAAGTGCGCGCGGGCTGGCTGCGCGCACTACTCGACGGCGCAGCCGAGCAGCCGGAGCAGGTTGGAGTGTTCGGCGGCCCAATCCACGCCAAGATTGAGGATCACCGCTTCCGCGCCTGCGGCCACGAGGGCTGGCCAATCACGACCACCGAGCTGGGGCCGAGCGATGGCGACTGCGTATTCGCTTGGGGTTCGAACATGATGATTCGCCGCAGCGCGTTTGATTCAACCGGCCCCTTTGACCCACTGTTGGCTGGCGGCGGAGACGAGCAAGAATGGGAGGAGCGCTGGCGCGCGACTGGCGGCCGCATTCGATACCTCGCAGCCGCCGCGCTTGATCACGTTCGCAGCGGCGACGACTCTCGGCTTAGCTCGCTCTGTGCCACCGCGCGGAGCCGCGGGCGCGTGGCTCGTCGCTTCGATGAGACCCGCGGCCGAGCCCCCGGACTGCCAGCCGAGCTGCGGACCTTCGCTGGCTGCCTCTGGCACGGACCACGCCGCCTCTGTGCGATGGGCCCAGTCACGGCGGCTCACAGCTGGGGCCGGATTGAATCGGCGATTTCGCGCAAACCGCTCGCGGGGGAGCCACTGATAAGCGGCCTCAACGACTTCACCTCGGGCAGCAGCGGCAATATCTCCGGCCGTCGCGCAAAACTGCTCGCGCTCGCAGACCGCGCGACGGACCTGAGCGAAACACCGTCGCGCCGCGCCCTGCAGCGTGCCGCAGCCGGATCAGTGCGGCGGCGCGTGCTGGTAGTGACGGTCGCGAGCGACCACGGTCGATCGCTGCTAGCCGAGCAGCGCAGCGAACTTGAGCGCTCACACCACGACATCGAGCTGCGCGTTGCGCCGGCCGACGGCAAAGGCAAGTTCGAAAACCTCAACGCGCTGATCGCCGCCGCAGACGGGTCCGATTACGACTGGATCGTGGTGCTCGATGATGACGTTGAACTCCCGCGAGGCTTCCTCGATTCGTTCCTCTTCGCGGCCGAAGCGGCCGGGCTTCAGATCGCACAGCCGGCGCACCGCCTCTACTCGCACGCGGCCTGGCCGATCACGCGGCGCCAGCGAGGCGTGCGATCTCGCCGCACGACGTTCGTTGAGATCGGCCCGGTGACAGCTTTTACCCCGACCGCTGCTGCCGTCCTGATCCCGTTCCCGAACCTACGTACTGGGTGGGGGCTCGATGCGCACTGGGCTGCGATCGCAGCCCAGCGTGGCTGGCCGATCGGAATCGTTGACGCCGCCCCGATCGGCCACACGCTGCGACCGGTCGCCGCCGACTACCCGCGCGACGAAGCGCTCGCCGAGGCGCAGGAGTTTCTCCGCGGGAGGCCCTACCTTCGCCGCGACGAAGTCCGAACCGTGGGGATTCAGCGATGAAGGTTGCCGTCGTCTCAGAGTTCTACCCGCGCGCGCATGACCCGGTGCTCGGAATCTGGGCGCACCGTCAGGCCCAGGCGGCGATCGCCGCCGGCGCTGAGGTTCGTGTAGTCGTGTTGAACCGCGTTGTGCCGCCAGCGGCAACGCCAATCCTGAGCCGCCCGGCAGCGGCACTGAAGCTCGCCCGGCACCCGTCGCACGCTCAGCTCGACGGTGTCGAGATTGACTACGTCCGCTACGCATCCCCGCCGATGGCTCGTTCTTACGGCGCTTGGGGCAACTGGGCCGCAAAGCCTCTAGGCCGAGCGCTGGCAAGGCTGCGCAAGGAGTTTGCGTTCGACCTCATCCACGCGCACAACGCGGTGCCGGCCGCCGACGCCGTTTTAACCGCGGGGCTAACCGACCCGCTCGTCGTATCTGTCCACGGCGCCGACCTCTACTACACAGCTCCACGCTTCGCCGACGGCCGGGCGGCAGTCGAGCGTGCATTTGCGCAGGCTCGACTGGTGATCGCCAACAGCGCTGGGATCGCCGAGGACTGCTCGCAACTTGGCGCCAAGAGCTGCGAAGTAGTCCACCTCGGGACCGACCTTCCCCCCGAGCGCGAAACACGGACCGAACATCCCACCTTGGTGACAGTCGCGCACCTCGCCGCGCGCAAACGCCATGCCGATGTTCTGCGCGCGATCTGGGTACTGCGCGATCGCTTCCCAGAGCTCCGCTACCTGATCATTGGCGACGGGCCGGAGCGCGCCAATTTAGAGCAGCTCACCGACTCGCTGGGGCTGCGCGAGCGCGTCGAGTTTGCTGGCCAGCTCGACAATGTGGAGGCACTGAGGCGTGCCCGCCAATGCTCAATCTTCGTGATGCCAAGTATTGATGAGGCATTTGGCGTCTCCTACGTCGAAGCAATGGCCGGTTGGCTTCCGGCGATTGGTTCGGTTGGGGAGCCGGGGCCGTTTGAGATTCGGCTCTACGGGCAGGGAATGAGAATTGTGCCACCGGCCGACGTTGAGCGGCTCGCCGAACGGCTCGAAGAGATGCTCGAGAATCCGGCGCTGATTGCCGACCTCGGCAACCAGGCACGGGCAACAGTTGAGCGTGAGTTCAGCTGGCAAGCCTGCGGTGCGGCAACGGTGGCGGCCTACGAGAAGGCGCTCGCGCAATGACCAAGCCTGTGCTGCTCGTCACAAATCAAGTTCCCCCCGATCGCGCCGGCGCACTGGCCGAACTAAACAACGCCGAAGTAATCAAGATCGCGATCTACGACGGCAAGCAGCACCACGGCAGCGCCGGCCTTGAGGATCCCGGTGTGCCTTTCATCCGCTCGAGCCAGCAAGGGATCTACCGCCTTGCCGCCAGCGGCCGCTACCGCGCCGTGATCGCAACGAGTGCCGGGCGCATAGCGCTGCCAGCTGCGTACGCAGGGGCGCGGCGCGCTGGAGTTCCGTTCATCTACTGGACCGGGATTTGGCACCAGATCTCAACGCCCCTGCACCTTGCAGCCGCACCGCTCGTTCGCTGGATCGAATCGCACTCCGACGCCGTAATTGCCTACGGCCCGCACGTAGCCGAGTACGTCAAGGCTCACGGGGCGAAGAACGTACACGTCGCTCCGCAGCCAGTTGATGTTGGGTTCTGGAGCCAACCCGGCCGCGCCGCAGCCTGGCGCCAGCAGCTCGGTGAGCCGTCGCTGGTGGTCGGCGTCGCCGGCCGCAGCGGGGTTGACAAGGGAGTCTCTGTCGCGGTCAAAGCCTGGCAGCGCTGCGGCCTTGCGGCGCAGGGCGCGATGCTTGTAATCGCTGGCAGTGACGACGGTAGTCAGTCCGATCAGCCTTCGATACGAGCACTCGGAGTACTGAGCGCCAGTCAGATGCGCGACCTTTACGCAGCCGCCGATATCTGGCTCGTTCCATCGCTGGCGACGCGCGCCTTCCGCGAACCTTGGGGACTAGTCGTCAACGAAGCGATGCTCCAAGGCACTGCTGTGATCAGCAGTGACGCCGTCGGTGCCGCAGCCGGCGGATTAGTCAACGACCGCAAAACGGGGCTCGTCGTGAAGGCTGGCGACGAGGCCGAGCTGGCGACGGCAATCCAAAGCCTCGAACGCGACCCTTCGTTGCGCTTGAAACTGGCCGCGGCTGGCACCAACGCCGCAGAACGCTACGACTACAGCGCGTGGGCTGCAGGTTGCTCAGCAGCGCTGGAAAGCGTCTCAGCCGGGCGAAGCGCCTGCTAGCGTTCAAGGTCGTTGCGCCAACAGGAAACCGTCGGCGCTGCCGTTGAGCCACAAGCTATGAATCGCTCGCTAAAAACGACTTCACTGCTAGCGGGTTTGATAACACTGACGCTCTGCTCCACGCTGATGGCGCCGAGCGCCGCGCTGGCGAGCTGGCAGAACCTCTTGCAACAGGCTTGCGGGCCGAAGGGCGACGTGACGGGCACGTTCACACAGGCCGAATATCGCACGGCACTGGCCAACATCCCAAGCGACGCCGACCAGTACTCGAACTGCCGCGCAATCCTTGAAGCAGCGCAGCTGGCGGCTGCAACCGGCTCGAAGGCAACATCACAGTCCCAAGCCTCCGCGATCCTCGCAACTGCAACGCCCGCTGAACAACAGGCGATTGCGCAGGCCGTGACTAAGTCGGTCAATGGCAACCCCAAGCTGACGGTTGGTGACGTCGTTGTGGACCCTGCATCATTCGGCACTGCCGCAACCGCCACCGCAGCGCTAAACAAGCTGCCAACCTCGCTCATGATCACGCTCGCACTGATAGGCGCTGGAGCCCTAGCGGCTCTCGGCGCCGTCCTAATCCCCCGGATCCGCAATTACTACCGCAGCCGCTAACCCGCTCGCCCCCGAGCTTGGTGGCGGCGCCACGCGCCGCAGGGGGCCGCTTGCCAGTGCGCTGCTCGCGCTAGCCTTCGCGATCCTTTTCTGCGCCGTCAGCTTCCACGCCAGCGGGGGACTGCAGCTCGCAACGCTAACCCACATCGAAGTCCTCTTGATCGCGCTCGCCGGGGTACTCGGTGCGCTCGCAATTCTTGCCGGGGCAACTAGCCGCAAACCGTGGGGCCTGTCGGCGATCGGCTTCTTCACACTGCTCGTTTTTATTACCGGTGCATCAATCATCTGGGCGATCGACCCGTCGGTTGCGTGGGTCGAAACAAACCGCACGCTCGCGCTGCTTGCCGCCTTTGTAATAGGTGCTGCGCTGGTCAGATTGGCGCCCGATCAGTGGCGCGCGTTGCTAGCCGGGTTGCTCCTTGCCTGCGCAGCTATCAGCCTCTACGCGCTGCTAACAAAAATCTTCCCTGCGGCACTTGCATCGCGTGAAACATATGGCCGCTTGCGTGAACCGTTCGGTTACTGGAACGCGATCGGCCTGACCGCAGCGCTCGGGCTGCCAGCCACGGTCTGGCTGGGCGCGCGGCGCGAAGGGCACGCGGGCACCGCTGTACTCGCCTACCCGCTCGCCGGGGTTCTGGTCGTCACCTTGATGATCGCCTACTCGAGAGGCTCAGTGCTCGCGGCCGTTCTTGGGCTTGCGTTCTGGTTAATTTTTGTTCCGCTACGGCTGCGCTCAGCGGTGGTTCTAATCGCTGGCGTCGGCTTTGGCGGGTTACTTGGAGTCTGGGCCTTTGGTCAGAGCGGCCTCAGCGCCGATCGCGTTGAGCTGGGACTGCGCAGCGACGCTGGCACCGAGCTTGGCGTAGGGCTGATCGCCTTGATCGTGATTCTGCTGGTCGTCGGAGTACTTGCAACATGGCTGCGCGAGCGGCGCCCCTGGCCCGAGAGGACAACAGACGCTTGGGGCGCGGTGCTGCTGATTGCCTTGGCGCTGGCGCCGATCGCGCTGGCAGCGGTTTTGGCGACCTCGGAGAAGGGCTTTAGCGGCAGCATCTCGAGCGGCTGGAAAAGCCTGACCGACCCGAACGCTAAGCAACCGCGCAACGATCCGGCACGCCTGACCGCGATCGGCAATGCCCGGCCGCGCTACTGGCGCGACGCAATCACGATCTTCAAAGGCAGGCCAATCGTGGGCGTTGGAGCCGGCGGCTACACGGCGGCTCGCCTGATTGTCCGCAACGACAACCTTGACGTTCTGCAGGCACACGGCTTCCTTGTCCAAACCGCCGCCGATCTCGGCCTAGTCGGATTAGCCACGGTCCTGGCGCTACTGGCCGCCTGGCTCGCGGGGACATGGCGTGCGACAGGGCAATGGCGCGGCAGCGAGCGGAAAATCTGGAACAGTGAGCGCTGTGGGATGGTGGCGCTGACATCGACTGTGATCGTGTTCGGCGTGAGCTCGCTAATCGATTGGACTTGGCTCATCCCTGGCACCGCTGTGCCCGCACTTGTCTGCGCGGGCTGGCTGGCTGCACGCGGACCGCTCGCTGAGCCGCTGCTGCTGGCTGGCAGCTTCGCCGACAGGCTTCGCGGCAATGCCCGACGTCCTTGGCTCGCCGGCGCCGCCGCGCTTGTAGTGGCAATTGCGATAGCGGGCGCTTGGACCGTGACGCTGCCGCAGCAGTCGATCAGCGAAACAAACGCAGCACTTACCGCTCTTACCGCCGGCAAGAACGCTGAAGCGCAGAACTTGGCGCGCGAGGCGGAGTCAACGAACCCGTTCTCAAACCTGCCGCTCTACACACTGGCGGGCGCGCAGACCGCGGCTGGCGAGCTACCGGCCGCAGCGGCGACGCTCGAGAGCGCAGTCCAGCGGCGCCCTGCGCTACTGAACGGCTGGCTCGCGCTGGCCCAGTTCCAGCTAAACCAGCAGCACAACCCGGCGGCAGCGCTACGGGACATCAAGGCCGCGCTCTACCTGAATCCGCGAGCGCTGCAGGCTCGGGCGACATTCCTGCTGGCCTACCGCGCGGTCAAGCTCAGCGAGCAGACTAGGCCGAGGAAGAAGTAGCGCTAACGCGCGCGAGCAATCAAGGATCGTCTGACAAGCGGAAAGCCGTCAACCGCGGTGACGCTGACCTGAGCGAAACCGGCGTCGCTGAGCAGACTGCGCAACGTCCTCGCTGTAAAGAAACGAAGGTGATCGGAGCGTGGATCGAGCCGTCGATCAAGCCGATTTCCGTTTAGCGCCTCGAGAGCAACAGCGAGCCGAGCTTGATTTGGTGTCGTAGCCAGCAGCATCCCCCCTGCAGCTAGAACCCGCCTGACCTCGCCGAGCAGCTGAGATACGTCAACAACATGCTCAAGCGTCTCGCCACACCAGACGAGCTCAAATGAGCCGTCGGCAAATGGAAGCGGTGCGCCTTCATCGCTCTGCACAAACTCCGCAGCGGGAGCGGCCTCACGCGCGCGTCGAAGCGCCTCGGCGGAGACATCAGCGCCAACGACGCTCGCGCCAGCCCCGAGCAGCGCGGCAGCAAAGCTTCCATCACCGCAGCCCAGATCAAGAACCCGCTGCCCTGGGATCACATCTGCGAGCAATAGCTCACGGCGCTCGGCAAAACGCTCCGGCACCGCGTCACGGGGCACAGCGGCCCAGACCTCTTCGTGCCAAGCAGCCACTTAGAAGGCGCCGCGACGGCGCACGACGGCCGGGATCGTCTGCACGATGATGCTCAGGTCAAGCGCAAGCGACCAGCGCTCGATGTAGAGGAAGTCAAGATTTACAAGGTCATCGAAATTCAGTTCCGAGCGACCCGAAACCTGCCAGAGCCCGGTCATCCCTGGGAGCACTAGATAGCGGCGATGGTGCCAGTCCTCGAGCCGCGCGTAGTCACGTTGCGGCAGCGGCCTCGGCCCGACGATCGACATCTCACCGCGCAACACATTCCAAAGCTGCGGCAGCTCGTCAAGTGAGAAACGGCGTAGCACGCGGCCGACCGGCGTAATCCTCGGATCACGCCGAATCTTGAAGAGCGGACCATCGGCCTCATTGGCATCCTCAAGCTCGTGCTGGCGCAGCTCGGCGCCTTCATACATCGTGCGGAACTTGAGACAGGCAAAGGGAACCCCTGCGATGCCAGGCCGGCGCGAACGGAACAACACGGGCCCACTCGAAGTGACCTTGACAGCGAACGCGATCAACAGCATCAGCGGGCTGAGGATGACCAGGCCCAGAGCAGCGCCGAGCAGATCAAAGAACCGCTTCATCGCGAACTCAGCGCCGTCAAAGACCGGGGCGCGGAGTTCAAAGAGCGGCACCGCCGAGCCAGGAACAAACTCGGCGCGCCGCGCCAACAGCTCGCTCGTAGACGGCGCAACACGAACGCGAACGCCGCGTTCATGGCAGCGATCAACAATCTCGAGCACTCGCTGCTCGCTGAAGCCAGGGTCGGCGATCACCAGTTCGTCGAAGTGCTGCTGGTCGAAGGCCTCATCTAGCTCAGCAGGGCCGACAACGCCGACCACCTCGACAGGATTAGAACGGCTTGCCGCGAGCGCTGAGCCGACCGCTTCGGCGTGCGAGCCAATCCCGACCAGCAAGGCACTGCGGCGGTAACCTGCGGCCCGCAGAACGCGGCCGCTTACGCGGTCATAAAGCGCGCGCAACGAACCAACAATCACGATCGCGAAGATCAGCGTGCCCCAGAAGATGTAGTAGCTGGAGAAGTCGCGGCCGACGATCAGCGAGTAGATCAGGGCGACGAGCGTGACCGAGAAGAGCGCCGACACGATCGCACCAAGCCCTGGCCGGGCGCCGCGGTCGCTGTAGAGACCGGCGCGGGCAAAGAGCAGCAGCGTCAGCAACGCGGCGAAAACGCCGTAGTGGTAGGCCTCGGTGACGTTGGCCGAGAAGTCAACCCCGTTGAAGAGGAGCGACTTGCTCTCGAGCGCTACGAGGATCGCTAGGTAGATGCCGAAGATGTCAACGACGGCGAGCGAGACGACGCGCGCGATCGTGCGGAGTACATCCATTGTCAGGATGAACGAGAGTGGCGTGCGGCGCCGGCGGTGATCGTGGACTTCAGCCACAACCTCCAGTTCGGGCTTTACCGCGATCGAATCGCGCGGCGCACTCTTCGGTCGGCGGGGTTTATCGGTCATAGCTGTATGAGTAACAACACCCGAAAGCAACCAAAGTGACGTTTACAGGTCAGTTCGGCAACCCGAGCAACGCTTCTGCACCGGACTCTTCAATCGTCTGCACGAGTCCTTCACGCAGTCCAACCTTCGGCTCCCACTGCAGAAGTTCCTGCGCGCGCGTGATGTCGGGCTTGCGCTGCTTTGGGTCATCGGTAGGTAGCGCCTCGTAAATGATCTCCGAGCGCGAACCTGAAACTTCGATCACGATCTGTGCCAGCTCGAGCAGAGTGAACTCATCCGGGTTGCCGATGTTGACCGGCTGGTGCTCGCCCGATTCGCTGAGCGCAATAAGCCCGCGGATCAAGTCGGCGACGAAGCAGAATGAACGCGTCTGCGACCCGTCGCCATAGACAGTGATCGGCCGGTCGGCGAGGCCTTGGCGCAGAAAGGTTGGGATCGCGCGGCCGTCGTGGGCGCGCATCCTCGGGCCATAGGTATTGAAGATCCGCACGATTGCCGTATCGACGCCCTGCTGGCGGTGGTAGGCCATCGTTAGAGCTTCGGCGTAGCGCTTCGCTTCGTCATAAACGCCGCGCGGGCCGATCGGGTTCACGTGGCCCCAGTAGTCCTCGGCCTGAGGGTGAACCTGTGGGTCGCCGTAAACCTCACTCGTGGAAGCGAGCAAGAAGCGGGCGCGGTGCTCCTTCGCAAGCCCTAAGGTGTGGTGCGTTCCGTGCGAGCCAACCTTCAGCGTCTGCAGCGGCAGTCGCAGGTAGTCGATCGGCGAGGCCGGCGATGCGAGGTGGTAGACCGAATCGATCGGCTCCTCGATGAAGTACGGCTCGGTGATGTCGCAGTTGACGAAGGTGAACTCGTCGGCGCGAATGTGCTCGATGTTGTGCAGCGAGCCGGTCTCAAGGTTGTCGACGCAGATAACGCGATCGCCACGGCGCAACAGTTCGTCGCAAAGATGCGAACCGAGAAAGCCTGCTCCGCCGGTAACTAAAGATGTGGCCATCGGCCAAGAGTACGGAGTTGAGGATACCTTCGGCGGGCAGTTTCGTGCGAATCAGCTGCAGCCGTCTAATCCTGCGTGCGCGACGGTTTCGCCCCTTCGACGCGGCGTCGTTCCTGGCCGTCAACTTCGACCTTCCAGATCGGCGCGCAACCCTTTATTTCGTCGATGATTTCGCGTGCCCCGGCAAACGCCTCAGCGCGGTGCGCAGCGCTGGCGGCGACGATCACGCTCGCCTCGCCGAGCGGTACCGAGCCGACGCGGTGCTCGGCGGCCGCGGCACAAAGTCCGTGGCGCTCAATCGCCGCATCGACGATCCGCGCCATCTGCTCCAAAGCCATCTCGGCGTAAACCTCATAGTCGAGCGAATCGACTTCTCGCGTAACTCCAGAGAAGCTGACGACTGCGCCTGCGCGCGGGTCGCGCACCCGCTCCAGCAGCGAATCGAGCGAGAGCGGCGAATCGCTCAGCGCAACGTGTGCCTGCGCCGCACCGCCGGAGACCGGCGGGATCAAAGCCAACTCATCACCGGCGGCGAGCACGACGTCATCGTCGGCGTACTCGCGATTGACCGCCAGCAAGCAGCCGCTGGCATCGATCTGCCCGCTTAGCGCAGCGAGTGCGTCGGCGACGCTGGCTCCATCGGCCAGCTCAATCTGCAGCGAATCGCTGCCCGCTAGCTCGCGCAAGCCTGCAAATAGTCGGATCGAAACCTCCACAGCGCGCAGCCTACGGCACAACCTCTTTTTCGATCCGGCGGTACGGTTCCCCAATGGCTTCTTCAGAGCAAGACGAGCGCCTCACGATTGCGCCGATTGTCGGCCCCGACGACCCGCGCCGCTTTACCGATTCAGGGATCGAGATCGACGCCCTCTACAGCGAGGCTGACGTTCCAGACAACCTTGAGCTTGGAGTCCCCGGAGACTTCCCGTACACGCGCGGCGTGCACGAGCAGATGTACCGCTCGCAGCAGTGGACGATGCGTCAGTACGCCGGGTACGCCAGTGCGAAGGAATCGAACGAGCGCTACCGCTACCTGCTCTCGCGTGGTGGTACCGGACTCTCGATGGCCTTCGATCTCCCAACTCAGCTCGGACTCGACTCAGACAATTCTCTCTGCGAAGGCGAAGTTGGCCGCACCGGCGTAGCGATCGACACGATCGACGACATGCGCACAGCGTTCGATCAAATCCCGCTCGATCAAGTTTCAACATCGATGACGATCAACGCTCCGGCCTCGGTGCTGCTGATGCTCTACGACCTAGTCGCCGAGGAGCAGGGCGTGCCGAGCGACCAGCTACGCGGAACGGTTCAGAACGACATCCTCAAGGAGTACATAGCGCGCGGCAACTACATCTACCCGCCTGACGCATCGATGCGGCTGACGACAGACGTCTTCTCCTACTGCGCCGAAAACATTCCGAAGTGGAACACGATCTCTATCTCCGGCTACCACTTCCGCGAGAAGGGCTGCTCGGCAGTACAGGAGGTCGCATTCACGCTCTCGACCGGCATCGCCTACGTGCAGGCGGCGATCGACCGTGGCCTCGACGTCAACGACTTTGCGCCGCGGCTGGCATTCTTCTTCAACGGTCACAACAACGTCTTCCAAGAGGTCGCAAAGTTCCGCGCTGCGCGGATGATGTGGGCGCAGATCATGAAGGAGCGCTTTGGCGCGACCAACCCGAAGGCGATGATGCTGCGCTTCCACACCCAGACCGGCGGCGTAACGCTGACCGCGCAGCAGCCGGAGAACAACATTGTCCGCGTTGCGCTGCAGGGCTTCGCGGCGGTCTGTGGCGGCACGCAGTCGCTGCACACGAATGGCTTTGACGAGGCGCTGGCGCTACCGAGCGAACAGGCCGCGAAGACGGCGTTGCGCACACAGCAGATCATCGCCGCCGAGTCAGGCGCGGCCGACACGGTTGATCCCTTCGCCGGCTCCTACTACGTCGAATCATTGACGGCCGAGATAGAAAGCCGCTCGACTGAGCTGATCGCCAAGGTCGATGAGCTCGGTGGCGCGGTCAACGCAATCGAGTTCATAACGGCAGAGATCGATGAGTCTGCATGGGGCTACCAAGAGCGCTACCGCACCAAGCAGGACATCGTCGTCGGCGTAAACGAATACATCGAAGAGCAGATCGAAGTCCCCGGCCTGCTGCGTGTGGATCCAGAATCGGAGCGCGAGCAGCTGGACCGGCTCGCCGCCTTCAAGCAGGATCGCGACCAAGAGCTTGTCGCCACCAGGCTCGAGGAGCTGCGCGACGTTGCCCGCGGCGAAGCCAATCTGCTCCCGGCGATCCGCGCGGCGTTGAAGGACCGCTGCTCGATGGGTGAAGTCTGCGGCGCGATGAAGGATGTCTTTGGCGGCTACAAGCCAGGCTTCTAACCACACCCTCTAGGCTGAGAACGATGATCGCGATGCGCCTTTACGACTTCGTCCTCTGGATTCACGTTGCCGCGGTCGTGATCGCTTTTGGCGCACCGTTCATTTACCCAATCATTCTCGCCCGCGTAACGAACGCCAATCCCGAGGCGCTACCCGGCCTCTACAACGCGATGGTTCACGCGGGGCGAACACTGATCACCGGCGCCTACGTGATCCTCTTCCTTGCTGGCGCCTACCTGGCAACCGATGGTGGCCTTTGGTCGGCCAGCTGGGTTTCTAGCTCGCTACTCATTTTGATTGTCCTGGTCGGCATTAGCCACGGCCTCGCGATGCCGACCGAGAAGAAGCTCAGCGCAATGGCAACGAAGGAGCTTGCAGCTCACGGCGGTGGCGGGACGATGACCTTCTCAGTCGAATACGAGAAGGCCTACCGAAAGCTAAACATTGTCGGCGTGATTTCCAACGTTTTGGTCTTGATTGCGCTCTTCTTGATGATCGTCCAGCCGGCCTGATCGAATAGCGCCGCGGGCGCCGCGTTGCAGAGCCCATTTTCGGCAGGAATGGTCTTAGCCGAAGGGAATCAAAGACGACGATGTCAGCGCACAGCGCAGAGCGCAGGCTTGTTAAGTCTTCGCCAGAACTTTGGGCCGAGGTCAGCGATCAGAAATCGCTTGGCCGGCGCCTACATGCCTTTGGCGAAATCCGCATAACCGGGACCGATCCCGAAACCACTGTCGCCTGGGAGGGCGATGCAGTTAGCGGCACGGTGGCCATCGCATCGGCGGGTTGGGGAACGAAGGTGACGCTGGAGGTCGAAGTTGAAGACCCCCCAGCGGTCGAGGCCCCAGTCCTGACGCCCGAAGCTGAAGTAATCCGCGCTGTGGAAGCGCCCGCGCCAGAGCCGATTGCCGTCGCTCCGACACCGGCACCGGCACCAACGCCGACGATCACGAAGGCCGAACCAGCGCCCACGCCGGAGCCTCCGGTCAAGCGTGGCTTCCTCGCGCGCCTGCTCGATTTCGGCCCACCGATTCCCGACCCGCCGCGGCCGGTCGCAGCCAGCGACGAGCCATCGCCCGATCCGGAGCCAGAGCCGACGCCTGAACCTGAAGCGGCGCCCGAACCGATGCCTGACCCAATCGTCGTCCCCGAAGTTGAGCCCGAAGTCAGCACCGAAGCGCCCGAACCGGCGCCGATGAGCGCCGAATCGATCGACGCGATTCTCAATACCGTGCTCGACGACCTCGGCGCCGCGCACCACCGCCCTTTCTCACGCTCCTGAGCGCAGCGGGCGACCTCACGCCCTGTCGCCCTGCCCAGCATCTAGACTCAGGCGCCTAATGGCGACCGCACCTGAGGCCGAAGACTTCACCGCAAAACTCGCGCTGCTTGGCGAGATGCGCGAGAAGGCAATGCACTCCTCGCCTGAAGCTGAGGCCAAGCAGCACGACCGTGGCAAGTACACAGCGCGTGAGCGGATCGAGAAGCTGCTCGACGAAGGCTCGTTCCAGGAGCTCGACACCTTCATGCGCCACCGCACCTTCGACTTCGACATGCAGAAGAACCGCCCGTGGGGTGACGCCGTAGTGACCGGCCACGGCACGATCGATGGTCGCCGCGTATGCGTCTTCAGCCAGGACTTCACCGTCTTTGGCGGCTCGCTCGGCGAAGTGATGGCCGAGAAGATGTGCAAGGTGATGGATCTAGCCGCGAAGATCGGCTGCCCCGTCATCGGCATCAACGACTCCGGCGGAGCGCGAATCCAAGAAGGAGTTGTCTCGCTCGGCGCTTACGGCGACGTATTCGTGCGCAACGTGATGTGCTCGGGCGTGATCCCACAGATCAGCCTGATCATGGGCCCTTGCGCCGGCGGCGCGGTCTACTCCCCCGCGATCACCGACTTCATCATGATGGTCAAAGAGAGCTCGCACATGTTCATCACCGGCCCTGACGTGATCAAGACGGTCACTGGCGAGGAGGTCGGCTTCGAGGAGCTCGGCGGCGCGATGACGCACAACAGCAAGTCTGGAGTCGCTCATCTTGCTGCCGAAGATGAGGACGCACTGCTTGAGGACACGCGCTACTTGCTCTCGTTCCTGCCACAGAACAACCTTGAGATGGCCCCGCGGGTTGCGCCTAGCGATGACCCACAGCGGATGGACGAATCACTCGACAGCATGGTCCCGGAGAACGCGAACAAGCCATACGACATGCGCGAAGTAGTCAAAGCTGTCGTAGATGACGGCGAGTTCTTCGAACTGCACGAGCACTGGGCGAAGAACATCATCTGCGGTTACGCACGGCTCGACGGCTACTCGGTTGGTGTTGTTGGCAATCAGCCAGCGCAGCTCGCTGGAGTGCTCGACATTGATGCATCGTCGAAAGCAGCGCGCTTCGTGCGCACCTGCGACGCCTACAACATCCCGATCCTGACCTTCTGCGATGTGCCTGGATTCCTGCCCGGAACCTCACAAGAGTGGGGCGGCATCATCCGCCACGGCGCAAAGCTGCTCTACGCCTACACCGAGGCAACGGTGCCAAAGATCACAGTCATTACGCGCAAGGCTTACGGCGGCGCCTACGACGTTATGGCCTCCAAGCACCTACTCGCCGACTTCAACTTTGCTTGGCCTCAAGCCGAGGTAGCTGTGATGGGCGCCGAAGGCGCGGTCAACATCATCTACCGCCGCGAGCTGGCCGACGAGAAGACGCCCGAAGGTCGCCGCGAGGAACTGATGGCCGACTACAAGGAACGCTTCGCAAACCCTTATTCAGCCGCCGAGCGCGGCTACATCGACGACGTGATCATTCCGCACGAAACGCGACCGACGGTGATCAACGCGCTGCAAACACTTCTAACCAAGCGCGTCGACCAGCCGAAGCGCAAGCACGGCAACATTCCGCTGTAAAGATTCTGTGCTTATCGGCGCACAACGCGCCCGAAATGGTGGATACTCGGCGTAGGTCAACTACGAGAGGTAACGAATGTCAGATGCAACCCGCCGTAACTTCCTTCGCGGCGCTGGAGTAGCCGGCGCCGCACTCGTCATCGCTCCTGAGGCGCTCGCAACAGGAGTCAATCCGCGAGCATTCTCCTCGGCGGCCGGCGGAACATTTGCTGAGGGCGTCATCGCAGGCGACCCAACAACCACCGGAATGACGCTCTGGACACGGCTTCACGACGTCGCTGGGAAAATCCCCGTCGCGCTCGAAGTAGCAACCGACAAGGGCTTCCGCAAGGTCGTCGCGAAGCAGAAGATCTCAGCCGTCGCCGCCTCGGACTTCTCGGTCAAGGCGCAGATCAAGGGCCTCAAGCCGTACACGCAGTATTACTACCGCTTCGCAACGAAGAGCAAAGACAGCCCGGTGGGCCGCTTCCGCACGGCGCTGCCGGCCGACTCGAACGAGAAGGTCCGCTTCGCTTTCTTCTCCTGCCAGGACTACACCTTCGGTTACTACAACGCTCACGCCGCGATGGCCAAGGACGACCTCGACTTCGTCGTCAACCTCGGCGACTACATCTACGCCGAGGCGTACCACACGGCCAGCGCTGATGGCGTCCGTACCGATCCGATCGGCGAGGCAATGACGCTGAAGCAGTACCGCGATAAGTACAAGCTCTACCGCACCGACGCCAACCTGCGCGCAATGCATGCCAACTTCGCGATGGTCTCAACTTGGGACGATCACGAGGTTCAGGACAACTATGCTGGCGGCGCAGGCCCTGACGGCGGCCTTGCCCCTGCTAAGAAGTACTCGCTCGCTCGCCAGAAGGCCGGTTACCAAGCGTTCTTCGAGAGCATGCCGGTGAACGAGATCAAGGGTGGCCCAGGCCGGAGGATCTACCGCTCGCTGCGCTTCGGCAAGCACGTCGAGATCATCATGCTTGACGAGCGTCAATACCGCGAAAACCAGCCGCTCGACGACGAGCTGATGGTTGACCTGACTAAGCCAGAGAACGTTGCCGCAATCAACGCGCCGCGCCAGTTCCTCGGTGACAAGCAGCTGGCATTCCTAAAAGACCGACTGAAGAACTCGACCGCCACTTGGAAGGTGATTGCCAACGAGGTGATGATGATGAACACCAAGTTTGGCGCTACCACTGACTACAACCTCGATGACTGGACCGGATATCAGGCCCAGCGCGCCGAGGTTCTCAGCTACATCCGCGACAACTCAATCAAGAACGTTATCTCCGTCGTCGGTGACATTCATACCTTCGCTGCCGGCGATCTCCGCGTGACTGACGACGATCCGAACCCGGTTGCGACAGAGTTTGTTGGCGGATCGATCAGCTCCCAAGGGCTCGGCGACGGCGGGCTACACGCTGCGGTAGGCATCGGGACCCCTGACGACGCCAAGAAGCCGTTCCCACAAACCGGCAAGGCGATCTACGACATCCTGCTCGGTGCCAACCCGTGGCTCAAGAACGGCGACGTGGACCACCACGGCTACGGGCGCGTCAGCGCAGACGGCGCTGGCTTCGGCTGCGATCTTGTGCGGATGAAGACGATCAAGCAGAAGTCAACCGCGATGATGCCGCTCAATGACCCAGCCGGCGCGCCGTGGAACGGCACTACCGGAACCTTCTCGTGGACCGTCAAGCCAGGCCAACTCGGACTTAGCTAGCAGAGCCGTCGCGCTAGGCTCAGGCTGATGCCTGAGCAGCCAGTTGAGATCAAAGTCAGCAGCCCAGCAGCCTCGGAAGTCGAAACCGCGGCGGTCGTAGCCGCGCTGCGGCGATTTCTCGACGACAACGCGCCATCGGCCGCTGTGGCAGAGCCGCGTCAGCCTGCCTGGCTGGTCGCTGCGCTCAGCGAGGGCGTGCAACGTCAGCCGCAGCTTCCACCACTCTGGGCTGCGGGCGGAGCCTGAGCAGCGCATGGTCCAGACCGCCTTCAATCCGCTCTGCGGGTAACCTTTCCGGCCGAATGTTCAGCTCAATTCTGATCGCCAACCGCGGCGAAATCGCACTCCGTGTAATCCGCTGCTGCAAGGAGATGGGGATCAAGTCGATCGCCGTCTACTCCGAGCTCGACCGCGACGCGCTCCACGTTCAGGCCGCCGACGAGGCCTACCTACTTGGCCCAGGGCCGGCAGCGGAGAGCTACCTCAACGTTGACAAGCTGCTCGAAGTAATCAAGGAGAGTGGCGCCGAAGCCGTTCACCCCGGCTACGGCTTCCTAGCCGAGAACGCCCCGTTCGCCGAGCTGCTTGCCGAGAACGACATCGTTTTCATCGGCCCACCGGCCAGCGCAATCGACTCGATGGGCAGCAAAACGTCGGCGCGCGAGCTGATGCAGGCTGCTGGCGTACCGATCGTCCCCGGAACAACCGAGACCGTCGAGAGCGTCGAAGCGGCGCGCAAGATCATCGATGAAGAGGTTGGCTACCCGGTCGCGATCAAGGCCTCGGGCGGCGGCGGCGGTAAAGGTTTCCGCGTAGCGCTGACTGCCGATGAACTAGAGGAAGCATTCGAGGGCGCCTCGCGCGAGGGCGAGAAGTTCTTCAGCGACGGCCGCGTCTACATCGAACGCTACCTGCCTGATCCGCGCCACATCGAAGTTCAGATCCTCGCCGACACGCACGGCAACACGATTCATCTTGGCGAGCGTGACTGCTCGATCCAGCGCCGCCACCAGAAGCTGATCGAAGAAGCACCGGCAGCCACCTGGGTTGTTGATGAAGAGCTGCGAGCAAAGATCGGCAAGATCGGCGTCGAAGCCGCCAAGGCGGTTGGCTACGTCGGCGCAGGCACGGTCGAAGGGATGCTGCAGGACGGCGAATACTTCTTCCTCGAGATGAACACGCGCGTTCAGGTTGAGCACTGCGTAACCGAAATGGTCACCGGCATTGACATCGTGCGCGAAGGCATCCGCGCCGCCGCCGGTGAGCCGCTCTCGGTGACGCAGGATCAAGTTGAGATGCGCGGCCACGCGATCGAATGCCGCATCAACGCCGAGAACGCTGCGAAGAACTTCGCCCCCGCTCCCGGCAAAATCGGTCGCTACGTCGAGCCAGCAGGGCCCGGCGTGCGCGTCGACTCCGGCGTCGGTGAGAACGGCGAAGTGACGCCGATGTATGACCCAATGGTCGCGAAGCTGATCGTTTGGGACGTTGACCGCGAGCATGCCACCGCGCGAATGCTCCGCGCTCTCGGCGAGTACGAGATCGAAGGGCTCACAACGCTGATCCCGTTCCACAGCGCGCTGCTGGCGACCGATCAGTGGGCCAAAGCTGAGACCTGCCGCGACCTAACTGAGGACAAGCAGTGGCTTAAGTCAACTGCGCCAGAGAAGCCGGTCGAACGAGTCGACGCTGACGGTGTCGAGCAGCTCGAGCAGCAATACACAGTTGAGGTTTCAGGACGCCGCTTTGACGTCAACGTAATTGGCCCGCCGCCGAGCGGTGGCGCGCCAGCGGCTGCAGGCGCGGCCGCACCGAAGCCAAAGCGCGGCGAGCGCAAGAGCAGCGGCGGCGGTGGCGGCGACACGCTTGAAGCTCCGCTCCAGGGCAACATGTGGAAAGTCGTGGTCAAGGCCGGCGACAAGGTCGAAGAAGGCCAGCTGCTCTGCATCATCGAGGCGATGAAGATGGAGAACGAGATTACGGCGCACAAGGCTGGCACGATCGCCGAGCTGCCGATCACCGAAGGCGCACCGATTGGCGCTGGCGACACGATCGCTCGGATCGTTAGCGAAGCGCTCGCCGAATGAGCAAAAACCGCGTTTGGGTCGCATCGGTCGAAGAGGCCGGTGAAGTAACGCGGCTCCTGCTCGGTTTCCGCAACGACCTTGGCTACGACTGGCCGAGCGATCAGGACTTCACGGACGGCGTCGCACAGCTGATGAGCGGCGACTCAACCGATTATCTGCTCGGCGCGATCGATGATGGGCCGGCGGTAGGTGTTTGCCAGCTTCGCTTCCGCTACGGCCTCTGGCAGGCCGGCAATGACTGCCTGCTCGAGGATCTATTCGTTGAAGAGCCTTTCCGTGGCAGCGGCCTTGGAAGGGCGCTGACGGAGTTCGCGGTTGAGCACGCGCTTACAGCGCGCGCTAGCCGACGAATTGAGCTTGACGTGAACGAAGCGAACGAGCCTGCGCTGAAGCTTTATGAATCACTCGGCTTCGGAATCAAGAACAGCCACGGTGGCCGCGACCTCTACCTGCGCCGCAACCTCGGCGCAGACTCCTAGGAACCCGGCTCGGCTTCGACTTTGAGCAGGTTGGCAGCGTGAATCCGCTGCTGCTCGCTGTCGCGGCGCGCGAGCGGCATCTCAAGTGTTTCGAGGTAGCTGAGGTCTTCAGCCAGTATCGCTAGCGCGCGGGTACGGTCAAGCACCGCCCCGTGGCCTGGGATCACGTGCTCGGATCGCTCGACCAGTTCGCGCAGCCGTTCAAGCGTTGCGCGGTATTCGGAGCGTGAGCCTCCGCCGGAGAGCATCGGGATCTCAACCGGCGAAAGGTAGTCGCCGCAGATCAAAACCTCCGCCCACGGAACGAAGATTGCCATGCCGTCGGCCGTATGGCCACCTGTCGGATAAAGCTCCAGCTCCTGATCGCCGATCTCCAGAACGCCCGGCACCGGCAGCGCCTGAACCTGCCCGAGCGAGAGCGGCGCTGGCCTTTCAACGTAGTTCTGCTCGTCGAACGCACGCAGCTCCCGCGCAGCCGCACCGGGTTCGGCCGCAAGGCGGGCCGAACTGGTCTCGCAGCAGCCAAGCGCAAGGGACGGAAAGGCGAGCCGGCCGAGCAAGTGATCCCAGTCAGCGTGTGTTGCGAGTAGTCCACTGCAGCTCCAGCCGACGTGTTCAAGCACGCCGCCGAGCGCCTCGAGCTCCTCTGGGAGCGGCGGCGAATCGACCACGAAGGTCTCATCACCGCAATGGACGATTGTGCAGTTGGTCTGCCAGTACGCCGAGCGGCCAACGAGCACGTCCTCGTGGAGGGCGACGACCCGCACAACCCTGGGGCCCCTACGCGGCGCCGAGCAGCTTCGCGGCGGCCAGCAGCGTCTTGACCTCTGCGGTCGGCTTCTTCTCGCTGGGCTCGAGCTTGCGCTTTGTGCGGTTGACCCAAATCACCGGCACCTTGGCCTTCAGCGCAGGCAGCACATCTGCTTCATACCCGCAGCAGATGTGAACCCAATCCTTCTTGCCGCCAACGCGGCGTGCAAACTCCTTGAAGTGAGCTGGCTCAGGCTTGTATGAGCGAACCTGCTGGGCGGTAACGACAAGTTCAAACTCGAGCGGCAGGTAGCGGCGCGTCTCGCCGAGCAGGCGGTCATCGATGTTCGAGATTAGTCCTGTCTCAAACTTCTTCGCGAACCGACCGAGCTGGAGGTTGGTCTCCTTGAAAGGGCGCCAACGGAGCACCGAATCAGGCAGGAAGCCGGCACGTGAAGGCTCAAGATCCCACTTAATCTCCTCGGCGATCTGCATCGCAACGCGGCGCAGGACCTCGGCGTAAAGCTCGTACGAGCCGCTCTCGATCTCGTGCTGGAGTTCGACGAAGCGGGCGAAAATCGCGTCGGGATCCTCGATCTCAAAGCCGCTGCGCTTGGCCTCGGTGGCAAACGCGGTCTTAACTCCGGTCTCCCAATCGATCAGAGTTCCATAGACATCGAAGGTGACCCATTTGGGTTTTTTGGGAAGTGGCATCGCGCTTAGTCTAGGTCGCGACGGCCAAGGGGCGCTCTCCGCTACCGTTTCGGATCCTCATGGACCTTCTCGAATATCAAGGAAAACAACTATTCGCACGGCATGAAATCCCCGTTCCAACGGGAATTCCAGCGCGAACTGTCGATGAAGCAGTGGCCGCCGCCGAGCAGATCGGCTACCCATGCGTAGTCAAGGCGCAGGTCAAGATCGGCGGCCGCGGCAAGGCCGGAGGCGTCAAGGTCGCCGCCAACGCTGATGAGGCACGCGAGCACGCCGAGGCGATTCTCGGCATGGACATCAAGGGCTTCACCGTCTACGAACTTTGGATCGAAGAGGCTTCTGAGATCGAGGCTGAGTACTACGCGGCGATCGTCTTTGACCGTTCTGCGCGCGCGGCGCTGGTGATGCTCTCAACTCAGGGCGGCATGGACATCGAGCAGGTCTCGGAAGAGAACCCCGACGCGATCGCAACGCTGCACGTAGACCCGCTGCTCGGCTTCCAGCCTTTTGAAGCGAGGCGCCTGGCCTTCGATGCCGGGATTGACGCCGACCTGATCCGCCCGATCGGCGATTTCCTGACTCGTCTATACGAGACCTTCATCGCCGAGGAGGCGATGCTAGTTGAGGTCAACCCGGTAATCATCACGCCCGAGCGCAAGGTCCGCGCGCTGGACTCAAAGGTCACGCTCGACGAGAACGCTCTCTTCCGCCACAAAGAGAACGCCGCCCTGCGCGACCCAAGCGATGAGGACCCACAAGAGCAGATGGCGCGCGACCGCGGCCTGACCTACGTCAAGCTCGACGGCGACATCGGCATCCTCGGGAACGGCGCCGGTCTGGTGATGAGCACGCTCGACGTTGTCGCCCAGTACGGCGGCAGCCCGGCCAACTTCCTCGATGCCGGAGGAGGCTCAAAGGCCGACGCGATCACGAGCGCCGTTGAAGTGATCTGCTCAAACGAAAAAGTTAAAGCGGTGCTGTTCAACATCTTCGGCGGCATCACACGCTGCGACGAGGTCGCCAACGGCCTGATCGAAGCCTTTGCGAGCGCTAAGCCATCGGTGCCATTTGTCGTCAGGCTCGACGGCACCAACGATGTCGAAGGCCGCAAGATTCTCGCCGATGCAAACCTGCCCGGCGTCTACACAGCGTCAACGATGAACGATGCCGCCGAGAAGGTTGTCGCGCTGGCCAAGGGAGAATCACTGTGAGCGTCCTAGTCGGTACCGATACTCGCCTCTGCGTCTCCGGCATAACCGGTAGCGAAGGCAGCTTCCACTCGCTTAACAACCGCGCCTACGGCACCAACGTCGTAAGCGGTGTGACACCCGGAAAAGGCGGCCAGGACGTTGAAGGTATTCCGGTCTTCAACACCTTCCACGCCGCCGTCGAGGCGAGCGAGGCGAACACGGCGATGATCTTCGTGCCACCACCGTTCGCCGCCGATTCGATTCTCGAAGCTGCCGACGCGGGGATCGAGACGATCATCGCGATCACCGAAGGCATTCCAGCCCACGAGGAGCTGCGCGTCTACACGCAGATCAAGCGGATGCCGGGAGTGCGACTTATCGGCCCTAACTGCCCCGGCGTGCTCTCACCAGGGAAAGCGAATGTCGGCATCATCCCGGCCTCGTTCTTCAAGGAAGGCAACGTCGGCGTGATGTCGCGCTCGGGCACGCTGACCTACCAGATCGGCAACGAGCTAGCCCAGAAAGGCTTTGGTAACTCGTCGATTGTTGGCCTTGGCGGCGACCCGATCCCAGGCACCAGCTTCGTCGACGTACTCGAGCTGTTCGAGAACGACGACCAGACCGAGCTGATCGTGATGAGCGGCGAAATTGGTGGCGACGCCGAGGAGGTCGCGGCCGAGTACATCGCCGAGCACGTGACCAAGCCGGTCGTCGGTTACATCGCCGGATTTACGGCGCCCCCGGGCAAAACGATGGGCCACGCAGGCGCAATCGTTTCTGGTTCCAAGGGAACTGCGGCAGCGAAGGCCGAGGCGCTCGAAGCGAAGGGCGTGCGCGTTGGGCGCACACCAACGCAGGTTGCTGAGATCGCAATCGAGATTCTCGGCGGCTGAATTGCCCGCCAGCAGGTAGCGTCAGCCGGGCAATGAGCGACGAGCAGCCAGGCGACGTACGCGACACCCTCAGCGGGCTAGAGCAACGGCTGCGCGAGATTGAAGGCGATCTGCGCAGCAGCGCTGCTGAGCCGAAGGCCGCGGCAGGCAACCAAGACAGCGGGGGGCCGGGTAACAACGGGCCGCGAAAGCGTCCCTCGGGGCTTTTGACCGCCGGGCTTGGCGCAGCTGCTGTTCTGGCCTTAGTGCTGATCGCCGCAATCGCTAGCTCCTCCGGAAACGCTCCAAACTCAACCGCCGGCTCGTCGCAGCTTGTGCTCGGTGCTGGCGTAGCTAACAGCGACGGAGCGCTTGTGATTTCGAAGCTAAGCGGCGTCCGAGCGGCCCGTGGCGACGCCGCCGCAGAGGCCTGCGCTGGCACTGCAGGTGCGGCCCTCGTCATCGTCCAGCCGGCGCCGCGGACTGTCGGCTGCGCAGGCCTGCAGCAGCTACTGACGATGACCGTGTCGGCGACAGCGATCGCCGAACGTGGCGGCAGCAGGAGATGCCTAAGCGCCGCTCAGGTCACCAGCCGGCTACGGCGGCCAGCAAGCAGACTCACACGCCAGCGCGCCAGCCACGTACTGAAAGCACGGCAAGATGCCGCTATGAAGGCGAAGACGGCGGGCGCGTCCGCAGCAGCGAGCCTCAATGCGCAGCGGCGCGCGGCCGCAGTCTCCGGCGCCAAGTTCGACTCGGTCAATCACCTCAGCTTGGCGAAGGTCCGCAACGCCACCGGCGCCTGCGTCGCGCCGAGCGACGTAGCTCTGCGCTCCGGCGCCTACCCGCTGAGCCTGCGCGTAGCCCTGCTCGCACGGCCTGATAGCGCATTGAATGCCAACGTCACAGAGGCCGAAGCAAAGCTGCGAATTGCGCTCTCGGGAGCCGTGCCAGTTGAGGCGGCTGTCGCTGGCCGCTGAGGCTGGCGCGCCGAAACCGTTCCGCTAGCGTAGATTTCAGCCCATGGCCGACTCAATCTCATTCGCGCGCGGAGCGCCCTCACTCGACATCATCGACATCGAAGGTCTGAAGGCCTCTGCAGCAGAGTCTTTCAGCGACGATCCAGGCGGAGTTACGGCCTATGGCACAGCCGGCGGCTACGCACCGCTGCGCAAGTGGATCGCCGAGCGCCACGGCGTAGAGGTCGACCAAGTAATCGTCACCAACGGTTCGATGCAGGCCGATGCTTTTCTGTTCGACGCACTGGTCCAAGCAGCTGATGCGGTCGTCGTTGAGCGGCCGACCTACGACCGCACGCTGCTCGGCCTGCTCGAGCGCGGCGCCGACGTGAAGATGATCGAACTGGAGCCCGACGGGATTGACACCGCCGCGCTGCGCGCCGAACTCGAAGGCGGACTACGGCCACGCTTCGCGCACATCATCCCTAACTTCCAGAACCCAGCTGGCTACACGCTTAGCCAAGCAAAGCGTGAGGAGCTACTCGCGCTTGCCGCCGAGTACGACTTCCTGATCTTCGAAGACGACCCCTACATCGAGATCCGCTTCACAGGTGAGCGGCTGCCGACGATGCTCTCGCTCGACGGCGCCGATGGCGGCCGGGTCGTCTATGCCTCATCGTTCTCGAAGACGGTCTGCCCGGGGATCCGCGTCGGCTACCTCGTCGGCCCGGCAGATCTGATCAAGCAGATCACGACGGCGGCGACCAACACCTACATCTCGCCTGACATGGTGGCCCAAGGGATCGTCTACCAGTTCTGCGTTTCAGGGCGGATCGAGGAGTCGGTTAAAACGGTCAGCGCAGCGCTGGCTGATCGCGTCGCAGCGCTAACCGCGGCGCTGGACGAGCACCTGCCTGAGGCTAAGTACAACGCCCCCGAGGGCGGCTACTTCATGTGGGTTGAACTGCCGGAGGGAACCGACGTGGCGGCGCTTGAGCAGGCTTCCGCCGAGCGCGACGTTCTCTTCGTCAAAGGCGAAGACTTCGTGATCGAAGGCGCAACTAACCAACTGCGCCTGGCCTACTCCGGTGTAACGCCGGCGCAGATCAGCGAAGGCATCGAGCGGCTCGCCGATGCTTACCGCTCGCTCTGATCAGCGGCCGTAGCGTTCGGTCGACATCACGAGGTGCTCCGGCAGAGCAGTTCGCGATGGCGGAGAGGGGTCGGCGATCACGGCGACCGTTTCGGCGACACTTCGCGTGACGGCGCACTGGTCACCCGCCTCGCTCAGCATCACGACCTCCTCGTCGCCTGAGCTTTCTAGCGTCCCCTTGAGGCCCGGGGCCAGACCAGCTGACTTGAGGTAGTGGAGCAGATCCTCTGCCTCGTTCTCGAAGCGCATGATCTCGACCTTGGCACCGACCGCAACGTCTGCCAGCGGCACTCCCTCATGCCGTGTTCCGCCAGCGATTGGATGGCCGTGTGGGCAGGTGGTGGCATCGCCGATAGCGGCCAACATTCGCTCCTCTAAGACCGGGCTCATCGCGTGCTCTAGCCGCTCCGCCTCCTCGTGAACCTCATCCCATGGGATCCCCAGCACGTCGGTAAGGAAGCGCTCAATCAGGCGATGTCGCCGGACGATCTCGTGTGCCTGCTCGTCGCCACTCTCAGTGAACGCGATCGTCTTGTCGGCGGCGCGCTCGATGTAACCGTCGCTTTCGAGCCGGCCGAGCATCTCGTGAACCGTTGGAGGTGATAGCTGCATTGCGCGGGCAACGTTGGCGCCGGTCATCGGTAGACCGGCCTCGCGTAGCCAAAAGATCGACTGCAGGTACTCTTCCTCCGCTTCGCTGGCTTCAGATTCAGACATCGCTCCGATCCTATCGCGCAGCAGATAGGCTCGCGCAATGGAGATTGGCCCAGGCACACGAGCATTCATCACCGGCGCCTCGCGAGGCATTGGGGCGTCGCTGGCGCTGGCGCTAGCAGAGCGGGGCGTGACGGTCGGTTTGGCTGCGCGCTCACTCGATCAGCTACAAGCGCTCTCCGCCTCACTCCCGGGTGAGCACCACGAATACGAGTGCGACGTTTGCTCCAGCGAGTCGGTGCAAGCCGCGATCGACAGCTTCGCCGCTGATGCAGGCGGCATTGAGCTGCTTGTCGCCAACGCCGGCATCACCCACTACGGACCATTCCGCGACGAGCCGCTCGAAAACGCGCTGAGAATGAGTGAAGTCAACTGGCACGGCACGCTGCGCACAGTTCACTACGGCCTGCCTTACATGCTCGACCGTGGCCGCGGGCAGATCGTGGTGATTAGCTCCGGGGCCGCGCTGCGCTCATTCCCCTGGGCCGCCGTGTACGGCGGCACCAAGGCTGCGCAGCGGCTGTTCGCCGAGGCGCTTCGGCACGAGCTAAGTGGCACCGGCGTGTCGCTGACAACGGTTTACCCCGGTGAGATCGAGACTACGCTCCACGCCCATGAACGCGACCGAATGCCGGATTGGTACCGAGGCAGCGATGCGGCCGACCCGAAGCTGCTCGCAGCGAAGATCATCGAAGCGGTCGAGGAAGATCGCAGGGCGGTCTACTTCCCGCCGATAGTCCGACTGCTGCAACTTGTTCACAACGTCAGCCAACGGAGTGGCGACGCAATGCTGCGCCGCCTGCGCGGTGGCACTGCTGCCCCGCGCCGCGACTGACGCTGTCAGACTGAAGTGGTGATCGGCTACTCGCAAGCTCACCGTGCGTCATGGCTCGCTGTTGCTGGTGTGGCGGCTGCGCTGCTCGCGGCTGGCTGCGGTAGCTCCAGCTCTGGAGATGCGACCTCGGCAACGGTCGACTCCTCGCTCGGCACCCACAAAGCGCGCCTCGTTGTTGTTGGCGACATCGTCTGCGCGCCGCTCGGGCCGGTCGGCGACCGCTGCCACCAGGCCTCCACATACGCGCTGGCGGCGAAGATTAAGCCGGACCACGTGCTCGTCCTCGGTGACACTCAATACCCCAATGGCGCGCTGCGGCTGTTCCGCCGCTCCTACGCCGCGACCTGGGGCAAGCTGCGTTCAATCACTTTCCCGGTGCCAGGTAACCATGAGTACAAGACCGGTGGCGCTACCGGTTACTTCGACTACTTTGGCGCTGCGGCGGGCCATCGTAAGCAGGGCTGGCACGCCTCGACGATCGGCGGCTGGCGCGTGATCGGTCTCAACTCCCAGTGCGGTGAGGTCGGTGGCTGCGGTACCGGCTCAGCGCAGGCAACGTGGCTGAAGGGTGAGCTTGCCAACCACGCCACGAATTGCACGCTGGCGATCTGGCACTTCCCTCGCTTCAGTTCAGGCCCCCACCGGAACCATCCGTCAATGTCGGTGCTTTGGTCGGAGCTCGAGAAAAGCAAAGCCGACGTTGTCTTCTCCGGTCACGATCACGAGTACGAGCGCCTTGCTGCGATGACCAACGACGGGAAGCTTTCGGATAGCGGAATCCCAAGCTTCGTCGTTGGCACCGGCGGCGTTGAACGCTACCCAACATTCAAAGCGGGCCATGGCAGCCTCGCTCACAACCGCGGCTACGGCGTTCTGCAGCTAGACCTCTACACCCGCGGCTACCGCTGGGCTTACGTGCAGACGGACGGCAAGGTTGCCGACAGCGGTCAGGCCGCCTGCCGCTAGGCTTCGGCGATGCCAAACGACGAGCGAGCGGTGCTCGTGGCGCCTGACTCATTCAAGGGAACCTTTCGCGCCAGCGAGGTAGCCGCCGCGATCGGCCGCGGTCTTGAATCGGTCGTGGCGACCGCGCCAGACCTGATGCCCGTTGCTGACGGCGGCGAAGGAACACTCGAAGTCCTGCTCGTAGCGCTCGGCGGCGAAACAGCTGGAGCCGATGCCAGCGACGCGCTGATGCGACCCATTAAAGCTGGCTTTGGGCTCACCGAAGACGGTGGGACTGCGATCGTTGAGACAGCTAACGCGATCGGCCTACCGCAGATCAAGGAAAGCGAGCGCGACGCCGAAGCTGCGAGTTCTTACGGCGCGGGCCAACTGATCGCCGCCGCCGCAGCCAGCGGCGCCGCCCGGGTGATCGTTGCTGTCGGCGGCAGCGCGAGCACCGATGGCGGGGTTGGAGCGCTCGAAGCGATCGAATCGGCAGGGGGAATCGGCACAGCCGAGCTGATCATCTGCTGCGACGTCAACACCCCGTACGAACTGGCCGCCGAGGTTTTCGGCCCGCAGAAAGGCGCCGACCCAGCGGCCGTCGAGCGACTCACGGCACGGCTGGAAAAGACGGCCGCATCGCTTCCGCGTGACCCTCGCGGAGTCGAGATGAGCGGCTGCGCCGGCGGTCTCTCTGGAGCGCTTTGGGCCCAGTACGGAGCGACGCTTGAGCCAGGAGCACGGTTCGTTTTGAGCGCTCTCGATGCCGACGAACGGATCCAGGCAGCGCGCGCGGTGATTGTTGGCGAAGGCCGTATCGATCGAACAACCTTTGAGGGCAAGATCGCCGCCGAGATCGCCGTGCGCGCGCGCCAGGCTGGCGTCCCATGCCACGCGATTGTTGGCAGCAACGGCCTCGACGCACTCGATCAGCGAATACTTGACCTACAAGGCGTGATCGAGGCCTCGACGCTTGCCGAGATCGAACAGGCTGGCAGTGAAATTGCCGCGTACCTCTAAGGCTGATCTGGGGTAGATGACGACGATGGCGCAACGCTCACGCACAAATTTCAGCCGCAGCACGCCACGCCGCGCCGTCGTTGTCGGCGCAGGCTCGTTCGGAACCGCCGTAGCGCTGCTGCTGGTCCGCGCCGGCGTGCGGACGACGCTGCAAGCACGTACCGCAACCCAGGCCAGCGAGTTGCAGCGCGACGGTGAGAACCGTGCCTACCTGCCGGGCGTAGCGCTCGCACCAGAGCTGAGGATCGAAACCTCCTCGGATTCGCTGGAGCGCGCAGAGCTGGTTCTTCTAGCCGTTCCGTCGAGCGGTATCGCCAGCGTGATCGCTGGGCTGGGGGACCGTGGCCTTGGCGCTACAACCCCGATCGTCTCACTGGCCAAGGGGCTCGTCGCGCCGACCGGCGCTGTCACCTCGGCGATCAGCGGCGCACTCTACGGCCCTGAACGGGTCGCGGTCATTGGCGGCCCCGCCCACGCAGATGAGCTAGTTCACGACGGCGGAGCGCTAGTCGCGGCTTCCAGCGATGAAGCGCTCGCTGGAATGCTGGCGCATCTCTTCACGCGCGGCGGCGTCATCTGTGAGATCTCGAACGACCCGCTCGGAGTCGAATACGCGGGCGCGGCTAAGAACGCAGCGGCGCTGGCCTCAGGAGCGACCGAGGCACAAGGTCTAAATGCGGCTGGGGCAGCTGCTGGGCACATCTTCCAAGAGATTTGGCGACTGGCCGAGAGCCAAGGCGCGAGGCCTGAGTCAATGATCGGACTTGCTGGTACCGGTGACCTCGTCGCCACCGCGCTGGCACCGGGTAGCCGCAACCGCCGCGCCGGTGAACTGCTTGGATCGGGCGTACCGGCGGCAGCGATACCGGCACAGATCGGTCAGGCCGTCGAAGCACTCGAATCGGTGCCGATGCTCGCAAAGGCGCTGGCTGACGCCGGGGTTGATGCACCGGTTACGAGCGGGCTGAGCGCTTTGATCGCTGGGCAACTCAGCGTCGACGGTTGGGTCAGTTTGGTTCGTGCCTCGGTGACGCCACCGGCGCTCTGGCGCAGGCGTGTTCGGCCTGGCTTCTGGGCGCGACTGCGGGCCCGGCTGCGCGGTTCCAGCGCCAGCGACTGAGCCAGCCGCCTATGCGCCGCGCAGCGTCGTAAGAATCGCTTCGTAGACGCCAGCGCCGTGAGCCTCTTCAGCGACGCGGACGTTGTCGTGGCCTGCCATCGCTTCGGCAAGCTGCGGATCACGCTCAAGCGCGTTAGCTACGAACCAGAAGCTGCCGACCTTCGTTGCGACGCGCAGGTCCTCGCGAGAGTCGCCGATAGCAACGCAATCCTCAGCGGTGTAGCCACGCATCCGCTGGTGGGCAGCAACTGCATGCGCCTTCGAGACTCCTCGGGGACGTAGGTGATAGGCGTGAACCTCGGATAGCTCAGCCAGTGCCGGCGAGCGGCGATGGACGGAACCGTTATCGGTTAGCTCGAGCTCCTCGTGGCCGTTATCGGCGAGGAAGTGGTCGGCCTCATTCGTGTCGATCAGGCCACGGAGCAGGTGCGAGACCTCGCGCTCCTTGTGCCAAGGGTCATGGACCTCAAGACAGCCGGAGTACTCCTCAAGCAGCAAGGCCGGGGCGCCACTGTCGGCGATCTGCTGATGGATTGTGCGCTCGTCGGGCTGCCAGGTACCGGTCAACCAGTAGGTCTCCCCTTCCATAACGACGCCAGCACCGGTTTCGAAGATGCAGCAGCCTTGGCCGAACAGGCGGGCGTCCTCGATCGCCGTACTACGCCGCCGCCCTGACATCACGACAACCTCGATCCCAGAACGCAGGCAGGCCTCGATCGCCTTGGCTCCGAGCGGAGCGACTTCACCATCGGGCCCGGCGAAAAGGCCGCCACCGGGGCCGAGCAGGGTTCCATCCATGTCAACGTATGCGCAGCGCACCCGTTCGAGGGTAGCCATCAGGCATACCATCACCAGCGTGAGCACCATTCGCACGACCGAGCCTTGGACCGCGCTGCTGGACGCAGGGCGCGCCGACGGCCGTCTTGTGCGCGAAGCATTCGAAGGTTCGCGCGCTGCGCGAACCGCGCAAATCCCCGAGGACCTGAACCCCAAACTACTTGCCGGGCTTGAGGCTGCAGGCATTTCGCAGCTTTATAGCCACCAGCTAGAGGCGCTCGAAGCCGCCTGGCAGGCGACGACGATCGTCACTACGGGGACGGCCTCCGGCAAGTCGCTCTGCTTCCAGTTACCGACGCTCGAGGTCCTCTGCGGCGACGCTCACGCCCGCGCGCTCTACCTCTACCCGACGAAGGCCTTGGCTCAGGATCAGGCTCGATCGATAGCGCGATTTGGATTGACCGACGAAGTTCGGCCCGCGATCTACGACGGTGACACGCCTCGTGAGCAGCGCTCAGCAATACGGAAGCGCTCGAACCTAATCCTCACCAATCCCGACATGCTCCACGTCGGGATCCTGCCAAACCACCAGGCTTGGGGTGACTTCTTCGCCAACCTCGCCGTCGTCGTAATAGATGAGGCCCACGTCTACCGCGGCGTTTTCGGCTCGCACGTCGCCAACGTGCTGCGCCGTCTGCGCCGAATCGCTCGCGCCTACGGCACCGAGCCGCGTTTCTTACTAGCTAGCGCAACGATCGCCAACCCCGTCGAGCTTGCCGAGCGGCTGACCGGCCTCGAACCAATAACGCTGATCGACGACGACGGCGCGCCCGGCGCCCAGCGGCAGATCGCGATGTGGAACCCACCGATAGAGGACGAGCAGCTGCAGACGCGGCGCAGCCCGCTGAGCGAGGCCGCGTCGCTGGTCGCAGGCCTTGTCCGCGCCGACGCTCGAACAATCTGCTTCATTAAGTCGCGTAAGGGCGCTGAGCTGGTCGCAAAGATGGCCTCCGACGAGCTGCGCCGCCGCGGCGACGGCGAAATGGCCGACAGGGTCGCCGCCTATAGGGCCGGTTACACGCCGCAGCAGCGCCGCGAACTCGAACAGAAGCTGGTCAGTGGCGAGCTGCTCGCAGTCGTCACAACCGACGCGCTCGAGCTTGGTATCGATATTGGCCAGCTTGATGCGGCTCTCTGCATCACTTTCCCCGGGACGGTTGCTTCGCTTCGCCAGATGTGGGGCCGGGCCGGGCGCCGCGGCCGGGGGCTAGCGCTTTACGTCGCTGGCGACGACGCACTCGACCAGTTCTTCTGCCGCCACCCCGATGAATTCCTTGATCGCGCCGTTGAGGCAGCAATCCTCGAATACGAAAATGAGCAAATCCACTTAAGCCACCTAACGTGCGCGGCTCACGAGGGCCCGATCAACCCCGATGAGGACGCTGAGATTCTCGGGCCGCGAGTCCGTGGGCACTGTGAGGCGCTGGTCGCCAGCGGAGTGCTGATAGAGCGCAAAGGTAGCTTCACGCTGCGCGCGCCGGAGGACTTCCCTGCCGCGCGAGTCTCGCTGCGCTCAGCCTCACCCGATTCGATCAGCGTGATCGACGTAAAGCAGGGCGAGCTGATCGGCACAGTCGAAGCGGCGCGTGCCTGCTCAACGATTCACGACGGCGCGATCTACCTGCACATGGGTCGCTCGTATTCGGTCAGCGGACTTGACCTAGAGCGGCGCGAGGCACTCGTCGAGCCGTTTAGCGGCGACTGGTTCACCCAGCCCAAAAAAGAGACCGAGACGGTGATCGAAACCCTGCTCGACCGCCGTGAGACGCTCGGCGTGCAACTGAGCTTCGGCCGGGTTGTCGTCAGCGATCAGGTGCTCGCCTACCAGCGCAAGCGACTTCCAAGCAACGAGGTGATCGACCTCAACGGGCTGACGCTGCCGAAAACGCAGTTTTCAACTCAAGCGCTCTGGTTCGAAACCGGCGCGCTCAGCGAGCAGCTCCCGCTCGACGTGCTGCTTGGCGCCCTCCACGCAACTGAGCACGCGCAGATCGCCGTGCTGCCGCTACTAGCGATGTGCGACCGCTGGGACATCGGTGGCCTGTCCACGAACGCCCACGTGCAAACGGGCGGTCCGACAATCTTCATCTACGACGGTCACCCGGGTGGGGTTGGGATAACACGGCAGGGCTTCGCCCATTTCGAGCAGCTCGTCGGCGACGCGCACCGACTAATCGCTGAGTGCCCTTGTGCCGATGGCTGCCCCTCCTGCGTGCAGTCACCAAAGTGCGGAAACCTCAATGAACCGCTGCACAAGGCGGGCGCGCTGGAACTACTCGAGCTAATGCTCGCCTGCGGCAACTAGAGGGCCAAAACGGCCGTGCAAGCGAGCGTTCAGTTTTTGGGCGACCGCGTCGAATGGTTCCCTTCACGAGTTATTTAAGTCATGAGACGAATTTTTCTATTCACATTGCTCGCTGCTTGCGCACTTCTGACCCCAGTGGCGGGCGCTGCCGCCAGCACCGGCGGCACGACGCCCGACCCTGTGCCCGGCGAGTCGAGCGGCGGCGCGGGTTACGGAACGCCGCTGGTAACCCTCCCAGGGAAGCCCCAGCTTGTATCTCAGAGGCTCGCTAACAAGACGATCAATTACAACCAGCACGGCGCGCTGGTGATCAGGATCAACCGCTCCAAAGGCGCCAATGCCGCGGTAACCCTCGCAATCGCGCGCAGCGGAGCAAAGACCAAAACCCTCTCGCTGGGCCGCTTGGCCACCAACCGCACGCAGACGATCCAACTACCAATCCTTGCTGCCGGTAGCTACCGCCTAACGCTCAACGTCTACGGCTCATCGGCTCGAGAAACCGTTCGCGGCGGCGTGCTGTCACTGGTCGTGAAGCCAAAGAGCGTGCCCAAGCCAACCCCGAAACCACCGACACCGTCACCGCCCGCACCATCCTCTGGCGTATTCCCGGTTCGCGGTGCCTACACCTTCGGCGGCGCCGGTGCGCGTTTTGGTGCCGGGCGGACCGGCCATACCCACGAGGGCCAGGACGTGGTTGGTGATTCCGGGCTACCGATCGTCGCGCCGCTCGCTGGCGAGATCCGTTACGTGGATTACCAAGCATCCGGGGCCGGGCGCTACATCATCCTTCGCGCCGACAACGGCTGGGACATGATGTTTGCGCACTGCCAATACGCGTCAGCGGCCGTCAAGGTTGGGCAGCGGGTTAAGGCCGGCGACCGCCTCTGCCTACTCGGCTCGACCGGCGATGCGACAGGCCCCCACCTCCACTTCGAACTGTGGCCGCACGGCTGGCGCGACAGCCCCGGTACAAGCCCGATCGACCCGCTGCCGCAGCTGAAGAAGTGGGCTAGCAACTAGCTCACCCCACTGCAGGGAGCACCAGTTGTTGATCTGGCAAGGCGGCAAGGAGGGCGCGATCCCTAAGCTGCCTGATGGCAACTACCAGTGCGGAGCTAATCATCTTTGACCACCTTTTCGAGCACTACGTGCTCGGCGATCTTGAATTACCAAACCGACTAGTTATGGCGCCGCTCACGCGCATGCGCGCCGACGCGGATGGCGTTATGGGCGAACTAAACGCCGAGTACTACGCTCAGCGAGCAACTGCCGGCTTGATCATCGCTGAGGGCGCTTTCCCCCACTCCTCGGGAAAGTCTTACCCCGGACAGCCAGGGATTGAAACGGACGCGCAGATCGACGGCTGGCGGCTGGTCACCGACGCCGTGCACTGCGCCGGCGGCCGAATCTTCCTTCAGCTGATGCACGGCGGGCGAATTGGACATGAGCGGATTACTCCGGGCGGCGGCCGGCCGGTAGCGCCGAGCGCCGTAAAGCCACAAGGCGACGCCCGGATCGCCGGCGAAAAGGTCCCGTTCGACGAGCCACGCGCGATTGAGCTGAGCGAGATCGTGGATGTGCAGGAGCACTTCGCGCAGGGAGCGCAGAACGCGCTCGACGCTGGCTTCGACGGCGTTGAGCTGCACGGCGCCAACGGCTACCTGCTGCACGAGTTCCTATCCGACGTAACCAACCTGCGCAGCGACGAATACGGCGGAGATGCTCCGAGTCGCTGCCGCTTTGTTGTTGAAACCGCGCAGCTAGTCGCCGAGCGGATTGGCGCAGCGCGCGTGGGTATTCGGCTCAGCCCCGAGCAGAATGTCAACGACATCTCCGAGACCGAGGCGCAGGCGCTCTACCCGCATCTACTCGGAGAGCTGAACGCGGTTGGCCTCGGCTACCTGCACGTGATGGAGACGCCGCCCGATGCCGGCTGGTCGTCGATTGCGATGGCGCGCGAGAACTGGAATGGCACTCTGATCGCAAACTCCAACTTCCAAGTTGACTGGCCGCTCGAGCAGGCCGACGAGCTCATCGCCGAAGGTCGCGCCGACCTCCTCTGTTATGGGCGCCGCTTCATCTCGAACCCAGACCTAGTAGCGCGCATTCGCGCCGGTGCGCCGATCGCCGAGGCCGACTTCCGCACCTTCTACGGTGGCGGCGCCGAGGGATACACCGACTACCCGCCCCTAGGCGACGAAAGCTAGGCGACCGAGCGATGGCACGGATTCCGTTCCCAAACCCCGAATCGCTGGCGCCGGAAACGCAGCGCGCGCTCGCCGCACTACCCGACCTCGGCATCTTTCGCCTGCTCTCACTAGCCGACGACGCGTTCCCAAGGTTCATCGCGCTGACCGGCGGCCTGTGGACCAATGCGGAGCTATCGCCACGCCGGCGGGAGCTGGTGATCCTTCTCGTTGCGAAGCTGCTGGACTGCGAATACGAGTGGTTTCAGCACATCGAGGTCGCGAAGCTCTGTGAAATCACCGAGGACGAGATTGCTGCGATCGACGCGCTTGAGCTGGATAGCTTCAGCGAGGACGAGCAAGCAATTCTTCGACTCGCACAGATCACACTCGAGCGTGGCCGCCCATCCGACGAGCAGCTGGCGGCAGCACGCGCTGCACTAACTGACCGCGAACTGATCGAGCTCCAGCTGGTCGTGGCGATCTACTCGGGCCTCGCTGCGGTTATGGCAGGGCTCGATCTTGAGCTCGATCAGCGCAGCGGCGCGCACGAGCTAACGCGCGACGAACGCGGTCCACGGCTCGGCGAGTAGTTGCAAGCGGCCGGTCCCGGTGACGCTTCGGCGCAGCCCGCGATACCCTGCCATTCGCGGCGAGATAGCTCAGCTGGTAGAGCACACGACTGAAAATCGTGGTGTCCCGGGTTCGAGTCCCGGTCTCGCCATTGGCCCCGCGCGCGCCCGTGGAGACGATCGCCGCGCGCTAGCGCTCCAGCCACTTGCCACGGTCTAGCGCTCGCAGCACGTATGGCACCAGCGTTCCGTTGAAGAGTGGAGTGAGGTGGCTGCGGTCGGAGATCACTAGAACGCCCCCGATCACGGGGTAACAGAACGTCTTGTCGCAGTAGAAGGGTGTGAGGTCAACGACGCCGATGTTTGGTTTGTGGAGCCTTAGAGCCGCTGTTGCAGCCGCGTCGGGAAAGCGATCGAGCACCTGCGAGCGTCGCAGCGCGCAGGCCGTCCCTGGTGGGCGCCGAGCGCTTACAGCGCGCTCAACGCAATCGAGAGTTGCGGTTGTTGAGCGCGGGTTGTCGCGCATCACGACGATGTGCTTAATCGTCGGCGGCAGGCGGCGCCATTCCGCTTGGAAACCAGCAACGTCGGTTTCGAACTGCTGCTTGGTGGTGAACGGCTGTGAGAGCTGGGCGACGAAGAGCGTGTCGATCTTCGGCTTGCTCGCAAGCCAGCCGGGAATTGCATGCTTCCAAGCCAAGCAGGGCGCGAGACTTAGCCCTTTCTTCAGGTAAGTGACGGTGCTGAACGGGCAGCCGAGGAAACTGGTCGCCGTGACTCGCCACTGTCTCTGTGCCGCGATCTTCGTCATCGCGCTGCGCCAGCGGCCGGCGTGGCTGTCGCCGATCAAGGCAACGAACCGGCGCGCGCGCGCCGCTGGCACGCCAAAAGTGCAGCTGCCAACCGCGCCGCTCTGGTCAATCCCCTTGTCCGGACAAGCCAAGATGTTGAGCGCGCCGACATAGTCACGCTTTAGATCTAACGGGCTCGGGGTAGCTACGAGGCGCAGTTTGGGATTGACGCAGGGCTGATGCTCCGGGTCGCGCGCAGCGGCACCGAGGCAGCGCTGGTGACTAGCGAAGAGCTGTGATGTGGCCAGCGCGTCGGAGTTTTGACGAGCGGTCAGTACGGCGAGCGCGCCAACCGTTGCAAGAAGCACTGTTCCGGTGCCGACGAGCACGAAAGCGAAACTGCGCCGCGGTCGGTGGCTGGCGAGCAGCGGCCCGGATCTCATCGGATCCTCGACAAAGCGCTTGGAGAGCGCGGCCAAAACCAAAGTCAGCGCAACTAAGGCGAGCTTGATTGGCGTATCGAGCGTCCGCAGCAGCAAGAAAGGCGCCAGGATCAGCAGCGGCCAGTGCCAAAGGTAGATGGAGTAGGAAACGTCGCCGGCCCATTGCGTCCCGCGCAACTTCATCCAATGCAGCGGTGACCAGCGCAGATCCGGACTTCCAGCCCAGATAACCGCCAGCGTGCCAGCGATAGGCAGCGCCGCTGCGATGCCAGGGAACGGGGTTTGCGGGTTATAGGCGAAAGCAGCAACGAGGATCATCGCGATTCCAAGCCACGAAACCGCTGCACGCAATGCTGGCCGTGCGGTGTTCGTCGCGGCCAGCGCGAGTAACCCTCCAGCGCCGAACTCCCATACCCGCGTCGGGGTCACGAAGAATGCAGCCGCCGGATTGATCGCCGTGTCCCAGATTGAGTAGGCAAGGCTCGCACCGGTCAGGAGCAGCAGCATCGTTGTGATCGAACGCCGACGCAGCAGCGCAGATCCCTTACGGACGAACATCATCGCGATCAGGATCAGCACCGGCCAGACGATGTAGAACTGCTCCTCAACTGAAAGCGACCAGTAGTGCTGCACCGGCGAGGGCCGGTTCTCGGCGCCGAGGTAGTCAACCGCCTCTCGAGCGAGATTCCAGTTTTCAACGTAGAGCGTGCTGGCCTGAATCTCGCGGAAGAACTGGTCCCAAAGATTGAGTGGCACGATCAGGAAGGTCGCGACGGTGCAGAAGAGCAGCACCAAGAGCGCCGCAGGCAGGATTCGTCTCGCTCTGCGAGCCCAAAAACCGGGCAGCGATACATGGCCGCTGCGATCGACCTCGCGAACGAGGTGGCCGGTGATCAGGAAGCCGGAGATCGCGAAGAAAACATCGACTCCGATGTAGCCGCCGGTAATTAGATCGGGCCAATAGTGAAAGACCACCACTGTCGTGACGGCAATCGCACGCAGGGCTTGAATCTCGGGGCGAAGAATTCGCCGTTTCGACGGCTCCGTGCGTTGAGGTTCGTCGGTCACAGGCGAGGAGGTTGGCTCTGCAGGCTGGGCCAAGAATCTTCAGTGTATCGGCGCTAAGGCAGCCAAACTTAGACTGTGGGCGCCCACGCTGCGCCGCTCAGCACCACCTGCGCGCTAGCCGCGGCCGATGTTGACCAGCGGCGCAAAGCCGCTGTAGAAAGCGGTCACGTCGTTCGTCAGCGTCTTCGTCATCACGCTGCAATCGACCGTTCCAAACGGATCGAAGCTGTAGAAGCCTGCGGAAACCGTTTTGAGCGTCACGGTGCCTCGGACCGCGCCCTTACTGCAGGTCGGAATGTTCAGGTTCCAGACTGGGCCCTTCTTGAGCGACCCACGGTTGGCGCGGAACCAAGCGATCGCCTGCTTCACACCAGCTGACCAGCCGATTGGATTTCCGAGCCCTTGGCTGATCGCGATCGCCGGAATGCCGCGTGCAGCACCGGCTCGCGCAGCACCAACCGTCCCCGAGATTGGAACGAATGGTCCAAGGTTGGCACCGAAGTTAATTCCAGCCATCACGAGGTCCGGCTTCTTCTTGCCGGTGAGCACCTTGTCGAGTGCGTAGTTGACGCTGTCGGCCGGATACCCGTTAACCGCCGTTGCCGCCACGCCTCCGAGCGTCGTCGTCGGAGAGGCTGTCAGGACTCCCGGCGTAGTTTTGGATCCGGTTCCCGACACGTTGGTCGCAGGAGCGATAACGGTCACCGTGACCTTTGCTTCCTTGCGCAGCGCGTTGACTAGAGCGTTGATCCCGTCGGCTCGAACTCCGTCGTCATTGGATACGAGAATCTTGATTGGCGCAGGGGCCTTAGCGGCGCTGGCGCTGGCGGCTGGCAGCACGGCAAGCGCGCTGATCAGAGCAATGGCAAAGAACGTTCTCTTGGTCAACATTTGATTCATCATAAGGCGCGAAGACTAGCTCTGTCGCGGTTGCGTGAAGGTAACGGTTTGGTTATTGCGAGAGCTGCCCGATTGAGGCCCTACTACTCTCATTGCACGGCCTTTCCATTCGGGACGTCCCGAAGGCAAGGTCAACTAGCCATGGCTGAACGCAACGACATCCGAAACGTCGCGATTATCGCGCACGTCGACCACGGCAAAACCACGCTTGTGGACGCGATGCTGCAGCAGTCCGGCGCCTTCCGCAAAGGCGCCGAGCTGACCGACCGAGTGATGGATTCGATGGACCTCGAGCGCGAGAAGGGGATCACAATTCTCGCCAAGAACGCCTCTATTCCCTACGAAGGCGTGAAGCTGAACATCATCGACACGCCTGGCCACGCCGACTTTGGTGGCGAGGTGGAACGCGGCCTGTTCATGGTCGACGGCGTGCTGCTGCTCGTTGATGCCAGCGAAGGCCCGCTGCCTCAGACCCGCTTTGTTCTGCGCAAGGCGCTTGAGGCAAAGCTGCCGGTGATTCTCGTTGTCAACAAGATCGACCGGCCAGACGCCCGTGTTGCTGAGGTCGTGCACGAAGTTGAGGAACTTTTCCTCGACCTTGACGCCGATGAGGAACAGATCGCCTTCCCGATCGTCTACACCAACGCCAAGGCCGGCACCGCGTCGCTCGACGCCGAAACTCAAGGCGAAGACCTCAAAGCGCTGCTTGATCTTCTGGTTGAGACGATCCCACCCCCCACCTTCGACCCTGAGACGCCACTGCGGATGCAGGTCACCAACCTCGGTGCCTCCGACTACCTCGGTCGCCTCGCAATCTGCCGCGTCCATGACGGCACAGTAAAACGCGGCCAGCAGGTCGCCTGGTGCAAACGCGACGGCACGATCGAGAAGGTGAAGGTGACCGACCTCTTCATCACCGAGGCGCTCGACCGCGTAGAAGCCGACGAAGCAGGGCCTGGCGAGATTGTGGCCGTTGCCGGAATCTCTGAGGTGACGATCGGCGAGACGCTTGCCGACCCTGAAGATCCACGCCCACTCGAACTGATCGCGGTTGATGAGCCAAGCCTCAGCGTCACGATCGGCATCAACACTTCGCCGCTGGCTGGCAAGGACGGCTCGAAGCTCACCGCCCGCCAGCTACTGAGCCGGCTTGACGCCGAGATGGTCGGCAACGTCGCACTTCGCGTGCTGCCAACCGACCGCCCCGACGCGTGGGAGGTTCAGGGCCGTGGCGAACTGGCGCTGGCGATTCTCGTCGAGCAGCTGCGCCGTGAAGACTTTGAGATGACCGTTGGCCAGCCGCAGGTAGTCACGCGGGAGATCGACGGAGCTCTCTGCGAGCCGGTTGAGGAGCTGACAATCGACGTTCCCGAGGAGCACGTCGGCTCTGTGACCCAACTACTGGCGCTACGCAAGGGGCGGATTGAAGAGATGGGCAACCACGGCAGCGGGTGGGTGCGGATGGAGTACCTCGTCCCTGCCCGTGGGCTGATCGGCTTCCGCACAGAGTTCCTTACCGAAACGCGCGGAACCGGCATCGCCCACCACGTCTTCGACCGCTGGGAACCCTGGTTTGGCGAGCTGAAGACGCGCCAGACCGGCGCGCTCGTAGCCGACCGCACCGGCCCTGTCACGGCTCACGCATGCTTCGCGATGCAGGATCGCGGCACGCTCTTCGTTGAGCCTGGTGAAGAGGTTTACGAAGGAATGATCGTCGGAGAGAACAGCCGCTCAGGCGACCTCGACGTAAATGCTGTGCGCGAGAAGAAGCTCAGCAACGTTCGCTCCTCAACCGCCGACGAGCTCGTTCGCGTAATACCGAAGAAGCTTCTTTCGCTCGAGCAGGCATTTGAGTTTGTCCGCGCCGACGAGGCGGTCGAAGTGACCCCCGCCCACGTCCGTCTGCGCAAGGTCACGCTCGACCAGGTCGGCCGCGAGAAGGAAGCTCGCCGCTCGGCCAAGGGCGCAGCGCCGCTCGATCCAGTTTCGTAAGGTCCCGCCAATGAGCGAGGCGGGCAAGATGGCGCAGGAGCACATCGGGGCGCTGCACGAGAGTGCAGGTCACGGTCCGCACCTGAGTAGGCGCAGCAAGGCGACGGCGATCGCGATCGCCGTGATGGCGGCCGCGCTGGCAATTGGCGACCTCAACGCCCACCACGCGATGAAAACTGTGATCTCAAGCGAGAATCAGGCCGGAACTGCTGAGACGAAACTGGACGCGCTCGACAACCACCGCACGACCCTCTCCAACGACAAGGTTCTGCTCGACGCCGTTACCGCCGGGCAGCCGCCGGCAGCCGCCGCCGCCACCCGCAGAACGGAAGCCAAGGAACGCACCCAAGCGGCTCAACTGGCGGCCGAGGAGAAGGCGCTCTCAGGCGAAGTGAAAGCCCTCCAAGCTGAAGCGACGAATGCTGACAACGAATACGAGAACCTTGAGATTGGGGTCGGAGCGCTTCAGATCGGAATAGTGCTGGCGTCGGTCTCAATCGTCGCCGGCGCGCTCTGGCTACTGCTCGGCGGCCTCGCCGCTGGGCTGTTCGGAATCGCGATTGTCGTCTACGCGCTTTACCTGCTGTAGCGGCGGCGCTTAGCCTGCGAGCAGCTTCGCCTTCTGCGCTGCGAACTCTTCCTCGGTGAGGATCCCTTGATCCTTCAGCTCAGCTAGCTCCTTGAGCTGCGTGACCATGTCGGCTTGTGGTGCGGCGGCCGCTGGTGCTGCTTCCGGGGCTGCCGCGGCCTCCGCCTGGGCGTCCTTCTCTTGGAAGCGCTGCGACTGGCGGCGCGAGACGCCACCGGAGACTGCGGTCGCGGTTCCAGCGACAACAGCGGTTCGGGCCATCCTTCTCATCAGCGGCATTTCAATCTCCTTTTAGTTGGTTGAGCGGTTACTTCGCTACTCGAGATTTGTCGCGGCTTCGATCAGATCCTCTGCTGCAACGCGCTCGAACGCAACAAAGTGGCCTCCGTTGCGGTGTACGGCGGTGATGAACGGAGCGGCCCAAGCGTTTTCGAAGACGATCATCACGGCTGCGCCACCAGGCTCGATCGCCTCGGCCGCGATCTCCAAGTCCTCGTCACCGATCAGCCCGGTCGAAGCGCCCTCGAATGCAACCAGATCGGGAATTCCATCCCCATCAACGTCGCCAATGTTGATCCCGGCGAACGATCCGTCTTCGGCCTTGGCCACGGCCAAGACATCAAGAATGCGGATAACGCCGCGATCAACGAGGTCGAGCAGGATCGGCAGCGCCTCACCGCTGCGCGGTGCATCGGCGGGGTAGCCGATAACTGCGATGTCTACTGGGCCAAGTTCAAGCTGGTCGGGTGTCATACGCCAATACTACGGGACGCGCGTCAGGGCGTAGCGCTCAACAGTCGGCTCAGCCGGCAGCCTCGGGGCTGGGTCGTTATAGAAGGGCGTGGTCGCGAGAACGTCGGCAAAAGCCGCCGCCCTAGCGTTCAGCCCCGGCGCGAGCAGCTTCGAGCAGACGTCCTTCGGCAGGCGCTTAACGTTGGCTGGCCCCTTGTGCGTAAGCGCATCTTCAGAGGCGGCAAAGGTGACCGAGTCGAGTGCTGAGCCGATGTGGCTGACGTTGCGGCCTGGGCAGATGTCTTGAATCAGGATGTTGGTCGCGCCCTTTAGCGCTGAGGTCGGGTGCGGGCCAGTCTGTGGCTGCACCGTCTCGTCGGTCGCGCTACGAACCGTCGTCCACGATGTTGGGCCGACCGACTCGTCCGGCTCGGCGTTGATTGCCTTAAGCAGGTTTGATCGAGCACCCTGCTGCCAGCTGGCGGCTTGGCACGGGTTTATCGCGCTGCAGGTTCCAAGACCCACCGTGGTGCCGTGCTGGGTTCCGGCAACGGCAATCACGTCGCTCACTTTGGCGCGCAGGCTAGGCCAGTAGGTCAGTGCCCAGCGAGGAAGGAGGCCACCTTGGCTGACGCCAAATACGCCGATCGGCTTGCCGTACATAGCGGCCATCCGACGGATGCCGGAGACCAGATACTGCGCCGCAATCTGGATGTCGCCGGTCGTGCGGTATGGGAAGTTGACGTAACAGATTGGCCGCTTGGTCGTCTTCAGCGCGGCTGAACCGATGATGTAGGCCTCGGCGCCGGTGTAACCGGTGCCGGTTACAAGCATCATCGGCTCGAGCCCACCGCGCGTGATCTTGTCAGGGCACATGAGCGACTCGGCGAGCCGTGCCTTTGGCACAGTCAGCGCGGGTTCCTTGTAGGAGCTCTTGGCGACTGCCGACGAGGCCAGCAGCGCGGTTGCGATCAGCGAGAGGGTGGCGGCGGCAAGCAGGCCGCGGCGAATTTGGTAGGTCATCGCAGCAGCCTACCGGGTTGGGGCGAACTGTCGCGCCGGTCACCGGTTCCGTAGGCTTGCGCTCATGGCTGAGATATTTCGCACCCCAGACGAGCGCTTCGAAAACCTCCCCGGCTACGCCTACGAACCTAACTACGTAGAGGTGAACGGAATGCGCCTCCACCACCTTGATGAGGGCGAAGGGCAGCCGGTTCTCTGCTTTCACGGCGAGCCGAGCTGGAGTTACCTCTACCGCAAGATGCTCGATCTTCTAGTCGCCGACGGCAAGCGCGTGATCTGCCCCGACCTCGTCGGCTTCGGCCGCTCCGACAAGCCGACCGACCAGCAGTGGTACACCTACGAGCGCCACTGCGACAGCATCAACGCCCACCTCGATCAGATCGAAGGGCTTGAGGACGTAACCGTCGTCGTTCAGGATTGGGGCGGCGCGATCGGCCTGCGCTGGGCGATTGAGCACGCCGACCAAGTTGGCCGGCTGCTGATCATGAACACCGGCATCTTCACCGGCCGCGTCAGCAAAGGCTTCATGGCCTGGCGCGAGTTTGCCGAGAAGACGACCGACCTACCGGTTGGGAAGATCATCGAAAACTCAACTACCAGCGACCTCAGCCCCGAAATCATCGCCGCCTACGAGGCGCCGTTCCCGAACGTCGAAAGCAAGGCCGGCGCGCACCAGTTCCCGCTGCTGGTGCCAATCAGTAACGAAGACACGGGCGTCACCGAGATGATGGCGATCCACGACGCGCTCGCCGAATGGGACAAGCCGACGCTCGTCGCTTTTGCCGATCAGGACCCGATCTTCCCCTACCCGAAATCAGGCGACCGCTTCACCGAGCTGATCCCGACCGCGGGCGAGCAGGTAAGGATTGAGAACGCCGGCCACTTCCTGCAGGAAGACAAGCCGGAAGAGATCGTCGCCGCGATGCGCGCCCAGCTCTTTAGTTAAAGGCGATCACGCTGCGGATCCCGTCCTGGGCCTCCATCAGCTCAAAGCCGCGGTTCACTTCGTCGAGCGTGAGGCTGTGCGAGATGAACGGGTCAACGTCGATCTCGCCTTCGAGATAGCGATCGATCAATTCAGGCACCTGGTCGCGGCCTTTGACGCCCCCGAAAGATGAACCGCAGACGCGGCGGCCGGTGATCAGCCAGCGCGGAATGATGTCGAGCGTCTCACCCTTGCCGGCGACTCCAGCAACGGTGCAGAGCCCCCAGCCCATCCTCGCTGATTCGACCGCCTGCTCCATCACCGAGACGAGCCCGGTCGCCTCAAAGGTGTAATCGGCGCCGAAGCCGCCGGTCTCTTCGAGAATCCGCTCAACCGTGTACGGCCCTGCCTTCCAGGTCTCCGTGGCGCCTTTGCCGCGCGCCAGCTCAAGCCGCTCGTCGGAGAGATCGACACAGATGATCCGCTCCGCGCCCTGCAGCCGCGCCCCGGCAACGGCGCCAAGCCCGACCATTCCGGCGCCGAAGACGACGCAGGTCGTTCCCGGCTCAACCTTGGCGGTGTAGATCGCCGCGCCAAGGCCGGTCGAGAGGCCACAGGCGAAGAGGCAGGCGTGGTCGAGCGGCGCCTCTTTCGAAATGTTCGCCAAGGCGATCTCGGGCATCACTGTGTACTCGGCGAAGGTCGAGGTGCCCATGAAGTGGCGCAGCGGCTCACCGTCGAGCGAGAGGCGCGTAGTTCCATCAGGGAGATAGCCCTCGCCCTGCTTCTCGCGGATCGCAAGGCAGAGGTTGGTTCGCGGATCAAGGCAGTGGATGCACTCGCGGCACTGCGGCGAGAAGAGCGTCACTACGTGGTCGCCGACGGCAACTGAGCTCACGCCCTCACCGATCGCCTCAACCACGCCAGCGCCCTCATGACCGAGCACGGTCGGCGCGTAGCCGGAAGGGTCCACGCCGGAGGCTGTGTAGAGATCGGTGTGGCAGACGCCGCAGGCAACGAGCCGCACCAACACCTCGCCGGCTTTCGGTTCAGCAAGGTCAACCTCGCGAACGACTAGCGGCTTGCCGAATTCTTCGAGTACTGCTGCGCGAATCTTCATCCGCGCATC
>CAIJLJ010000016.1 GCA_903821395.1 uncultured Solirubrobacterales bacterium | reverse complement strand
GATCTGACCGTCATCGGATCGTGAAGTGCGTTCACGATCTTCTGCTCGTATCGCGGCCCAGGGCTCGTGTAGTTGACGCCCGCGACCGGTGTGGTTCCTGGGCCGCCGGGGTTGTAGAACGGCTGGTAGCCGTTGCCGGTGGCGGGGATTACAACCGTTCGTACGCGCTCAGCAGCCTTGATTGAGCCGCCCAAGACGATGTCGAACTGGTTGTCGTGATCGTCGTTGTAGCAGTAGTCGTATGAGCTTTGTTTCATTCCGACATCCGCAAGGCCGAGTACTCGCAAAGGCTGTCCGTCGATGAAGTACGTCTTGTTTGGCTCGATCAACCGAACGAGCTTGCCGCTCTTTGAGCGAGCAACGACTTGGAAGAAATTCCGATAGTCGGTTGGGTAGATCCCGCGGATGCCGTCTGGTGAGAATCCGCCGGTCGTCAGCACGCGGACGCGGAACTTGGCCGCCTTCCCGTAAAGGTCAACACCGTCATTTTTGAGGTTTCCGCCGAACAGCTCCGGGGCCATCTCGCCCGCGGTTGACATCTTCGAGATCTTGCCGCCGGTGAGCTTCGGACCGGCCCAGTTGGTTGGGTCGCTCGAAGGGAGGTCGTACGGGGAGGTTGTCTTCGTTGCGCTCATACCTACTGCGCTTACCTTCTTCGCGTGCGGGCCAATCAGCTTCATTGGCGTCCCGTCGTTGACAACCGCGACCTTGGTCACGTATACGCCGCCTTGATCGGACGGGAACGGGGTGCCGAAGGGGCCTACGAGCACTACCGTCGAGCGCTCGTTGTACTCAAAGTTCGGCACGATCGACACGCCTTCCGGGGTGACGACCGATCCGTTGCTCAGCGTCACTTGGAAGTCTGTCGTGTGTACGGTCGTTGGCAAAACAGGCCACGAGAACTCGACTGGCAGCCCGGAACCGTTGTTCACCGATGCGCCGTAGCCGTCGAGGATCTGGCTTGGGCTGGCCGCCGAGGTGTACGCGCGCTGAGGCGGGGTTGACGTCGACGAGCAGGTCAGGCCGACGTTCCATGCGCCCGAGACGCCTTGGACTGCGGCTTGAGCGACGGAGAGGTCGGTGGAATCAGCGTTGGTGACGCCAAGGATGTTCGTGAATCCGAGCCCGGCGGCGAGCATCTTCGGCTTCTTGTCCCAGTAGTCAGCGTTGATTAGTACGTCCTGCATCAGGGACGAATATTCCGGGTTAGCTGCTGCTGCCCGAACCGGCTTTGCGGACGCTGGCGCTGCGAACAGCGCGGCGGCAAGGAGGGACGTGGCAAGGGCCGTAGTAATTACACGCGGGCCGGCTGAACTGGGGGTCATTTTTGCTGCCTTTCGTTTTGAGTACTTGGCCGTCCCGGCCGCCGTGGCTTGGCGCTGGCGGTCAGGGCACCGTGGTTGTTTCCAACGAACTGGAAGCGTAGCAGGGCGATCTACCGTTCTGCGCCAGTTCGATCTGACGCATCGCCGCGACCGCCGGCCGGTCAACCAACTAGTCGTCGTCAAGCGCGGGCCAAAGAGTAGGGGCCAGAGTCTGTGCGTGGGAACAGAAAGAAGTGCGACCGCTGCTAGCCAAGTCGGTTGGCGCGGTACGTCCGTGCTGCCCATTGGCCTCCTGGCATCGATGTGATTCGCTCGGCGAGCGGTTGAAGCGATCCCGGTAAAGCTGGGATTCCGGCTGGCATCGCATCGAGGCAGACGAGCGGCGCGAGAAATGACGCTGCCGTAAGGTCAGCAACGCTGAAGCGCTCACCAACTAGGAACTCCCGGCCCTCTGCGATCGCGCCGATCTGCTCGACTTGGGCGAGGACGATTCGCTCCGGCCCGTCGTCGGACTGGGGTGGAACGTCGAAGTTCTTTCGCATCAGCGGCGCCAACACGGGTTGCAAAAGCCTCAGCGTTCGTTCGCGCCCAGCTCCGCCGCCGGTAGAGAGCATCTTCGCCGAGAGCTCAGGATCCACGAGCAGGTGCTGGTAGGCGAGGCTGCGAACAGCGGGGGCAAGGACCGTGTCGAACTGCTGCTGAAGCTCTAGCGCGCGTTCACGCTCCGCCGGGTTGGTCGGAAGCAGCGGCCGCGCCGGCCAGCGCCGGTCGAGCGCCGAAATGATCTCGCTCGAATCGGCAAAAACCTCGTCGCCGATCTGAAGGATCGGGAAGGTCTCAGTGCCGGCAAGCCGTTTTGCGACTGCGACGTGCACTGCAGGCATCGTCGCCCGGCGCGTGTGGGGAATTCGCTTCCAGTCGAGAGCCCATCGCGCCTTTTCGTTGTAATGAGACATCGCGAGATGCCAGAGCACCGGACGGGGTTCTG
>CAIJLJ010000015.1 GCA_903821395.1 uncultured Solirubrobacterales bacterium | reverse complement strand
AGCGTGAGTCTGGCGCAGTTTCGCTCGTGCGGTCTGCTTTAATCGAGCGCATGAAAAAACTGATGCTGTTTCCGGTCCTGATCGCACTCGCCGCGTCCCTCCCTGCTCAAGCGAGTGCCCAGAAGTATGGAAAGGTCATCTCGGTGCGAACCGTTTCGATTGGCTCTCCCGGCAATAAGTCGGTCAGCATCGTTCCCTTCACCGACGCGATCTACCCCTCGTGCGCTGGAGTTCCCAACCCAGTTCCTGCACCATTCGGCCCTTGTATGGCCGTCGGAGGCGTCAAGAACCCTTACCAAATCGGCGAACTTGAGGTCACAGTCGCTCAGTACGTCGCGTTTCTAAACACCGCCAACTTCGGCCTTACCAACCCCCCGCGGCTCTACGTGCCGCAGGAGAGCGCAACACGCTGGCCACGTTTCGGCTCGATCAATTTCGATCAGCACGCACCACGCGGAACCCGCTACAGCGTCGCCTACCCGCAGTGGGCAAATAAGCCTTATGGGTTTGCCACCTTCGGCCGCGCAGCACGATTCGTCAACGCGCTACAGAACGGAACGCTGCTGTCTAAGAAGACGAGTCACGCAAATGGGCGCACGATCACGACCTACCGGGTCCAACTGTCAGCCAGGACCGAGACCGGAATGTACGACCTCGGCGTTACTCGGCCGAAAGGGGGAAGCGGGAGAAAGGCTTCTACCGGCTTCGTAATCCCGAGCCAGAACGAATGGATGAAGGCGGCCTACTTCGACCCTAAGGGCGGCGGCACAGACTCGTATTGGAAGTACCCGACCAACGCTGGCGTGTTCGGTGACGGAACCGCAACGGCGCCAAAATCCTCGGTTCTCAGCCCTGGCACAGGAGCGGTTACGAACGCATCGAGCCAGCCGCTCTCGACCTACACCGCGCCGGGCCTACCGTCTCCACACTGGTGTCCCTCGCAGGTATCCGCAGCCGCGTGCTCGGTCTACCCGTTCCCGGGAGACCCAACCGAGCTGAATAAGTTCTTCCAAGGCAGCGTCAGCACGGTCGGGCAGACGCGTACGCGCTCTCCGTGGGGAACGCTCGACCAGGGCGGCAACGTCGTCGAGTGGACCGACACCATCACAGCGGCGCCCGCGGGCCAAGACAAGGCGCTGACTTGGCGCCGGCTGCACGGCGGAATCGCTAGTTCGCCCGTTGGCGAGAATGATGCGATTCAGCTCTGGCTCTCAGCCGTCGGCCTCGACGCCGAGGACAACAACCTCAAGAACCACTACCCATGGTTCGGGTTCAGGATCGGCGTGATCGGCTCGCTGACGCCGACGCCGACACCTGGCGGCGTCACCGGCTAGAGACTTAGCCCAGCGCTAAGCCGAACTATTTGCCATAACCCTTAGCCACTCGTCTATCTTTGGCGCGTGGCTATCACGCTCACGCAGCTGCGCAGCTTCCTGGCCGTGATCCGCTCCGGCTCAGTAACTGCTGCCGCTGAGGAGCTAGTCGTTACGCAGCCATCGATCTCCGCCGCTGTTCGCGCGCTCACGCGTGAGATCGGGACGCCGCTGCTAGAGCGCGACGGGCGTGGCGTAACGCCAACCGCTGCGGGTCGCGCCTTCGCCCCCTACGCAACCGACATCATCGGCCTGCTCGACCGTGGTGCGGCGGCTGCTGTTGAGGCATCAGGTGTTGCCAGCAGTGGGCTGCGAATCGCGGCCGTAACGACTGCGGCTGAATCGTTTGTACCAGTGCTGCTTCAGCGCTACGCATCGCGCAACCATGACGTTGACCTAACGCTCGCGGTCGGCAACCGCGAGCGCGTGCTGCAGCTACTGCTGCGGCGCGAAGCCGACATTGCGTTCGTTGGCCGCCCGCCGAGCGGTGGGCGCGAAGGCAGAATCAAGTCGGAGTCGGTGCGCCCGAACGAGTTGGTGCTGGCTGGCTCGCCTGACGAACCGCTGACAAAGAAGCCATCTGTGACTGCGGCCGAGCTGAACGGCAGCCGCTGGCTACTGCGCGAACAGGGTTCGGGAACGAGAACAGCAAATGAGGACTACATCGCCGCCAACGGGCTCAGCGTCAGAACGCTGACGCTCGGCTCGAACGGCGCGATCAAGCAGGCCGTCCGCTCAGGGCTTGGGATCTCGTTCCTCGCGCGCGACTCGGTTGCCGGGGAGCTAGAGAGCGGCACGCTGGCCGTTATCCCGCTGACAAACGTTCCTCCCGGCCGGCCCTGGCACGTGATGCGCTCGTCGGTTGGGCCGAAGTCGGGGGTAGTGACGGATTTCTTCGACTTTGCCGTCGCCGAGGCCGACAAACCTGCCGGTTAACGACTGCCGGTAACCGCAGAACCACCAACCGCCAGCAGGCGGAGCCGAAGCGAGCCGACGTTCGCGATGTGACCCCGCGCAGCGATTCCAACAGCCTTAAACGCGCGGACGGCAGCAGCAACGTTCTTGACACGAACGTCGAGCGCCGAGATCGAGTTTTCACGGCTGCGCTGGAGTTGTACCAGCGGCCCGCCGAGAAGACGGTAGGCGTCGCTTGCTGATGGCGAGGATGGGGCGAACAACTTTGCCCATGAGCTAGGGCTCTTGGCGTTGATTACGACGCGTGAGACGTTGACGATCCCAGCGCTATTATTCGCTGGAGCGACGCGGCTCGGGCGGTACTCGGGGCGGTTGTAAACGCAAAGCTGGGTGGTGAGCCGGTTGACCTGCGAGTAGCTCGGCAGCTCAATCAGCGTGTAGAGCACCTCGCTGCCTACGCTAATCGGGTCCGGCGGCCCATGTTCAATGCCGCGCGCGTCCAACTGCGCTGTCAATCCGGTCAACGATGGCGGCTCAAAGGTGACGAACTGGTTGCCCGCGTAATGCGATGTGCCGGCGCCGAGCTCGACGTTGATGTTGCCAAGGCGAACCCCGCCGGAGTAGATCGGCCCATACGGCCCGAATTTCCAAGCCAACGGGAGCTTCAACGCGATCAGCGCGTTGTAGAGCTTCTGCGCCTTAGCTTGAGTTGTGATCGTCGTCACGTGGTTTAGATCGGTGACGATGCGCGCCGGGGCAGCAGTGCTAGTTGCGCTTGCTGAAATCGCAAATAGCGCCGCGAGAGCTACTGCCAGGCGCAGCGAACTTAAGGGGCTGGGTGTGAAAAGCATCGTCTGAGCCTACCCCGATCGGCGCGGCCGTGAGCAACTACCAATCAATAGTGCGCCCGACCATGCGATCATGCCTGTGGGCGGTTAGCTCAGCTGGTTAGAGCACCTGCTTTACACGCAGGGGGTCATCGGTTCGAATCCGATACCGCCCACTCTTCGCCCTCTTCGAATCATCAGTCGCCGCCGGTGCCTTCAACGCCGGCGCCGTGGCGGCCTTCGCCGGCGGCGAAGCGGGCCGCTCCGGCGGCGCCTTCGATCACGGTTCCGGTGCCGCGCGCGGCCTCGCGCGCCAGTCCTTCTGCCATTGGCAAGCCTTGCGCCTCAAGCGTTGATTCGCGGTCGGCGATCATCGTGACCCAGGGGAAACCGGCGATCTGCTCTCCGATTTCAAGTGCTCGCTCTAACGCCGAACCGTCGGCGACGCT
>CAIJLJ010000014.1 GCA_903821395.1 uncultured Solirubrobacterales bacterium | reverse complement strand
GCTGCTGGGCCCCAACGGCGGCGGCAAATCGACGCTCTTCCGCGTCCTTACCGATGAGCTAGCGCCGTCGTCCGGAGAACTGGAGGTCGGCGTCGGCCATCCGGCGCTGGTGCCGCAGAGCGAGCGCTCACGGCTCGATTACCCGGTAAGCGCACTCGACGTTGCGCTGATGGGCTCAGTCTCGCGGCTGCCTTGGTGGCGGCGGCCGTCGCGCGCCGACCGCCAGCTGGCGCGCGAGTCGCTGCGCCGCGTCGGTCTTGAGGCTGAGGCCAATACGACCTTCGGCGAGCTCTCCGGCGGGCAGCGCCAGCGGGTGCTGGTGGCGCGGGCGCTAGTTCAGGACTCGCCACTTTTGCTGCTCGATGAGCCGTTCGCCGGTATTGACGCTCCGAGCGCCGAACTGCTGGCTCAGTTGTTCGATCAGCTCGCCGCCGAAGGCCGCGGCCTGCTGATGGCGACGCACGACATCGAGCAGGCGCGCAGCTGGGACCTCGTGCTCTGCTGCAACCGCGTGCAGATCGCCTTCGGTGACCCCTCGCAGGTGCTTACGCGCGAAGTGATCGAGCGGACTTACGGTGCCTCGCTGATCCCACTGCCTGGCGACGGGCCGCTCGCGATCACGCCGCCTCACCACCATGATCACGCAGGGGAGGACAGATGATCGAGTGGCTGCTGGAGCCACTGCGCGAGCCGGTTGTTCTGCGCAGCCTGCTTGAACTGGCGCTGCTCGGCCTGATCGCCGGCACGCTCGGCTGCTGGATCGTGCTTGCGGGCCGCGCTTACAGCGCTGAGTCGCTCGCCCACTCGATGCTGCCGGGGCTCGTCGGTGCCGCGCTGCTGGGGCTACCGCTGGTTCTTGGCGGAGCGATCGGGCTTGCTGTTGGCGCCAGTCTGATCGCGCTCGTCAGTCGCATAAAAGTGCTCGGCAGCGAGGTCGCAGTATCGGTAGTGATCACATCGTTATTCGGCGCCGGCGTGCTGCTCGGTCTTGCGCCCGCCACCCCGGCGGGGCTGAACGGGCTTCTCTTTGGTGACCTGCTGGCGGTTGGCTTCGGCGACATCGCTTTGGCCGCGGCCTACGCGGGAATCGTCCTCACCGTGCTCTTCGTGCTCCACGAAGGACTGTTGGTAACCGGGTTCGACCGGATCAACGCTCGCGCGATTGGCCGCTCGCCGGCGCCGCTTGATTTGGTTCTTGCTCTGCTGCTTGCGGGCGCCACGCTCGTCGCGGTGCAGGCGCTCGGCAACCTGCTGGTCGTCGCGATGCTGATCGGTCCGGCGGCCAGCGCGCGGCTGCTGACGGAGCGGATTGGGCCAATGATGCTTGCCGCCGTGGCAATAGCTTGGGCTGCCGCGTTGGCAGGTCTCTACGCCTCCTACCACGCCGATCTGGCGGCCGGGGCGGCAGTCACCTGCGCGCTCGTCGTCGCCTTCGCCGCCGCGCTACTGATTCGTTCACTGCGCGAGCTGGTTACTAGCGGCACTCGGCGCAGAGGCCGTGGAGCACAATCTCGTGGCCTTCGACTGCGAAGTCGACGCGCTTAGAGATCGAGTGGACGGCGCGCTCCAGCGGCGCGTCATCGAATGCGATCACGGCGCCGCAGTTGTCGCAGACGAGGTGATGGTGATGGTGGTCGGGGCGAACCGGTTCGTAGCGCGCCTGCCCTTGGCCGAGTTCGACCTTGGCTACGACGCCCAGCTCATCTAGCTCCTCAAGGATCCGGTAGATGCTGGCGCGGCCAACGGCGCGCTCGCGCGCCGCAAGGAGATCCTCGATCTCGTAGGCGCTCAGCGCGCAGCTCTGCTCATCGAGCAGTGAAACAACTGCAGCGCGTGCGCCGCCGCGACGGAAGCCAGCTTCAGCTAGGCGCTCGTTCGTCGCTGCCGCCCACTGCGACTCTTTCTTCTTCGTCTTCGCCATCGCCCAAGAGGCTAGCGATGAGACTGATTCTCAGGCTAGTTCGACGCCGCCGTGATCATCACAGTGATCCTCGTGCGGATGGTGGAGGCGGCCCTCGACTAGATAATCGGTGTGCTCGCCGTGCGGCACTGCTTCGTGGCCGCAGTCAGCTCCGTGGACGTGCTCTCCGCAATCATGCTGGCGGTTGCAGTCGTCGGGGAGTTCTTCATCAACCGGTAGTGCGTGTTCATCGACGTGGTCGCCGTGCGGCTGGTGCAGGTGGCCGTCATGGATGAAGTCAATGTGGCCGTCGTGGACGATCGCCGTGTGGCCGCAGCCCGGGCCGTGGACGTGATCGTGATCCTCGTGCGTATGTCCGGTTGAAGCCATAGAAGAAATCTACCGCGCGGCGATTACGGCAGGATCGGCGACCGATTTGGCGAACGGAGGCCTATGGGCCTTCGCCAACTTCGCTCCGCGCTGCACGCGTTCACGCAGGAAGCCGCGTGGCAGCTGGCCAGCGACGCGCAGGGCGGCCACGAGCTGCCGTTCGAAGTTGTCGAGGAGGGGCGCCGCGACTCGCCGCTCTACTGCTACCGCCCGCTGACTGCCGAGTTCATCAACGAGCGCAGCAGCGTTCTGGCACGCCTTCCCACCTTTCTGCCTGCCGCCCACGCGTTGATCGCGATCGGCAGCCTCGCCGACTACCTCGATTCGCAAGGCGTGCGCCCGCCCGGCCCTGGCCGTCAGAGTGCCGATGCCGCGCTGCACTGCTTCCTCGCACGGGTCTTTGTCGATTCCAACGACTTTGTCTTCGATGAGCGCTGCTTCGACAACGCCTACCTCGAGCTTGAACGCTGCGTCGCCGAGGAGCGGGCTGAACACACCGTTGTTGCCGTTCTGCTCGGAGTTGAGCTGGGCTCGGAAGAGGTAAGTCTTGGTGATGGTTTGACGCTGGCGCGAGGAGAACGCTTCGATGATGCGCCCGACGAGGCCCGCTGGTCACGACTCGACGGGAGCCCGCAGACACTCGTAATCGTGCGTCGCTCACCGGTTCCCGGCGACGTCGGCCCACTGCAGGCGTCGCGCAAGTCGCTGCGAAAGCTGGCCGCCGGGCTCAGGCTCTACCACCCCGATCCAGTTGCAATCGCGCCGCTTGGATGGTCGCGCATCGGCGCCGGGCCGTGGCAGGCGGTTGCGCTCAGCGCCGACTCAGGCGAGATCGAGCCGCTGGTTCTGATCGAGCCGGCGCAGGAGGACGAGCTGCGCGCATTCCTAAGCCTTGTAGGCCGCCGCGAGCCGAAGTCGGGCGAGCTGGCCTGGGCGCTGCGCCGTTATGAGATGGCGCACCAGCGCGTTCTTGCCGCCGAAGCACTGACCGACCTGCTGCTCGTTGCCCGCGCGCTGCTCGAGCCGGAAGGCCCAGCCAGTGGCAGGATGCCTGGCCGCCTTGCCGCGCTCTGCGCCGAGCGCGAACGTCGCGCCGCAATGACCGAGCGAATCGCCCATGCTGCCGCGCTGGAGCCAGCACTGATCGCCGGCGTTGATAACGAAATACAGCTGCAGCCGTATGTAAGCGAACTGGACGGCCATCTCCGGGCACTCCTGCGCGACGCCTGCTGCGGCCACCTCAGCGGTGACCTTGTCGGACTGGCTGACTCGATTCTGCTCGAGGACGTTGAATCTGAAACAGGCCCTGATGATCAGAGCGAAGCGAGCCGTAAGGCGCTGGCCGATCAAGAGACCGATCAGTTCGAATCTCTGCGCCCGCCGTTTTAGTGATCGCTGAAAAGTTCGTTGTGGATCGCGATTAGCCCCGCGACATCGTGCACGTCGCCAGCTAGCTCAGGCACGATCACAGGCTCCAGCTCGCCTGTCTCTTCTTTTAGCCGCATGATTGTTGCTGCGTCGCGCTCCGCTAGCGCGAGTGCGTCGGTGTAGCTGCGCAGAAGCTTTGCCGCTAGCGGCTCATCAAACTGATCGCCTAACTGGCTCGCTACTGCCGCCAGCGTAGGTGCGGGCTCGCCGGCAGTGCCGATGCTGTGGACACGGTTGATGATCAGTGCGCCAAAGTTCATCTGCGCGCTTTTGAGCTTTCCAGCGAAGAAGATCGCCTCCTCGGCCGAGTCGCGCTGCGGCGAGGTGATTACGACAAACGTGGTTCCAGGGTCGGCCAACAGCGCACGCACGGCATCGGCTCGTTCGCGGAAACCATCGATCAGCCCACCAAGGGCTTGGAAGAAGACTGAAAGGTCCTCCAGTAGCTCGGCGCCGGTGATGCGCTTCAGTACGCCGAGAATCGCGCCGGTGCCGACGCCTAGCGCTCGCGCTGCAAATCCTGTTGGGGCCAGCAGCAGCTTCAGCGCCCGGCCGTCGAAGAAGCCGGTCAGGCGGTCCGGCGCGTCGAGGAAGTCCAGGGCATTGCGCGAAGGCGGCGTGTCGAGCACGATCGCATCGAAGCGGCCTGAGCGATCTAGCTCATAGAGCTTCGCGATCGCCGTGAACTCCTGCGAACCGGCGACAGCGCCGGAGAGCTGCTCGTAAATTCGGTTGCCGAGTATCTGGTCGCGCGTCTGCGCGTCCGGCGAGAGCGTCTCGATCAGCTCATCGAATGTTCTTTGCGAATCGAGCGTCATCGCCCACAGCTCACCCTCGATCTTCAGCCCGGCGGCAGCAAACCGTTTGCCGTCCACCAGCTCAGGCTGGTTCGTCAGCTGCTCTAAGCCAAGCGCGTCGGCAAGGCGCCGCGCAGGGTCGATCGTCACAACCGCGACGCGTTTTCCCTCAGCGGCCAGGCCCGCCGCGATCGCCGCTGCCGTCGTCGTCTTGCCAACGCCGCCAGAACCGGCGCAGATCACTACCGAACGCTCATGAAGGCTGCTGTCGAGGGATCCGCTCATCGCAGAGCAGAGCCTAGAAGCTGGCGCTTTTGTTGCCTTTACGCGATTGGGTGGCTTTCGGGGAGGAATAGCGCCAGCCAATGCGAATACAGCGCGAGTACAGGTCCAACAGACGACCGGAGCATTCGCGTGGATATGAAAAAACCAAAAGTCATCGCATTCGCAAACCAGAAGGGTGGAGTCGCCAAAACGACGACGACACTCAACCTGGCAGTTGCGCTGGCCGAATCGGGCCATCGTGTGCTCTGCATCGACATGGATCCTCAGGGCAACCTGACGATGTCGCAGGGGATTGACCCTGACACGCTCGACAACTCGATTTACGACGTGCTCGTTCACGACAAGCCGATCCGCGAAGTAATCGTTACGCGTGAAATCGATCTGGCCCCTGCTTCGATCGACCTAGCCGGCGCCGAGATCGCGATGTCAACGAAGATCGGCCGCGAGCGCTCGCTGCAGAAGTCGCTGATGGAAGTCTCAGACGACTACGACTTCGTCTGCATTGACACCCCGCCGAGCCTTGGGCTTCTAACGATCAATGCGCTTACCGCGGCTAACAAGGTGATCGTCCCGGTGCAGTGCGAATATCTCTCAATGCGAGGGCTGATCCAGCTCCAGAACACGCTTCAGATGATTCGCGAGAACCTCAACCCGGAGATCGAGATCGAAGGCATCCTGCCGACGCTGATGGATACCCGCACGGTTCACGCCAAGGAAGCGATCGAGATTCTCGAAGAGAACTTCGGTGACCGCGTCTTCGCTTCGCGGATCAAGAAGACGATTCGCTTTGCCGAGGCACCCGTACAAGGGATGTCGGTGCTCAAGTACGAGCCGAACGGCAGCGCCGCAGATTCCTACCGCGCCCTCGCCAAGGAGGTTCTGTCACATGGCTAAAGACAAGAAGAGCCGCGCAAGCATGCGTGAAGGCCCGCTTTCAGAGCTGTTCCGCCGCACAGAGAAGGGCAAGCCCGACGGCGAGCCCGCTGAGCCGACCAAGGCTGCCGGCCCCGACGAGGCTCAGACCGAAGCTGGCCGCGAGCCGGAGACGCGCGTAACGCCGACGCCGCAGGAGCGGCTGCGCAGCGCCTTTAGCTCAGAGATTCCAGACGACATTCTCGATGCTCCGGTAATCGAGCCGCCGCTGATGCCACCGGCCCCAGATCCGGTCGGCAACCGTTCGCCGAAGGCCAAGAAGGGCGGCCCGGTATTGCGCGTAGTCGGCGTCGGTGGAGCCGGCGTCAACGCGGTCGACAGGATGATCGAAGCCGGTATCGCTGGCGTCGAGTTCATCGCCGTCAACACCGACGTTCAATCAATTCAGCAGACCCAGGCCGATGTAACCGTTCACATCGGCGAGGCTTTGACTCGTGGGCTCGGCGCAGGCGCCGATCCGGAGCTAGGCCGAGCTGCTGCGATGGAGGACTACGACCGCATCAAGCACCTGCTGAAGGGTTCCGACATGGTCTTCGTCGCCGCCGGAGCCGGTGGCGGCACAGGCACCGGTGCGGCCCCGATTGTCGCTCGCATCGCGAGGGAGGTCGGCGCACTGACGGTCGGCATCATCACGCGTCCGTTCGGCTTTGAGGGAACCCGCCGCTCCTCGACCGCGTCTCTCGGTATCGACGCGATGCGTGAAGAGGTCGACACGCTGATCGTCGTCCCCAACAACCGGCTGCTCGAAGTTCTCGATCAGCGCACCTCGATGGTCGAAGCCTTCCGCATCGCCGACGACGTTCTGCGCCAAGGCGTTCAGGGAATCTCCGACCTCGTCACGTTGCCGGGGATCATTAACCTCGACTTCGCCGACGTCCGCACAATCATGTCTGATGCCGGGCCGGCGCTGCTTGGAATCGGAATGGGTACGGGCGAATCCCGTGCGCTCGACGCCGCTGCTCAGGCAGTTGCATCGCCGCTGCTGGAGACCGACATCAATGGCGCGCGCTCGATCCTGCTCTCGATCACCGGCGGGAGTGACCTCTCGCTATGGGAGATCAACGAGGCCGCCAAGGCGGTTGCTGAGGCAGCTCACCCTGATGCGACGATCATCTTCGGCGCGATGGTTGACGACGCGCTCGATGACCAAGTTTGGGTGACCGTTGTTGCCACTCGCTACGGCGAATCTGCAACGCGCGCAAGGCGCCAGCGGGTTGAAGAGCCAGCCGGTGAACCGCGCGTTGAACGCGGCCGCGGTGGCCGCTCGGGCAAGAACACCGTTCGCACAGGTACCGGCGTTGACACGCTCGATGTGCCTGAGTTCATGCCTGGCGGATAGCTCTTTGAAAGCGGGCTGGCCCCGCCGCTGATGCTGCAGTCACTACTTTACGTTCGATGAGCGGCGCTACGGGAATGGTCGCCGCAGGCCATCAGAAGACTGCCGAAGTTGGCGCTGAGGTTCTGCGCGCAGGCGGCAACGCCGTCGATGCGGCGATCGCGGCGGTCCTCGCCTCGTGGATTTGTGAGCCCCATCACACCGGCCCTGGCGCCGGCGGCTACATGCTCGTTGCCGGAGCCGGCGAGGAGCCGACGCTGCTCGATTTCTTCGTCGCAGCGCCGGCGCACGGCGACGACGCTGATCACGCGCCGCTACTCCCAGTTGAGATCTCGTTTGGCGATGCCGAGCAGACGTTCTTCTGCGGCGCGGCGTCGTGTGGCGTTCCCGGCAGTCCTGCCGGGATAGCCGCCGCGGCTGAACGTTGGGCAACGCTGCCGCTAAGCGATCTCGCCGCCCCGGCGGCTCGGCTAGCGCGCGAAGGAGTGCCGTTGAACCCCTCGCAGGCTTACGTCTTCGGGATTCTCGAAGGAATTCTCCGTTCCACACCGGGTGCGATGTCTGCGTTCACGCGCGACGGGCGGCCGCTGGCGCTCGGCGAATCGTTCTCAAGTCCGCAGTTGGCAGAGACAATCGAGCGGTTCGGAGCCGATGGGGCGGCGCCGTTTTACAGCGGCGACATCGCCGAAGCGATCGTCGCGGAGATGCAGAAGCTCGGCGGCCTGATCGACATGGCCGACCTCGCTGGCTACGAGGTGATCGCGCGCGAGCCGGTTACCGCCGCCTATCGCGACCGCAGCATCCTCACTAACCCGCCGCCGTCGGCCGGTGGTGCGCTGCTGGCACTGGCTTTCTCGAGGCTGCAGCAGATCTGCCCCGAAGGAATTCCGACGAGCGCGCAGCTGCTGGAGGTCATTGACGAAGCTCAAGCGCTGCGCACGCCGGAGTTCACGGCAGAGCTGATTGATCCTGATTTCCTGCGCCGCTTTCTCGCCGCAAACTTAGGCTCAACGACCCACATCAGCGTGATCGACAACGATGGTCGCGCCTGCTCTGTGACGTGCTCGAACGGCGAAGGATCGGGCGTTGTAATCCCAGGAACAGGAATTCACATCAACAACATGATGGGCGAGGAGGATCTAAACCCACTCGGCTTCTTCCGCGCCGCTCCAGGGCAGCGGCTGCCTTCGATGATGGCGCCGACGGTCGTGCTCGCCGCCGATGGGACGGCCGAACTAGCGATCGGCAGCGCTGGCTCCAACCGAATTCGCTCGGCAATCCTCCAAGTGATCGTCAACCTGATCGATCGCGGCGCGGAGGTTCAGGCCGCCGTCAACGCGCCGCGCCTCCACAGCGAAGGAGGCACGCTCTTCGCTGAGCCGGGAGTAGATCTAGACGGCGTTGATCTAGGTCAGCGGGAGCTAGTGCAGTTTGGCGCCGAGAATCTCTTCTTTGGTGGGACGCAGGCAGTCGCTCGCGACCTTCAAAGCGGCCGCTGCGAGGGCGGCGGCGATCCGAGGCGCGGCGGCGCGGCGGTCGGGCTGTGAAGCGGCCATTGATCACGCTGGTTCTGGTCGCTCTGACTGCAGCGCTGCTCGTTGGCTGCGGTGGCCCGTCGGCCGATCTCTATGTGCTTCAGCGGAGCGGCTCGATTCCCGGCGCGAAGCTGACAATGATTGTCGGCGACGGCGGCACAGTTCGCTGCAACGGCGGGAAAGAGTTTGAGATCAGCAGCGCTCAGCTGATCGACGCCAGGGCGATCGTTGACGATCTCAACGGCGACGATAAGCAGCCTGGACCTGCGCGCAAGACGGTCAATCTCAAGCCAGGGAAGTACGCGATTCTTCGTTACAACGTTCGGACCGAGTTCGGCACCGTTGCCTTCAGCGATAGTTCCCGGGGGCAGCCACCGGTCTTCTTCAAGCTCGCAACGCTAACGCGCGACTTGGCTAAGCACGTCTGCGGCCTGCCGCGCTAGCCGAAGCGAACGCGGCCGTTTGAGGCCGCTCGAACTTGCGCGCGCTCAACGAAGTCAAGCCGCTTGACCGTTGCGCGCAGTAGCTGAGCGACGAGCTTAATCCGCTTTGCTTCAGAGCGAAGGTCGAGCAGCCCTTGCTTTGCTTCGGCGCCGAAGTCGACCGTTGCTGCCATCTCGTAGGCGCTCTTCGCAGCCAGCTCTTCAGGTTCGAGCTGCTTGTCGGTCGCCTGCTCGACGAGGTCAGCGTAGGCCTCGCAGGCTTCGGCGTGGGCTTCGTTGAAGTCGCCGCTGGCGTCGTCGACCTCGGCGTCGTCGAGGAACTCGATCACGGCCGCCGGGTAGGGCAGGTCGTGGCGCTCCTCAACGACCCGAAAAGGGCGCGTGCCACGGGTAATGATGTTCATCCGCCCGTCCTCTGTTCGCTCCGTTACTTCGGTGACTTCCATCGCGCAGCCGGTCGCGTGGGCGCCGTCCTCGTCTGTCCAAACGATCCCGAACTCGCGCTCGTTGTCGAGGCACTCGCCAATCATCGTGCGGTAACGCTCTTCAAAGATGTGCAGCGGCACCATCTCGCTGGGCAAAGCGACTAGCCCCAGCGGGAAGATCGGAAAGTCTTCTACACGTTCTTCGGCCATCTCTACTCAAGTCTACGGTCGTGGGCCAGCGAGGGGTCAGGGGGATTATTTGACACGGCGCCCAACTGAACGGAGTAGTGTCGCTGGGAGATTGTTGGACGCGTCCAACGCAGGCCGACCGGCCGGAAAATTCAAGGAGCAGAGATGACCTACCTACAAGTTGATTTCTGGCCAGGTGCCAGCTCAGAGAACTACGATGCCGAGATCGCAGCCGTACATCCGCCAGGGGGCCTCCCTGCCGGTCAGCTTCATCACCACGCAGCGGTCACCGCAGACGGCGTTTTGATCAGCGCGGTTTGGGATTCACAAGAGTCAAAGGACAGCTTCGTTGAAGAGATCCTGATGCCGGCCCAGCCGGTTGATGGCGGTTTCCCGAACCCTGTCGAGTCACGCTTCGGAGACGTCACTTACGAGCTCTCTGCCTAAGCAGCCGCGCTTGGCGCGGCGCAGCTAGCTGCGATCGAACTGACCGGACCATGCGTACTGTTCGGTAATGGAGAAGATCGCGATTGTTTGGCTGCGCCGCGACCTGCGCACGCATGACCACCCGGCGCTGAGCGCGGCGGCTGCAAGCTGTGATCGGGTTGTGCCGTTGTTCGTGCTCGATCAGCGACTGCTCGATGGGCGCTTTGCGAGTGGGCCGCGGACGGCATTCATGCTCGGTTGTCTGCGCGAGCTTGACGGGCAGCTAGAGGCGATTGGTGGCGGGCTCTGCGTCCGTGCTGGATCTCCGGAGGAAGTATTGCCGCAGCTGGCTGAGCAGCTCGGTGCCAGCGAGGTTTATTGGACTAGTGACGTCTCGCCGTTCGCACTTGAGCGAGACCGCAAGGTCACCGAGGCGCTTAAATCGCTCGGGGTCGAAGCGATCCCCTCACCGGGCAACTTCTGCGCCGACGTGTCGCTGCCAAGAACCAAGAACGGCAAGCCGTTCAGCGTCTTCACACCGTTCTGGAAAGCTGAGCGTGAGCTGCCGCGCCGCCCGGTGCTCCCTGCTCCTTCCGCGCTGCAACTGCCGGATGGGCTCGACCGCGGCGAGCTGCCGGCCACGCCGCAGCTTGGCAAGCAGCTGCGTGAGCCGTTCTGCCAGCCCGGTGAGCCTGCCGCAAGGGCCGCACTAGAGCTTTGGCTCGATGGTCCGATCGACTCCTACGGCGAGCTTCACGACAACTTAAGCGGCGGCACCAGCGACCTCTCGGCTTGGCTGCGTTGGGGCTGCATCTCGGCGCGGGAGACCGAACAACGTGCACAGGAGCGTGGCGGCGAGGGGGCCGAGGCGTTCGTCCGTCAGCTCGCCTGGCGCGACTTTTATGCCCACGTGCTGCTGATGTTCCCGGACAACATGAAGCTCGAATATCAGGAAAAGTTCCGCCGCCTCGAATGGGTCGATGACGAGCAGGGCTTCGCGGCCTGGTGCGAAGGCCAGACCGGCTACCCGCTAGTCGACGCCGGGATGCGCCAGCTTGCCGCAAGTGGCTGGATGCACAACCGCGCCCGAATGGTCGTCGGTTCGTTTCTGACGAAGGATCTGCAGATTGACTGGCGCCGCGGCGAGCAGTGGTTCGAAGAGATGCTGCTCGACGCCGAGCCTTCGCAGAACAACGGCAACTGGCAGTGGATCGCCTCGACCGGCGTGGACCCAGCGCCGTACTTCCGACGGATCTTCAATCCGATCCTGCAGCAGCAGCGATTTGACCCAGACGGCGATTACGTCCGCCGCTGGGTGCCGGAGCTGGCCGGCGTGCCGGTAGCCCGGCTCGCTGAGCCTTGGAAGATGAGCGAGCAGGAGCAGGAACAAGCTGGCTGCGTAATCGGGCGAGATTACCCAGCGCCGGTTGTCGATCACGCGGCCGCGCGCCTCGCGACGATCGAGCGCTACCGGGCGGTCGCGCCGCCCAAGGACTGATCGGCGATGGGCCACACGGCGCTCGTTCTCGGCGATCAGCTGATGGCTAATAACCCTGCGCTCGAGGGGGCTGAGCGGGTTGTGATGATTGAGTCGCTCGCGGTGCTCGGGCGCGGTCCAATTCATCGCGCGCGCGCCCAGATCGTCCTCAGCGCGATGCGCCACTACGCCGAGGAGCTGCGTGGTCGTGGCCTTGAGGTCGTTGAGCACCGCGGGGCGGCCTCGTTCGACGCTGCGCTTCACGGCGAGCGCGGCGAGATCGTCTGCGCGCAGCCCAACCGCGCTTCAGCGGCCAAGGCGCTGGCAGCGCGTGGGGTGAAGTTGATCGGCAGCAACCAGTTTCTGACTTCGCCGGAGCAGTTCGCGGCCTGGGCCGACGGTCGCAAGTCGCTGACGATGGAGCCGTTCTACCGCGAGCAGCGGCGCAGCCGCACTCTGCTTGTGGATGGGGAAGGAGAACCGGCTGGCGGCCGCTGGAACTTTGACGCTGAGAACCGCAAGCCGCCGAAGAGCGGGGTTGAGGCGCCCGCCGCGTGGCGGCCGAGTGAAGATCAGATTGACGAGCAGGTGCGCGCCGACTTGGCTGGCTGGGAGCTTGAGCTTTGGGGCGAGGACGAGCCGCGCCGCTTTGCTGTGACGGCGGCTGAAGCACAGCTAGCACTCGCCGACTTTGTTGAGCACCGCTTGCCGCAGTTCGGCGCCTGGCAGGACGCAATCGTTCCCGGCAATCCCTTCCTCTTCCACGCGCTGCTCAGCGTTCCACTAAACCTCGGCCTAATCGAACCGCTAGAGGTGGCACAGGCCGCCCAGAAAGCCTGGGAAGAAGGCCGCGTGCCGATTGAAGCGGCCGAGGGTTTCATCCGCCAAGTGATTGGTTGGCGCGAGTACGTCTGGGGGATGTACTGGCTGCGCAGCGGGCAGTGGCAGAGCGACAACGCGCTTGACGGGGCCGTGCCACTTCCCGCCGCCTACTGGGGCGAGCAGACTGGCTGGGCGTGCCTTGACGGCGTCGTTGACGGTGTGCGTCGTCACGGTTACGCGAACCACATCGAGCGCCTGATGGTGCTCGGTAACGTTGCGATGCTGGCAGGGCTCGAACCGTGGGAGGTGGTCGGCTGGTTTGAGCGTGCCTTCGTTGATGGAGCCGAGTGGGTGATGGCTCCTAACGCCGCCGGCATGGCGCTCTATGCCGATGGCGGCGCGATGATGACAAAGCCCTACGCGGCCGGCGGCAACTACATCCACAAGATGAGCGGCGGAGCTTGGTGCGCCTCTTGCCGCTACTCGCCGAAGAAGCGCACCGGTGAGGACGGCTGCCCGATAAGCGCTCTCTACTGGGATTTCATTGGTCGCAACGAGGATCGCTTCGCTGGCAATCACCGAATGGCGATGCCGGTTCGCGGCTGGCAGAAGTTTGACGGCGCCGAGCAGCAAGCGATCAAGAGCCGTGCCGCGCTCGCCCGCGATGAGCTGACCGGGATCAGTCCGGACGCCGGGCGCTGAGCAGCAGGTTGTAGAAGATCGTCGCTGGCAGCCGGCCCTCGAGCAGGCTGCGGTCAACCTTCTGCAATGCGAGGTAGCCGCGGAAGGCGTACTGGCGCCAGAACATCGGTACGTCTTCAGGCGCGGCAGTCGCCTCGAGCGCGCGGTTGGTCCAACCGAACCAGTTGGCCAGCAGCTCTTCGCCGCGAACGTGGACCTCTTCGAAGCCGGCGCCGTCGGTGATCGCCTCCAGCTCTGACGGAACGAAGGCGTGAACATCGACGTGCTGCTCAAGGTCGTGGTTGTGTACGCCGCCGTCGCTGTCGCCAGGAGTTGATGGCGCGGCCCTCAGCGCGGCGCGCCAGAGCGGCGCGGCCGTCGTAGCTGCGCGCTTTGGCAGCTGCGCGATGCGATCGCCATTGCGCGACGGCTCTCCGGCGAAGATCACGACGCCGCCAGGTTTTAGAACACGGAAGAACTCGGCGAATGCTTGGTTCAGGTCAGGAATGTGGTGGAGCACGGCATGGCCGAGCACAAGGTCAAAGCTTGCGTCCTCGAACGGCAGCGCTTCGGCGTCGCAGACCTCTGTCGTCACATCAAGGCCAAGCTGGTCGGCGTTGCCTTGCAGCGCTTCGATCATTCCGGGCGAGATGTCGGTGCAGACGGCATCGTCAACCACGCCAGCCATCAGCATGTGGAGCGAGAAGTAGCCGGTGCCGGCGCCGATCTCGAGTGAGCGGTCGAAGTGGGGGAGCGGGCCGCCGAGTGCTTTCTCGAGCTTCGTCAGCACTTGGTCACGGCCAATCATGCCCCAGTCGATTCCCCACTTGGCGTCGTAGGCTGCCGCCGCGCCGGAGTGGTAGCGGGTGTTTACGTCGCGGATCTCGTCTGGAGTCTCTGGTGCGGCCATCGCGAAGGCGGAGGCTAGCGATCGGCAGAAAACCGTGGCTTGCTGACCGCTTGGTCAGAAGCTGCGAAACTGAGCGAATGGCTACACAGGCTCCAACAATGCTTGACCTGCCGCCCGGCCCAAAGCAGCCACGCTATGCGCAGGCTCTGCAGTGGGTGATGCGGCCGCAGGAGTTCGCCGTGCGCCAGCGCGAGCGCTTCGGCGACGTCTTCACGCTCGAGTTCATCGACGGGCAGCCGCTCGTCTTCTTGAGCGACCCGGAAGACATTCGCACCGTCTTCACCGGTGCGGCAAACGTGATGCATGCCGGAGCGGCGAACAAGGTACTGGCACCGATCCTTGGCGCGCGCTCAATCTTGCTGCTCGATGAAGCCGAGCACCTGCGCCAGCGGCGCCTGCTGCTGCCGCCTTTCCACGGCGAGCGGATGCTGCGCTACGAGGCGATCATGGCCGAGGCCGCTGAGCGCGAGCTTGAGACCTGGCAAGAGGGCGAGACAATCGCGATGCTGCCGCGGATGCAGGCGCTGACGCTGGAAGTGATCATGCGCGCCGTCTTTGGAATTGAGGACGGGCTCGAGATGGAACGACTGCGCGTGCTGCTGCGGACGATGCTGCAAGCTACGACCGATATGCGCCAGATGGCGCTCAGCCTGATCATGGGCCCTGAGTCGGAAAGGCTTCAGCGGCGTCTCAGGGAGGTGCTTGATCCTGTCGACGAGGAGCTATACCGCGTGATCGCCGAGCACCGGGGCGCGTCCGATCTGGAGCAGCGCGAGGACATCCTCTCGATGCTGCTGCTGGCGCGCGACGAAGACGGCGAGGCAATGACCGACCTTGAGCTGCGCGATGAATTGATGACGCTGCTGCTGGCCGGCCACGAAACGACTGCCAGCTCGCTGTCGTGGGCCTTCGAGCAGCTCACGCAAAGGCCGCAGACGCTGGAGCGGCTGACCGAGGAGCTGCGCGGCGGAGAAGACGAGGCTTACGTCGACGCTGTGATCCAGGAAACAATGCGGCTGCGACCGGTGCTGCCAATCGTGATCCGTTTGCTGAAGGAGCCGATCACTGTCGGTCAGGGGCGCTTTCGGTTGCCGGCTGGCACGCGTGTCGCCCCGGCGATCATGCTGGTCCACCTTCGCGATGACATCTATCCTGAGCCTTTCGAATTCCGACCCGAACGCTTCATCGAGACGCCTCCGGGGACCTACACCTGGATCCCATTTGGTGGCGGGATGCGCCGCTGCGTCGGTTCGGCGTTCGCGCTGTTTGAGATGCGCGCCGTCCTGCGCGCCGTCCTGACGACCTTTGACATCGAGGCCGTCGGCGGGCCAGAGCGGATCGCTCGCCGCTCGCTGACAATCGTGCCCGACCATGGCGGCCGAGTGCGAGTAGTCAGGCGCGCTGAGGCGGTCGTCGCTGGAGCCGCCGACGAAGGCGCCCTAGCGCTCTGATGGGCGTTGGCGAACCGCCCGAGCGCACCGACCCTGGCGCTCCGCGGATCTTCCAGTCGGGCCAGCCGGAAGGCGTGCCGCCGCTGGAGCTGACCGGCGAGCGGACGCTCCCCGACGTTCCCGAAGAGAACTACTGGTACCGCCGCCACTCAGTTGTTTACGAGTGGATTGGTGCTCGCGTTGGCGGACTCGACGTTGTTGATCTTGCCTGCGGCGAGGGCTACGGCAGCGCAGTGCTTGCGCGTAGCGCGGCCGACGTTGTCGGCGTTGACGCCAACCCCGACGCCCACGCCCACGCCGAGGCTCGCTACGCGCGGCCCGGGCTGAGCTTTGAGCGCACGCTGATTGACAGCTACGAGCAGCCGCGTGACGCCGTCATCTTTTTACAGACGATCGAGCACGTAACTAATCCGGGCGAGATCCTCGATCACTGCCGCGGACTCGTTGAATCAAGCGAGCATCCAGCGGTTTACATCTCGACACCCAACGTGCTGACGCTCGCGCCTGAGGGCGCCGATCGTTCGGGCAACCCATGGCACGTCCACGAGTACCGCCCGGAAGAGTTCCGCGCGCTCTGCGCCGAG
>CAIJLJ010000013.1 GCA_903821395.1 uncultured Solirubrobacterales bacterium | reverse complement strand
GAGTAGGCCAGGCAACCGCCCTGGCGCAACGCTGGTGACGAGAGCAATCAGCGGGATCGCCAGAAACGCGATCAGCACCACGGCTGCCAGCACGCAGGCGGCAAGGAAGGCTTGGTTGCGGCGGCGCGTGCTCATTTGCTCGGCGCCGGGCCAAAGCCCGCTGCTTTCAGCGCTGCCTTGCCATCAGGGCCGGTCAACTTAGTTAGGTAATCCTTCGCGGCAGTGGTGTTAGCTCCGTCACGAACGACCACGCAGGCCATGTACGTGACGACTGGCTGCGCCGAAGCGGGGAGCGCAACCGCGCGCACGCGGCCGTCCGACGACTTCGCATCCGTCACGTAAGCAATGCCAGCATCGGCTGAACCGAGCGCCACTTTGGAGACGATCCCCGCAGCATCCTGCTCATCGCTGACTGTGTTGCGCGTCAAGACCGTCCCAGCCCCAGCGCTCGCCAGCGCCTCGCGCGTGTAGTTGCCGATCGGCACCGCCGTCGCACCGACCGCCAGTCGCCGCGACGGCCCCACCTCTAAGTCGGAGAGCGAGTTTATCCCCGTTGAGCCAGAGGGGACGATAATTACAAGCGTGTTGGAAGCGAACGGAACCGGCGTCTCGCAGATCCGCTTTGCCGCGAGCAGCTTCGGATACTTAGGGCTTGCCGCAGCGAAGAGATCAGCCGGCGCGCCGTTCTCGATCTGCTGGGCGAGTACGTCGGAGCCAGCAAAGGAGTAAGTCGGGCTGGCGTCAAACTTCGGCAGCACCTGCTTGAGCGACGAAGCGCCGTAGACGGTAAGTGTGTCGTTCGAGCCACACGCGGCGAGGCCGGCGGCGGCGAGAACGGCTAGGAAAGCTGCAACACCCGTCTGCATGGCGCTGAGCCTACCACAGCTTTACCTATGTATAACCTAGGTATTAGCGCGGGGTTGCGATTACCCGAACACCGTTTGGCGGCGTCAGCGTAATGCCACGCATCCTCGGCGCTTCCATCTCATCGCTCTCCGCGACCAGCGTGCGCAAGCTGAAAATCGTTCGCAGCACGACGCGCATCTGGAGCTCAGCGAAAGCCGCCCCTAGACACCGACGTGTGCCGCCGCCGTAAGGGAGCCAGCCGTAAGTCGTCGGCGGGTTCTCAAGGAAGCGCTCGGGCTTAAAAGCGAACGGCTCGGGGTAGAGATCAGGGCGCGTGTTGATTAGGCCGATCGCGGCCGAGACGATCGTGCCGGCTGGCAGTGAGAGTGTTTCTGTCTCGAGATCGGCCGCCAGCTCTCGGCCAGTCAGCATCAGCACCGGCCTTAGTCTGAGAGATTCCTTGACGACGCAGCGCAGATAGTCATCGCTCTCTCCCTCATCAATCTCAGCGAGCAGCCGCTCTAGCGCGGGGCCGTGATGAAGCAGCAGATCGATCGTCCAGGCCAGCGCCGTGGCGGTGGTCTCGTAGCTTGCATTGAGCAGCGTGAAGAGCTGGTCGCCAATCTCAGCGTCGTCAATCTCACTGCCGTCGTCAAAACGAGCAAGGATCAGCATCGATAGGACGTCGCCGCGTTCAGCGAGCTGCGGATCAGATCTCCGCGCGTCAATCTCGCCAAGCATCCACGAGTCGATCACCTCGCGCAGCTCGGTCAGGCCAGCGCCACGACCTATCGGCTCGACGATCAGCGACAGAACATCAGGGTCGCTGACCCCAAAGATGCTCCGCAGGATCACCTGGAGCGTAAGCGCGCGCATCCGCGGCAGCAGCGCGAATGGCTGCTCGAGCGGCCAGCTTTCGACCTCGGCATTGGCGATCTCGGCGATCGTCAGTTCATGAAAGGTGAGCTTCTCACCGTGGAACGCAGGGAGCATTAGACGGCGCCGTTCGATGTGCTCTTCGCCTTCGAGCAAGATGACCGATCGCTCGCCGTAAGCCCCGACGGCAGCTTTGGCAGATGCAGCCATCGGGTTTGCGGGCTCACCGAAGACGGCCTGCACGTCGGCCGGATCAGAAATAAAAACCCGCGGAGCGGTCGGCTGCACGTGGCGAGCCGTGAACGCATCGCCGAAGCGCTCGCGGCAGATCCCGAGGTAACCGAAGGGGTCAGATTGGTACTGCTCCTGCTGCTCGGCTGGCGATTCGCTGGGGCCTGGTGGAAGCGGCAAAGTCAGCGAAGAATACTGCTTGGATACTTTTCCGTATTCTGCAAAAGTACTGACCACTTACAACCTGAACGGAGAAACAGATGAGTTTTGATCCGCTAATCGAAGCGATGGACAGCAACCCCGCGATCGGGGCTGCCCTCGCCGACGCCGACCACCCAGAGCACGCCCGCGAGATCCTCGTAGGGATGGGCGTTGAACTGCCGACAGCCGACAGCGAGTTTCCCGCCGTCGCGGCTCCTGGCGAAGAGCAGTCGCCGGCCCGCGCTGCGCTGGCCGAGAGCTTCGCCAAGATGGAACTGCTAATGAGCTTCGCGGAGGTCCGCGAGGCAATCGAGGCCGACCCTCAGATGCTCACCGACCTGCAGGAGGCGAATACGCCGCGAACGCGTGAAGCTGTTCTGAACGAGTATGGAATTACCCGCGAACAGCTCCACTCCAACGAGGCCGAAGAGTACGTTGTCGCCAACCAGCACGCGGCCGCCGCGGCGCTAACCGCAATCATCGAGAGCACGCACGGCCAGAAGCCGGTCTCCGGTTAGTCGGAGATTGATCATCGCT
>CAIJLJ010000012.1 GCA_903821395.1 uncultured Solirubrobacterales bacterium | reverse complement strand
GCGCAGTTCTCGGATCGGCTTTCGTAACCATCCTCACCAACGCGCCACTCTTGCTCGAGATCTACGAGCACAAGGTTTGCGCTCTCACCGATCGTCATCTGTGGAATCTGCAGACCAAAGATCGCGCCGCCGCAGGTCATCTTCTCGATCAACATCTCGATGCTCATAAGGCCGCTGCGCACTAGCTCGGTGTAACAGGCGGCGAAGGAGCTCTCGAGCCCGGTCGTTCCCATCGGTGCCTGCTCAAACGGCACCTCCTTCTCGTGCGCGCTATGCGGCGCGTGGTCGGTGGCGATGCAGTCGATTGTGCCATCGATCAGGCCGGCGATTAGCGCTTGGCGGTCTGCTTCGGTCCGCAGCGGCGGGTTCATCTTCATCCGCGTGTCGAGCGTGCGCACCTCCTCTTCTGTGAAGCAGAGGTGGTGTGGGCTTACCTCGGTCGTGACGTTGTACCCGAGCCGCTTCGCTTCGCGGATCGCCTCAACCGACTCGGCGCAGCTGAGGTGCTGCATGTGGACCGTCCCACCCTCGTAGCCAGCAAGTGACGCGTCCCGGGCAACCATCGTCGATTCGCTGGTGCTTGGAATCCCACCGATTCCAAGCACAGCGTTTACGGCGCCTTCGTTCATTGAGCCGCCGGCCGAAAGCGACGGGTCCTCTTCATGCAGCGCTAGGACGCCCCCGGACATCTGCTGGTACTGGAGTGCCTTGCGCAGCATCCCGGCCGACTCGACAGGCATACCGTCGTCTGTGAAGCCCGCGGCCCCAGCGGCGCGAAGCTCCGACATCGCGGTGAGCTCCTCCCCCGCCAATCCGACTGTGATCGCAGCAAGGAAGCCGACTGGAACCCTCGCCTCACGACGGGCCGCCTCGCGCAACGAGCGCATGACCGATGCCGAGTCGACAACTGGGTCGGTATTCGGCATCGCCAGCACGGCGCAGAACCCACCGGCAGCCGCTGACCGAGTACCGGTCTCAATGTCTTCCTTGTGCTCGTGTCCAGGCGTGCGCAGGTGTATGTGCGGGTCAACGAAGGCCGGGAAGAGATGGAAGCCGCTGCCGTCAATCTTCTCCGCGTCTGGACCGGCTGTGAGCTTTCCGTGCTCACCAATCTCCGCCAGTTGGCCGTCGCTGACGATTACGTCGAACACGCCGTCAATCCCGGCGCGCGGATCAATTAGATGCGCGCCGGTGATCATCAGGTCGGCCTCGGCTGCGGTGCCGCGGACGAGCAGCTGTTCACTGCGGCGCGTCATGCAGACTGGTGCTCCGGCACCGGATCGAAGGCCCGCGAGGCAGCAAGTAGCTCGAACAGAACTGCCATTCGCACGACGACGCCGGCGGCAACCTGCTCGAGGATCAGCGACTGTGCGCAATCAACGACCTCATCGGAGAGCTCCACTCCGCGATTGACCGGTCCTGGGTGCATAAGCAGCGAACGCGCACCGAGCCTGCGCTCGTCAATCTGGAAAAGCGACGCGTACTCGCGCATGCTCGGAAGGTAAGCCTGCTGCATTCGTTCGTTCTGCATCCGCAGCGCGTAGACAACATCGGCTTCGTTCAGGTCATCGAGCGAGTAGCGAACGTCGACGCCCATCGCTTCGATGTCGCGCGGCAGCAGCGTCGGTGGCCCGGCCACCGTTACCTGCGCACCCATCTTCTGAAAACCGAGAATGTTTGAGCGGGCAACGCGCGAATGGAGAACGTCGCCGACAATCCAGATCTTGACGCCGTCGAGCGAACCGAGACGGCGGCTGAGCGTGTAGATGTCAAGTAGCGCCTGAGTTGGATGCTCGTGCTTGCCGTCGCCGGCGTTGATGATTGCCGCGTCGGTCCACTCGGCAACCAGCGCCGGGGCGCCGGCCCAGGGGCAGCGGACGACGATCGCGTCCGGGCGATGGGCGCTGAGGGTCTGAACCGTGTCTTTGAGCGATTCACCCTTCTCGGTCGATGAACCCGACGCGCTGAAATTCACAACATCGGCGCTTAGGCGTTTTGCGGCCAACTCGAACGAGCTGCGGGTGCGAGTGCTTGCCTCGTAAAAGAGGTTGAGGACAGTGCGGCCTCGAAGCGCCGGCACCTTCTTGATCTCACGCTGCTGATTATCTGAGAACGCCGCGGCGCGGGCGCAGATCCGCTCGACGTCCTCGCGGCTTACGTCCTCGATGCTCAAGAGATGTTTCATGCCGCGTCCCCAGTAACCGCGGCTTCGGCGTCGCCGATCAGAACGCGATCAATCCCGTCGGTCTCCTCAACCTGGACGAAGACGCGCTCGCCGGGAGCGGTCGGCAGGTTCTTCCCTATGTAGTCGGGGCGAATCGGCAGTTCGCGATGGCCGCGATCTACGAGCACCGCCAGCTGCACGCAGCCCGGGCGGCCGTAGGCAAAGAGTGCCTCGATCGCCGCGCGGACTGTGCGGCCGCTGTAGAGCACGTCGTCCACGATCACGACGGTCGCGCCGTCGAGCGGGAAGTCGATCTCGGTTGAGTAGACCTGTGGCGCTTCGGGCCGCTTGCCAAGGTCGTCGCGGTAGAAGCCGATGTCGAGCAGGCCGAGCGGAATCTCAGCGCCTGCGAACTCGTTCAATAGGGCGACGATCCGCCGCGCCAGAACTGCGCCACGGCTGTGGATGCCGACGATTGCTAGTTCAGAGGGATCGGTGTTGCGTTCGAGGATCTCGTGAGCGATGCGGGTTAAGGCCCGGCTTAGCTCTGCGTCGTCGAGGACGACATTCTGTTGGCTCATTAGATCCTGCCCTTCTTGGCCTCTCGGACCGAGTTAAAGGGGGTTAACTGCTGCGCGCACGTTAGCACCGCTCACGGCGCAATGCTGAATCAATTCTCGCTCTTTGCGGAGCCCTCCTCGGCGGCTTCCGCGAACTGCGCTGCCGCTGCCTGCTCAACCTCGACGTCGTCAGGGCGCAGTAACGAAGGCGCGCCTTTCTCGGAGACCGGAATATTGATCGCATCGAAGTCGCGTGGGACGACAGTGCCAGCGAAGACCGCTTCAGCCTCCTCGATGATCTTCCTCACCGGATAGCGGGCAGATATGTGGGTCAGCGCGAGCATCGCCGCTCCGGCCGCCGCGGCGATCTCTGCCGCCTGCCGCGCCGTGCTGTGCATCGTCTCCGCGGCCCGGGCCGAGTCCTCGTCGGCGAACGTTGCTTCGTGGAGCAGCACGTCGGCGCCGCTGGCAGCTGCCTCGACCATCTCGCAGGGCGCAGTGTCGCCGGAGATGACGATCTTCCTGCCAGCGCGGGGCTCGCCGATCACCTGTGTTGGCTCAACATTCCCAACGCTCTCGCCAGCGACCAGCGAAGCAATCTCCTTGCCGTCCGTGATCCCAAGCTCCTTCGCTCGCTCGGGGTCAAACCGACCTGGCCTTCCGGCCTCGATCAGCGAGTAGCCAAGCGCCGTGCCGCGGTGACGCACGTTGAACGCTTCCACGTCGTATCCGTCGAACTCAATCGCGTCACCGGCCTCCAGCTCGGAGATGTGGAGCTCGTAATCGGTCTTGCCAGTTGCGATGCCGACGGCGGAAAGCTGCTTGGCCGTGCCGCTGGGGCCGTAGATGTCGAGCGGCTTCTCACGCCCGCGCAGCTCAAGCGTGCGGACCAAACCCGGAATCCCAAGCCAATGATCGGCGTGGAGATGCGTTAGGAAGATCGCGTCGAGATCGGCTAGGCCGATGCTGCGGATCAGTTGGCGCTGCGTTCCTTCACCGCAGTCGAACAGCAAGCGATCCCCATCGAGGCGCGCGAGCGTTGCGGGCAGGCCGCGGCGCGGCGTTGGCACTGAGCCGCCGGTTCCCGCGAAGAAGAGTTCAATCTGATCCACGTCCGCGAGGGTACCCGCGCGAGGCGCACGGTAGGCTCAGGGACGTTGCGCCCGTAGCTCAGTGGATAGAGCGCCCGCCTCCGGAGCGGGAGGCCGCAGGTTCGAATCCTGCCGGGCGCGTGGGCAAGAACGACAGTCGGGGCGCCAGCTAGCTCGTGAGCTCTACTCCCTAAGTCTCCGCCGGCGGTGACGGCGGCGGTGTGCCGCCAGCGGCCTTTTTCTTCCCCCCGGCCCGCCAAAGCGCCACGGAGGCGGCTATGAGTCCGAGAATCACAACGCAAATCACGCCGACCCGCCACCAGATGATCTCGTAGCCTGGGTCAGGCTGAAGGATAAGGACAACGATGAGCACCCCAAACGCAGCAATGATCATCAGGACCAGCGCGACAATTCGCTCGAAAACACCCATACCAACTCCTCCCCCTCCAGTTGTTGTGCACCAAGTTAACGGTCTGAGCGGCGCAACCGAACCCTACGCAACGCGACCGAACACTGCGTTACGGAAGCGCGACTTCTAAGCTCATGCCGGTCTCGTTTGCGCCGCCCGGAAGCGCTGCGCCCTGGGCGAGCAATGTGATCCGCGTCTTCGTACCGCCGATGGTTGGGTACCCACCGGCCGCGAGGCAGGCGCGTACATCGACCGTGAAGCCGAGCACACGAGAGTCCTTTTGGGCGACGTCGGTCGCCACATCGAGCGCGCTGCTGTCAGTGAACTGGACCTTGTCGTTCGCCGACGAGTTCGCCGTCACGCCGACGAGGTCGCTCGTCTGGCAGGCCTGAAGTGTGCCTGGGTGATAGCCACCGCTCGAATCGGTGTAGGACTCGACGCTGACGCCCCAGCGCAGGCCGCCGATGTCGTAGTACTCGGAAGCCTCGCCTGGAAGGGCGAAGCGCTGCGGCCGCCAGAGGCGAACCTTAAGACGACCCGACGAATCGACCTGTATAGGGCTAGAAGCGCTCGTCCCTGGCGTGTTCGGTGTGAGCGGATAGGTGACCGGTGTCAGCGAACCGTCGGCAGGGCCGTAGCTGGCTAGCGCCGGCGAGGTAACAAAGTACGGACTGACCGTCGTAGGCTGCGTCGCGATGACGCCGCTAGCACTGCGCGTGTTGATTGTCAGCACGTCGCCTGGAACAACACTGGCGAGCGTGTTGGTCGACGCTGGGCGAATAGCCCCGATCCAAGTAGGGAGCGAGCTTCCTCCCGACCGACGGACGCCAGCGAGCGAATTGGCATCGCTTCCACTCAGTGGCGAGCACGCACTGGTGTCGCAGTTAGAACCAAAGAACGTCGCCCACGGAAGCTGAGCGAACCTGTCGGTACCGGGGCGGAACGGAGGCGTGTCGGAGAGCCCACTGATCGTTGCGGTTCCTGTTCCGGGTGCGCACCAAGGCTGGCCGCTCGTGCAGCTAAGCCAGACGTTCTGGAGCCCCGTAGCGTTGCCAGGATCGAGGTACTGCTGGTCAAGGAAGAAGTTCATTCCCAGCCCGGTCTCATCCGAGCTGGCACCGAGGTAGTTGTTGATCGAAGCTCGGTTAGCGCCGGAATAAACGTTGAGCTGATGGGCGAAGCTCGGGCGCAGCCCGAAGAAGAGGTTGAGCCGGGCCGTAGTACCGGCCGAAGCCGCGTCGACCGCGTCGAGCGTGCCGTTGCCGTTGTCGTCGACATCGACGACGTTCGGAATGCCGTCAGAGTCGCAGTCGCCGCCGCTGGCTGAGTCAACCGACGAGGCGGTGCAACTGCCGCCCGGGGTACCAGTCTGCTTGCCGCCAGCACCTCCGTTGCCGCCATTGCCGCCATTGCCGCCGCCCGTACCACTGCCGCTTTTGCAGCCACCTTGGCCGTCAGAAATCTCACCGGGGCCACACTGGTTGCCTTGACTCACTGTCGCCTTACCGCCGGTTCGTACGTAGCCGAGCTTTGCCGCTCCGATCGGCGCCCCCTTCGCGAGCTT
>CAIJLJ010000011.1 GCA_903821395.1 uncultured Solirubrobacterales bacterium | reverse complement strand
TGATCGGGAAGGCTCGCGGCTTCAGATGGCACGGATACTGATCCCGGTTCTGCGCGAGCTGGTTGCCGCCCGGGCCCACGTTCGTCGCCAGGCCAAGTTGGCGCGAGCTAGTCCGGCGGGTGATCAGCGATGAGCACCGCCGCCCCTCTACGCCGTGAGCAAATGTGGTCGCGGATGGCTGGCGCAGACTGGGTCGTCCTTTCCTGTTTGGCAGCGCTCGCGCTCGCACCACTGCTCGGGCTGCTTGCTCGTGTTTGGCTCAAGGGCGGGGTGTTAACGGGTGCGGACGGTCTTCTAGTTATTGATCCGCTGCAGTATTCCAACTGGCTTCGACAGAGCGCCGAGTTCGGTGCCGCCGCCAACCTCTACGACATTGCGCCGAGTCCGCACGTCTTTGTACACCCGGGCTTGTTGATTTCGGGCTTGCTCTATCGGATCGGTTTTGGCGTTGCGCTGGCTTATTTGGTCTGGAAGCCGGTGGCGGTCGTCGCCCTTTTCGCCGGCGCGTTTCTGTTCGCTGCGCGGTTCCTTAATCGCTCCGGAGATCGTCGCGCCGCCGTGATTTGCGGGCTCTTCTTCGCCTCGCCGATTGCGGCCGTCGTCGGTTGGGCATCCGCGGCTTCGTCGTCGGTCAAGTTCAACCTCGACTTTGTGAGCGGGGAGCTCTGGACCGGCACATATCTCTGGGGTTATCTGTTTACGGCCATCGGAGTTGGTCTGATGCCGCTCGGCTTGCTCGCCGCCGAACGCGCCATAGACGGCCGCGGGCGTCGCTGGCTGGTCGCCGCATGCGCGATCGGGCTTCTCGTCTCGTGGTTTCAGCCTTGGCAGGGGGCGACCTATGCCTTAATCCTGATCGCCGCCCCGCTGCTGTTCTATCGCCGCGACCGCAGCGCTCTGCTCGCCAGCGCGAGGACCCTGCTTCCCGTGTTGGTCGCGACGGCCTTGCCTTTGATCTATTACTTCGCGTTGTCGAAGGCCGACCCCTCGTGGCGTCTCGCCGGGTTGGTTAATGATTTTGGTCGCTGGCCTTGGTGGGTAACGGTTGTCGGGCTGGCTCCACTGGCGATACCAGCTGCGTTTGCCTATCGGCTGCCGGTCCGCAACCTTGGCGATTGGATCCTGCGTGTCTGGCCGATCGCCGGCGTGGTCATCTTCTACCTCCCTTTCGGCACCTTTCCATTTCACGCGTTTCAGGGGTTAGCGCTCCCGCTTGCGATTCTCGCTGTGCTCGCGGTCCGCCATCGCCTTGGCGAGCGACCGCTGCCAGCAGCAGCGACCGTTATCGTCATCGCCCTGCTCGTGGTTCCGGGAACTCTCTATCGCGCCGACCAGATGCGCGGCGCTGTGAGCGCGGGCAGGCAAGCGTTCTTCCTCGAGCCGGGCGAGCGGGACGCAATGCGGTGGATCGAAGCCCAGCCTGGGCCTGGCGCCGTCCTCGCGCCGATACCCGATGGCTCCTACATATCGGCCTATACAGGGCGGGCGGTTTGGATCGGAGCTGGATCTTGGACGCCCGATTTCGGCTGGCGCGGGCTGGCGGTTGAGGCGATGTTCAACGGTGTTAGCGGCGCGGCCGAAGATCAACGGCTAGTGCGCCAGTCAGGCGCCCGCTTTGTCTACCAGTCATGCAGGTCCAAAGCCAACCTAGCCCCGAAGTTGGGGGCTGTCGTCACCGGCCCTCCACGTCAGTTCGGCTGTGCCAAGGTCTGGGAAGTCGTTCCGCCGCTTGGTGGTTGGCGATGAGTGGCGAAACCGTTGAGCCGATCGTTCCCGGCCACGCCCGTTTTCCGCTGATCGATGGAGTTCGAGCGATTGCAGCGCTGACGATCTTTGCCTTCCACGTTTCGTTTCACCTCGGCTTGCTGAGCAGTGGCTTCGTCTCCAATCTGCTCGGCAACCTCAACGTGGGCGTGCCGATCTTCTTCGTCGTTTCAGGCTTCCTCATTTACCGACCGTTTGTCGCATCTAGGTTTGCCGCCAAACCGGCGCCGCAGACCGAGCCTTACGCAATCCGACGCGCGCTCAGGATCGTCCCCGCTTACTGGGTGGCGCTGGTGATCGTCACGTTGATTCTCGGACTCGAGAATGAAGTTTTCACGCCCAGCGGCGCTCTCACCTACTTCGGCTTTCTCCAGGCCTATGACATCGCCACTGTCATCGGTGGAATCGGCCAGGCATGGACGCTTTGCATTGAGGTCAGCTTTTACGTCGCGCTACCAATCTGGGCTCTCTTCGCTCGCCGCTGTCTCCCAAGTAAAGGTGGCAGGAGCAGCATCGTCCGGGGCGAGCTATGGGCACTTGTTGCGCTCTTTACCGCGTCGTTCCTTTGGCAGCTCGTGATCTCGCCGAGGTTCGTGCCGGGCGATCACGGCTACCTGATTGCACAGATTTCACTACCTGCGTTTGCTGATCAGTTCGCGCTCGGTATGGCGATGGCGGTTGTTAGCGCGGCAATCCATTCAGGTGCGCGCAGGCCACGGCTCCTCTTGATGGTCGAGCGCAACGCGTGGGTCTGGGTTGTGCTCGGAGCGGCGCTTTATCTGCTGCT
>CAIJLJ010000010.1 GCA_903821395.1 uncultured Solirubrobacterales bacterium | reverse complement strand
GGTGGCGGAATTGGTAGACGCGCCAGCTTGAGGGGCTGGTGGGCTTTTGCTCGTGGAGGTTCGAGTCCTCTCCGGCGCATGTATCCGACGCCCCGCCTGTGCGGGGCGTCGCTCGTTGCAGTGCCGAGAGCGACTCTGCGACGATCAGCAGATGGACTACGACTTCACTTGGCGCGACGGCGAGCGGACGATCCGTTTTGCACGCGGCGCAATCCTCGAAGCGCCGCGGCTGATCGGCGAAGGATTCACTCTCGTTACGAGCGCGCGGGCGCGCGAGCAGCATCCAAACCTTGAACTCGGAGCAGAGCAGGTGGTTGAAGTTGGCCCCGGCTTCGTTGATGAGATCGCCGGCGACATATTGGCCAACGGAGCGCTAAGCACGAGAATTGTGGCGCTCGGCGGCGGGCGCGTGATCGATACCGCCAAAGCACTTGGCGCAGCCGCGGCGCAACCGACCCTAGTCGCCGCGATCCCGACAACGCTTAGCGCAGCGGAGATGACCTGGGTTCATCGTCAGGCCCGCGGAGCCCCGGCCGGGAGCGGCACAATGCGACCGCAGCTCGTAATCGCTGACCCAACCGTGAGCGCGTCGCAGCCGATGCCAGACCTTGCCGCCAGCGCGGCCAACGCGCTGGCCCACGCAATCGAAGGCGCAGTCACAGGCGTCGCTAGCCCGGTGCCGACGATGGCAGCGATCCGCGCCGCCGTCTTGCTGGCCGAGGGACTCCCGGAAGAGGGCGAGCCGCTACTTGATCCGCTGGCGCTCGGCGCGCTGCTTTCGGGCTACGCGATCGATGCCAACTGGTACGGAATGCACCACGTGCTGAGCCAGACGCTGGTCCGAAACGCGGGAGTCAGCCACGGCGATGCCAACGCGGCGATGCTGCCAGTCACGAGCGCCGCGCTGCGCGACCGGCGCCCCGACGAGATCGCCGCGATAGACGCGGCAACAGGCGTTCCGGCCGAAGAGCTAGCGCGCCGCTTCGCGCGCCGCGCGCAGGCCGAGTCGCTGCAGGCAATCGGCGTTGATGAGGCGATCCTGCCGCAGCTCGCTGAGATGGCAAGCCAGCGGAGCGAACTTGCGCTTACTCCCCCACCAGCCAGCGCCGACGAGCTACTCGAGCTTTACCGCGCCGCCTGGTAGCGGCAATCAACGCGCCTATGGCTTCGGGTTGCTGTACGGCGCGTATATCGTCGTGCGCCCGACGACGCCGACGGTGCGGTTCCACGAGGCCTTCATCTCAGATGCCGGCTGGAGCCCATTGTTGAGCGCCCAACCGACTGGCATCACCGTGAAGTCTGGGTGTCGAACGTATGTCGGCACATAATCAACGCGGCGCACGCGCGAAGATCCGTCCGGTTCAACGCGAATCCGCAGCAGCGCGAGCAGCCCGTCCTGCGTATCCGGCAGCAACCCAGCCGCAGGGGTCTGGTTCGACAACAGGTTGCCTTCACCAAATACGACGAGCTTCTTGTTGATGAGGTGGATCGGCTGGACGACGTGGACGTGCTGCCCGATCACAGCCGTGATCAGCGGTGAGCTCGTGAGCGCCCGGGCGAGCCGCATCTGAGTGGCCGAAGGCGTGTGCACGTACTCATCGCCGCCATGGATATTGACGACGACAACCTGTGCGCCAAGCTTCCGCGCGCGCGCCGCATCGGAGAGAATCTTCCCCGTCGTCGCCCAGTTCAGCGACCAGCTGTGCGGCTGAATCTGCCCGTTCGAAATCGCCGTATAGGCCAAATACGCGACCTTGATGCCCTTCGCCTGCAGAATCACGATCTTGCGCGCCGCCGCAGCTGAGTCGAAGGATCCGGTGTGCTTAACGCCTGCACGCGTTAGCGCGTAGCCGGTCTGGTCAATTCCGTACTGGCCGCCGTCGAGGCTGTGGTTTGAGGCAGTGTCACAGGCATCCCAGCCGGTTGAAGCGATCGCTGAGGCGAGCGCCGTCGGCGTGTTGAAGACCGGGTAGCCGGTTGGCGACTTCGGCGTCATTGGCGTTTCGACGTGGCACAACGCGAGGTCGGATCCAGCAACGTATGGCTTGATCAACCTGAGCATCGGCGCGAAGTTGTAGCCGTTGCCGCCCGCGAGCTGCTGCGCTCGCATCCACACCGGGGAGTGGATCAGTAGATCGCCGTTAGCTTCGATTGTTAGATCGACCGGCTGCGGCGCAGCTGGAGTCGTCGTTGCGTCAGGAGGCGCCGCCGACGAAGCTACACCGACACCGCCACCGCACCCAGCCGCCGTTGCGACTAGAGCAGAGAGCGCCAGCAGTGCCACAAACGTCCTGCAGATAACCGTAATCATTTCGCGCAGTATTACTTACGGCGCGGCGGCCGGGGGCCGGTTCAGCCGAGCTTGACGAGAGCGATGATCGCGAGCACCCAGAGGATCGTCAGCCCAACGGTCCAACGGTTCAGGTTGCGCTCAACGAGCGAGCCCCCACCGAGTGAGCCTTCACCGCCGCCTACTCCAAATGCTCCCGAGAGACCGGCATCCTTACCGGAGTGCATCAGGATCAAAAAGATCACGACTACGGAGAGAACCGCGACCGCTGCTGTCAAAACCTGTGTCATCGCAAGCGATATTAGCGGGAATCGGGTCCCGCTGGCTCCACTGGCGCAGCGGCCGCGGCGGACGCGGAAACCTCAGGAGGGATCAATTGATCTAGCTCGTGCAGCACATCAACGGCCTCGCCGCGCAGTTCACGATCGAGCGCGCGCCACTCGTCGTCGGAGAGCTTGCCGGTTCGATAGTCCATCTCAAGGTCACGAATCTGCCGATATTTGGCGTCGCGTGCAGCCTCGAGGTCTGCGATCCGGCCTTCGTCGCGGCGATCGGCTTCGCCGGCGACGCTAGCTCTCAACGGCTGCCCGATGTACCAGACCAAAAGTCCAAGGATCACGATCACAAGGATGGGAGCGATTACTGACACAGGCTCAGACTAAGACGCTAAGCGCGTCCCAGATCCTCCGCTACTCGAGCTGCCTGGCGGGCACGAACAAGGCCACGAACGGCGCCAACCGATGGCCAGGCAGCGATCAGGCCGCCGATGAAGACGATGATTGCGCCCAGCCAAATCCAAAACACCATCGGCGAGACGATGATTCTAAACTGAGCCGCTGGCGGGTTGCTGCGGTAACGCGTTGTGAGGCCATTCAGCGCAGCCCCGAGGAAGATCGCGCGAGCTGCCGGCTTAAGCCCTTGCGCGGTGGCCTTGGCAAAGACTGCGTCGCCTCGCCGTACAACCGGCATCAGCGATGAGATGTCAGGCGTCTCAGCGACCCAGAGGTCCTTGGTGGCTCCGGCCTTGAGGCCAATTTCGCTCGTTGACTCGCCCGCGAAGTAGGTACTGACGGCCCCTAGCGTCGATCCAATAGCCGGGTAGTAACCGCGGTTTGGGTAGAGGTTGCTGATGAACTTGCCGTCCTTGGTGACGCGGACCTGCGCCCCTAACGTGATCCGTTCGAGCCTGCCGGCGGCGGTCTCAAGCTTGGCCGTTGGCTTGACGTAATTGAACGTGTAACCGCCAATCGTTGCCTGCTCGCCGCTGGAGAGTCGAACGTCGCTGACGCTCTGGAAGCTGGAGGAAGCGGCAATGCCGATAAAGAGCACAGCTACGCCGATGTGCACGATGAAGCCGCCGTAGCGCGCGCGGTTGCGGGCAAGCAGAAGTCTGAAGGCTCTTAGCGGGCCCTCGTCCGTCATTGCTTGGCGGGCCCGCGTTCCGCGCCACAGCTCCTGAAGCGAAACAGCGATCGCGAAAGCGCCGACGACGAACATAATCTGAGGCGTGACGTCGCCGTTCCCGGGCCTGAACACTGCGCAGCCGATTGCCACTAGTAGCGCAACGATCGCCGGCAGGCGCATGCTGCGCCAGAGGCGTGACCAGCTCGTGCGACGCCAAGCAATAACCGGCCCGACTCCAGAGAGAAGCACGAGAATCAGGACCAACGGCACCGTGTACTGGTCGAACCACGGTGGCCCGACGGCCTCCTTGGTCCCCGTTAGTGCCTCGGAGATCAATGGGAAGAAGGTCCCCCAGAGGACGACGAAGGTGATCGCAACCAGGACGAGGTTGTTGGCGAGAAAGGCCGACTCGCGCGAGAGCAGGGAATCGAGCCGCGATGCACTCTTGAGCGCGTTGTCGCGCCGCGTGATCACTAGATAGACCGAGCTGGCGATCATCACGACGATCAGAGTTGTGAAGAACCAGGCGACGGTGTTGCCCTCCTCGACGAAGGCGTGGATTGAATCGAGCACGCCGGAGCGGACGAGGAACGTTCCGAGGATTGCCAGAGTGCCGGTAGCGAGTACCAGCGACGCGTTCCAGATCTTCATCATCCCGCGCCGCTCTTGAATCTTGACCGAGTGAAGGAAGGCGGTGCCAGTCAGCCAAGGCAGCAGCGCAGCGTTCTCGACCGGATCCCAAGCCCAGTAGCCGCCCCATCCAAGCTCGACGTATGACCAGCGCGCGCCGAGAATAATGCCGGTGCCGAGCGCCAGCCAAGCGGCTAGCGCGTAAACCCGCGTTGCCCGCAGCCACTCTGCATCAACGCGGCGAACGATCAGCGCTCCAACGGCAAAGGCGAACGGAATAGTGAAGAGCGTGTACCCCGAATAGAGCATGATCGGGTGGATCATCATGCTCGGGTGGCGGAGCAGCGGGTTGAGGCCAACGCCCTCTACCGGCGCGATCGGCACAGTCTCAAACGGCAAGGCGCTAAAGAGCATCACGGCGGTAAAGAAGGCGCCGAAACCGAGTAGTACCGCGACCGCGTAGGGCGCCACGTCGCGCAAGCGACCGCGCAACATCACGACACAGAGCGACGACCAGCCAGCCAGCAGCGTTAGCCACAACATCAACGAGCCCTGCTGCGACGACCACATCGCCGCCAGGCGGTAATACCACGGAGTCGTGGTTGACGAATGTGTCGCGACAACCGTGAAGTGGAAGTCGGAGGTGACAAACGCGAACTCCGTTATCACGAAGGCGATTACCGCCAGCGCAAAGAGCGCGTAGAGGGAGCGGCGGCCTGAGCGTACGAGCGCTTCGCGGCCGCTGCGCGCGCCGACCACAGAGGCGACTATGCCGTAAATGCAACAGGCAAGGCCAAGGATCAGACAGGCGTGGCCGACGACAGCCATTGCTTAGCTCAGGACTTCTTCGCGCTAGAGGCTGGCGCGACCGGCGTCGTCTCGCGGAACTTCGAAGGGCACTTCGTGATCAAGGTGTCCTTCTCTCCAACGAATGAATTCGCCGGCGCCCCTGCACCGGCAGCGCGGACATCGATGATCACCTCGCGCCCCTCGCGGAAGGGATCGGGCACAGCTCCGACGTAACGGACGGCAACCGATTTCTTGTCGTTGCGATCACGGACGCGGAATCGAATCTCATCGCGCGTGCGAACAACTGAGCCGTCGACAACCTTGCCTGTCAGCTGATAGGTCTCACCGGGGTTGGTCGAAGCAAGCAGCTGACTGGGCTGAACAGCGGTACTCGCCGCCGAGAAACTGGTGTAGGCGAGCGCACCGACGAGCATCACCGCACAGCTCAGCGCGACGATCATCCGGATGCGGCGTTTGCGGGCGGGATCCATCAGCTCTCAGTATCGCAGCATCTTTGCCACAAGCGGAGTGTGAAATCCGCCACAGAGGAGCTCGCGGTTACCGGTAGCAGCCAACCTGTCGCGTTAGCGCTCGACTACGGATTCGGTTTGTTCGCGACTTGGACGTCGAACTTCGCCGTCCCGCCCGAGACCGACGTGACTTTGACGGTCACGTTGTAGGTTCCGGCCGAGTCGGTCAGCGTGCAGATGGTAGTCGCGCCAACCTTGGCATCAAGCGTTTTCGGGCACGTGATCGGTGGCGCCTGCTTACCGACTGACTTCGTCAGCTGGGTCTGGACGTTAGTTTGGAGCTCGTCCTTATTGACCGTTGGCGTACCGACACTGACGCTACCGCCGCAGGCTGCGAGCGCACCGCTGGCGAGGACTGCTGCGGCGACACCTGTGGCACTTACGAGGCTATTGCGACGATTCATCGAAAACCTTTCCGCTCGCATCCGACCGGCTGCCCAATAAGCGCCAGCAGAGCCAGCTTAGACCCTCTCCGGCGACAGACGACTTTAAGCCAGGCTGCCGTCCAGATTGAAGGCCGCGCAGACGTAATAGACGCCCCTGAATTCGTTGGCGTAGCCGATTACTCCAGCGGCCGCGCCAAGCGATCCTACGCCCGCCAGCACCTGCAACGGCAGCCGAACGTCGCTCATCTGCTCCCGTGCCGCGTCCGCGCTCAGGCCTGACATTGCGATGCGATCGCCTTGCTCGATCATCGCGAGCAGCGCCGCGTTGAACTGCTCCGAATTTGGATCGAACGAACCGGGCGCCTTCGCGCTCGATTTAGCGCTGCCGTTGCCCAGCAACAGAAGACCGACCCGTGAGTCGCCATCATCGAGCTGGGCTCCATACGCAGCCGCCTCAGAAGAGCTGATTGCGGTGCTCAGAAGGCGGTAGGAGGTTGCGCCCGCCCAGCCTGCGTCTTCCAATAAGGCAGCCCCGATCGCCAACGGAAGCGGCAACAGATCACCGGCAGCTGTCTCGCCGTCCTGCGGCCGTGGCAGACCGCCGAGGCGGTAGAGAGCTAGGCCGGCAGATTGATCGAACGATCCGTCGTGGTCGCCTTCAGCAACTACGACGACCTTGTCCGGGCTGGAGTCGATCAGTTGCCTAAGTACGGAACGGGCGCCATCCTGCGCTTCGGCCGCCGGCTGCACCCTCCCGCTCAAACCGGGCACGAGCACCGGCGCAGCGGGCACGAGCGCCGCACAAACCACACTCACGCGAGGCCTCGCGCAGTAGAGGATGGTTCACGTAGCCCCTTGATCGAGGCAACCATGTCAACAACCTGGCGCGTCTCCTCCACCGCGTGAACACGAAAGATTCGAGCTCCCGCGAAGGCCGTCACGGCAACCGCAGCAAGGCTGCCGATAAGACGCTGATCAACCGGCAGGTCGAGCGTTTCGCCGATGAAGTCCTTGTTCGACGTCGATACGAGAACGGGCCAGCCGGTGTCGACCATCTCTTCAGTCCGCCGCGTTGCTTCAAGCGAGTGCCACGTGTTCTTGCCGAAATCATGGCCGGGGTCGATAACGATTCCCTCGCGCGGAACGCCGGCACTGAGCGCCGCCTCTGCGAGCGCGGTAGTACGGCCAATGATGTCGCCCATCAGGTCGTCGTAGGCGACGCGGTGCGGGCGCGTGCGCGGCGTCGCCCCGCCGGCGTGGGTGCAAATAATCCCGGCCGAAAACTCGGCCGCAACGTCGGCTAGCTCAGGATCTACACCGCCCCACGCGTCGTTTAGAACATCGGCCCCGGCCTCACAGGCTGCCCGCCCGACCTCGTGGCGCCAAGTGTCGACGCTAATAACTACATCGGGATATGCGGCTCGAACCGCAGCGATAAACGGGATAACCCGCTGCGCCTCATCTTCGGGCGAGACGTACTCGCCCGGCCCAGCCTTGACGCCACCAATGTCAATGATGTCTGCGCCTTCGGCAACCACCTTGTGAACGCGTTCCATCGCCGCGTCGTCGGCCCACGAAGCGCCCTTGTCGAAGAACGAATCTGGCGTGCGGTTAACGATCGCCATCACGAGCATCTCACCGTCGCCGAAACTGCCCCGTCCTAAGCGCAAGCTCAACTAGTTTCCTTCCGCGATGACGCCTCGGACCCGTACCCCGGCAGGCTGGCCGCCGGAGGTCTCTCCTCACTATTGATCGATCGCGGCGTCCAGCCGACAGTGCCGTCATCTGCACGCAGCGGCTGGCTGATCTCCGCGTCTGCGGCAGGAGCCTCGCCAAAGCGACGCTGCGTCGCCGCGGCAAGGACCTCGGCCGCCACGACGCCAAGACCTGAGAGGTCTTGGTGGATGTGCTCGCGGTTACCGAGATCAACCTGCGCGATCGAATCCAAGCCGAAGCCCTGGTAGGAATCGATCAGAACCCCGATCTCAACGCCGTAGCCGGATGGGAATGGCAGCGATTCGAGCAAGCTCCGACGGCCTGCCCATTCACCTGAGAGCGGCTGGATCACGCCGGCCAGATCGGGCCACCAGATGCTCGTCACCGGCCGCGCGGTCAGTTCGGTCACGCGGCCACCCTGCGCCACACCGTCGCCTGAGCTAGCGCCGATCAGATTCCTGTCGTAGAAGCCCTTCACAAGCATCACCTCGTCATGCAGTAACAGCGGGCCGAGAAGGCCGGTCACGTAGAGCGAAGTGAAGTGAACTAAGTCAGCATCGATGTAGACGATGATCTCGCCGCTTGAGACCAAGAGCGACTTCCACATCGCCTCGCCTTTACCGGGCCGCCAGCCAAGCTCCGGCCTAATCTCCGCCGAGCGAAATACGGTCGCTCCCGCCTCCTCCGCGACATCGGCTGTGTTGTCGGTGGAGTCGCTGTCAATCACGATCAGCTGATCTATCAGCCCCGAACCAGCCAGATGTTCTTCTCCGATCGTCGTGATGATCTTCCCAATCGTGGCGGCCTCATTGCGCGCAGGGACGACGACGCTGACGCTCGTTGAAGCCTTGGCATCGACGAGTTCGGTGAGGTCGAACGCCGGCGCACTGAAGGTCCGCGTGCTAAGCCAGTGAGTAGCGCGTTCGTTCATCTGTGGTTACTGGGACAAGCGGCGATTGGGGCAGCGACCATAGGTTCGCAGGGTATAGGAGTGCGATTGACACTCCACCGGCGCCCGCCCAGCATCCAGCGTTCAACGATGCGCAGCTACGAGGCCCAAAAACGATCGCGTTGGGCAAGCTCTCGTTTAAGCGGCGGACGAGATTCGAACTCGCGACCCTCAGCTTGGGAAGCTGATGCTCTACCAACTGAGCTACCGCCGCATTGCCGCAAGGAGACCCGCGAGCGCCGCGCCCGCGCGGGCGGGCCTCTAGCCTTCAGTGAAGCGTGAAGCGCCCCCGGCTCATCCCCACGATCGTTGTTGTCCTTACCGGCGGCCTGATCGCATTGCTTATTTACGGCGTTGTCCACAGCGGAGCCGACAGCTCGCTCGACGGCCAAGTTACGGCCGGGCAGCTGCCCCCCGCACCCGGAGCGACAGTTGCGCTGCCTCGGCTCGACGGCAAGGGCTCGGTCTCGCTCCAGCAGCTACGCGGCAAGGTTGTCGTGCTCAACTTCTGGGCGTCCTGGTGCGAACCGTGCCGGGCCGAGGCGCCGGTACTGGTTAAAGCGCAGAGGCAGCTCGGCAACCGTGGCACCGTGCTCGGGGTCAGCTACAAAGACTTCATTGACGAGTCGCGCGCATTCGAACGCCGCAACCGAATCAACTACCCAACGGTGCGCGACGACCAGCTACAGCTGGCGCCGCTATTTGGAACGACCAAGCTCCCTGAGACATTCGTACTTGATCCAAAAGGGCGAATCGTCGCGATCGCTCGTGGCCAGCTGAGCCAAGCGTTCATTGACAGCGCGATCAAACGCGCGGAGCGACAGAGCTGATGATCCGAGCGCTGAAGAACACCGCGGCCTGCCTACTGGCGCTTTGCGCGCTGGCGCCGGTGACGCCGGCACTGGCAGTGGTCTCGTTCCCCGACATCGAAAACGAAGTGATGTGCGACACCTGCAACGTGCCGCTAAACATCGCTGACTCGCCGCGCGCCGACCAGCTGAGGCGCGAGATCAAGAAGCTGATCGCCCGCGGTGAAACGAAGTCGCAGATCAAGTCGACGCTCAGCGGCCGCTACGGACCTGCAATCCTCGCGCTGCCGCCGGCGTCGGGCTTCAGCCTCGCCGCTTATCTCGTACCGATCGCCGTCGCCGCCGGGCTCCTCCTGCTGGGAATCGTGCTGGTACGTCGCTGGCGAAAGAGCGGTCGCAACAACCGAGCAGACGAGCCCCCGCTGCCCGATTCCGACAACCTCCGGCTCGATGATGAGCTGAACCGATTTGGACGCTAAGACCGATGCCGATTGCCGCAGCCGACACCACGATCCTCGCCGCCTTCGCGATTGGCTTCGTCTCGTTCATCTCGCCCTGCGTGCTGCCACTAGTACCTGGCTACCTCTCGGCGATCTCGGGGTCGAGCATCGCCGAGATCCGCGCCGGCGAGAAGCGGCTCAGCCGAATCCTGATGCCGGCATTGATCTTCTGCCTCTCGTTCACCGTGATGTTCGTCGCGCTTGGAATGACGGCGACGGGAATCGGTTCGACGCTACGAGACCATCAGCAGACGCTGAACACGATCGCCGGCGTGATGATCGTGCTGCTTGGCCTCTTCTTCATGGCGACGCCTTTTGTGACGAGGCTGAACAAGGACTGGCACCCCGACGTGTTGATCTCCCGCGCCGGGGCCGGCGGCCCTGTAATCGCAGGGCTGGCATTCGCGATCGCTTGGACGCCATGCGTTGGCCCAACACTGGCGGCGATCCTCGCCGCGGCGTCGACGGCGGACTCGGTCGGCAAAGGCGGTCTGCTGCTTTTCTTCTACTCGCTTGGCTTGGCGATCCCATTTCTGCTGATGGCAATGGCCTTCGACAAGGCGACGGTGGCGTTCAGCTGGCTACGCGACCGCTACCTGCTGATCACGTTCATCTCTGGCGCGATCCTGATCCTGATGGGGGTTCTGATCCTGACCGGCGAGCTAACGCGGCTCAATAGCGAAGCCCAGCAGGTACTGAACTCGCTCGGGCTCGACTTTCTTTACTCGATCTAGTCGCGCGTCATTGACTGCGGCGCGCTGACGCCGAGCAGATCGAGCGAGCGGGCCAGCACCTGGCCGGTCGCAGCGCAGAGGCGCAGACGGAAGTCTCGCTGCGCCGGGCCCGCGTCAAGCACCGGGCAGTCGCGGTAGAAGGCGCTGAAGGCCTGCGCCGTAGATAGCGCGTAAGCGGCAATTCGGTGCGGCGATCGGCGCTCAGCAGCATCAGCAACCTCGGCTGGGAACTCGACCAGCTTGCGAACCAGCGTCCGCTCGCTGGCGTGAAGTGGCTCGTCGACCGTGGTGTCCGGGCCGGATTCAGCGGCGCCGCGGGCCAGCAGCGAAGCGATCCTCGCGTGTGCGTACTGGACGTAATAGACCGGGTTCTCAGCCGATTCTTCGCGCGCCAGCTTTAGATCAAGCTCGATTGTCGTCTCATGAGAGCGCTCGAGCAGGAACCAGCGCGCAGCATCAACGCCAATGTCCTCGATCAGCTCGTCGAGCGTTACGAAGTCACCGGCGCGCTTGCTCATCTGCGCACGCTCGCCACTATCAACGAGGTGCACGAGCTGCATGATCAGCAGCTCGAGACAGGCCGGGTCGTGGCCGAGCGCTGAAATCGCGGCGTGCATCCGCTTGATGTAGCCGTGATGATCGGCGCCCCAAACGTCGATCATTAGATCGAAGCCGCGGTCGAGCTTGTCCTGGTGGTAGGCGATGTCGGAAGCGAAGTAGGTGTGCTCGCCGCTGGAGCGCTCGAGCACACGGTCCTTGTCGTCATCGAACTCGGTCGTGCGAAGCCAAAGCGCTTCGTCGCTTGTGTAGGTGCGACCGTCGGAATCGAGAATCGTGAGCGCTTTAGCGACCGGCGACGGACTGCCGGAATGGAGCGTCGTCTCATGAAACCAATCATCGAAAACGACGCGCAGCCGCGCGAGGCTGCGCTCGGCCTCGGCGACCATCAGTTCAACGGCCAGCCGGGCAACCTCTTCGGCGGGCAGATCGGCGGCGCCAGGGATGTCGGCGGCCAGCGCGATGATGTATTCGCCTTGGTACCCGTCCTCGGGTGGCTCTTCGCCTCGCGCGCGGGCCTGCACCGAAACGCCAAGCGCGTGAATTTGAGAGCCGGCGTCGTTGACGTAGTACTCGCGGTGGACCTGGTGACCGACAAAACTCAGCAGGCGCCCGAGCGCGTCGCCGTAGACCGCGTTGCGGGTGCCGCCAACGTGAACCGGGCCGGTCGGGTTGGCGCTGACAAACTCAACGTTGATCTGAAGCGGTGGATCGGCGACGGCGCCTCCCCAGCTCTCACCAGCGGCAATTACAGCGTCAACTGCGCCGTCGTACCAGTCGTCAGAGAGGACGAGGTTGACGAAACCGGGGCCGGCGACCTCAGCGCTGACTAGCACCTCGCCAAGCTGGCGGCCAAGCTCGTCTGTCAGCTGTTCAGCAAACTCGCGTGGCTGGAGGCCAAGCCCTTTGCCGACAGCGAGCGCCGCGTTGGTAGCAAAGTCGCCGTGCTCAGGTTGCTTTGGCCGCTCGAACTGGAGCTGCGCGGCCACCGGCTGCCCAGCCGCGAGCACCTCAACGGCGGCGGCGAGGGCGTCGTTTAGATCGTCGAGTGGACTACTCACGGTCTCGATGATCGCAGCGTCGCCAGCGCAGCGCCTTGCCGGGCGCCGAGCTAGTGGTGGTAAGGGGCGCCAGCAAGAATCGCGTGGCCGCGATAGATCTGCTCCAGCAGCACGACGCGCGCGAGCTGATGGGGCAACGTCATCGGGCCGAGCGACAGGCGGTCAGCGGCTCGATCGAGCTCAATTCCGTAGGCGCCACCGACCACAAAGCAGAGATCCAAGCCGCTGGCGCGGCGCTGCTCAAGGAAGCCGCTGAAGGCGACGCTGTCGTACTGCTTGCCGGCGTCATCGAGCAGCACAAGATGGGCCTTATCGGGAACACGCTTCGCCAGCTTCTCCGGCTCACGCAACTCGATCAGCTCGATCGGCGCGTAGTGGCCAATCAGTTTTTCGTAGTGGGCGACGTCATCGGCGTAGGGCGCGCGCAGGCGGCCTACCGATAGGACAGTGATCTTCACTTCGCGCTCCCGCTAGGGCGCTCGCCGCGCTGCCAAGCCAGACCAATCCCGATCCGCTCGAGTGTCGTTGGGTGCGTGCCGAAGAGCCAATGCGCCAACGCGGGCGGGTCAGGGTCACTGAGGTTTTCGATTGAAATTCGCCGTTGCTGAGCGATGAACGTGGGCGCGTCGCCGGTCAGCGTCAGCGCGAAGGCATCTGCGCGGGCCTCGATCGAGCGTGAGAGTTGGTTTGAGATCAGTGTGATTGCGAAGACGATAAGGATCACCGCCGCAGTCAGCGCCGGCACACTCGTCGGCCCCGCTGGGAGGCCGTCGTGCGGGCCCCAGCGGCGCAGGCAGCGAGCCGCCGCCCAGGCACCAAAGGGAGCGACGATCAGCAAGAAGATAAGCCCATGGAAGATGTCGCGGTAGTGCACGTGACCGAGCTCGTGCGCAACGACGAGCCGGGTTTCACGGGGCGGGAACTTGGTGAGCAGGTTGTCGTAGATGACGACGCGCTTCGATGAGCCGATGCCGACTACGTATGCGTTGGCGGCTGTCGTGCGGCGGCTGGCGTCGATCACGTAGACCGAGCCGACCGTGACTCCAGCGCGCCGCGCGAGCTGGACTACCGAGCTACGCGCCGGGCCGGCCGCGAGCGGCTTGAAACGATTGAAGATGGGGTCAACGACAAGCGGCCCCGCGAATGTGATCAGCAGTCCGCCGAGGACAATCAACGCTGAGGCAGGAAGCCACCAGCGGCGCGGCATTTTGCGGATCAAAGCGATCGCGATCATCGTCGCCACCGCTGCGATCAGCGCAGCAATCGCAGCGCCGCGAATTAGATCCCAGCCCCAGTCGAGCCAGCTGCCTGTAGTCAATCCGTAATCGACTGAACGCTGGCGCATCAGCGCGCTAAGTGGCAGCAGTGCGACAACAACCACGATCGAGATGGTGGCGCCAACGAGGCCCGAGACGATTATCGGATGGCGGTACGGGCCACGCAAGCGAGCGGGAGCGCGGACGACAATCCACGCCAACACGGCGGCCTTCAGTGCCAGCGCCGCGAGCGCCAACCAAAGCTGCAAGCCATTGAACGACGACGCGCGACTGAGCTGAGCTGGAGTGAACCACGCCGAGGCATCAACAGGGACTGGGGTTATCAGGCCGCTCCTCGGCGCCATCAGCAAAACCAGCAGCTCGGCGACGAGCAACGTGGCGATTACTGCGAATAGGGCGCTTTGGCGAACGGATGGCAAGGTCATCACGCTACCGTCGAAGTGAAGTTTCTACGCGATGCGAGTAGCCGTAATCTCCGACATACACGCCAACCGCCAAGCCTTAGAGGCCGTTTTGGCGGCGATCGACGCCAGTGGCGTCGACGAAATCTGGTGCCTTGGTGACCTTGTTGGCTACGGCGCCGATCCAAACGACTGCGTCCAACTTGTACGCACGCACGCTTCAGTCTGCCTCGCCGGTAACCATGACTTGGCAGTGACCGGCGATCTCAGACTTGACGACTTCTCGCGCGGAGCGGCGCTGGCAGCGCGCTGGACGCTTGACGTGATCGGTGATTCGGAACTGGAATGGCTCTCGTCGCTCTCCTCGAAGGCGGTCGCGGAGGAGGTCGGCCTTTTCCACGGCAGCCCACGAGACCCGGTCTGGGAGTACGTCATTAGCACGCTTCCAGCCGATCTCTGCTTTGACACGATGCGCACCCGAATCGGCTTGATCGGCCACAGCCACGTGGCTCTAGCCTTCCGCCGCACCGAGACCGAACTGGCTACCGGCGACGCACGGCGAGGCGGAGACCGCGTAAATGCCAGCGAAGATCGCTGGCTACTTAACCCTGGCAGTGTGGGTCAGCCGCGCGATGGCGATCCACGAGCAGCTTGGCTTCTACTAGACACCGATAGCGGTGCCGTTATCTGGCAACGGACCGAATACGACATTGCTGGAGCGGCGTCAGCGATACGCGCTGCACGGTTACCTGACTCACTTGCCGATCGGCTTCAGTACGGTCAATAGGAATGAATTGCGCTCGAATCACATCAATCGCCTGCATATTGCTCATTTCGGCTGCAATCTCAGGCTGCGGAAGCAGCGCAGATTTGATCCCGGCGTCGAGCTCATCTGCGCTCGATCAGTCGCTAAGTCAGGTTGCTGACGCAACCGCCGCCGGTGACTGCCAGGCGGCAACTTCGGCGCTCTCGGACGCCCAGAACCAGTTCAACTCGCTGCCATCAAGTGTCAACGCCGAGCTGCGTTCGCGGATCGCAGCCGGCCTTCAGCGCCTTTCAACCAGCGTTCCAGTCCAGTGCCTCGCAGCGAAGCCCGCGCCGATCACGACACCGACCACGACAACGACAACACCAACGACAACCACGACCACACCGACGACCACGACGACGACACCGACGACCACCACGACCACACCGACGACAACGACAACAGCACCGACCACGACGTCGAACAACGGAGGGATCACGCCTAACGGCTCCGGCGGTGGCGCCGGATGACCGAGCGGGTCCTCGCGGGGCGTTACGAGTTAGGTGAACGACTTGGTAGCGGCGGCATGTCCACCGTTCTGCTCGCGATGGACCGGCGGCTGGAGCGCAGGGTCGCAATCAAACTGCTCGCCGAGCACCTCGCCGACGATGATCAGTTCGTAACTCGCTTCCGCCGCGAAGCGCTCTCCGCGGCCCGACTTGTTCACCCCAACATTGTCCAGGTCTACGACTTCGGTCTCGACGAGGAGAGTGGCCGCCAGTACATCGTGATGGAGTACGTCGAAGGAAACTCAGGCGCCGAGATCCTTGCAGCCGAGGGCATGCTTGACGTCCCCGAGGCCGTAGGAATCCTCTCCCAGGCCTGCCGCGGTCTCGATTACGCGCACCGCAGTGGCGTGATTCACCGCGACGTCAAACCTGGCAATCTGCTGCGCTCGCGCGATGGCGTCGTCAAGCTCGCCGATTTCGGGATCGCTAAAGCGCTCAGCGAAGAGTCTTCGATCACGCAAGTTGGATCGGTACTCGGCACCGCCGCCTACCTTTCCCCCGAGCAGGCAAGTGGCCACGGCTCCAACCCGCGCTCCGACATCTACGCCCTCGGCGTTGTCTGCTACCAATTCCTCGCCGGTCGACTCCCATACGAGGCGCAATCGATCACCGAGCTAGCGCTCAAGCAGCAGCGCGAAGCGCCGCCACTTCTAAACGACCTAAATCCAGAGGTCAGCCCTGAGCTAGCGGCCGCAGTTGACCGAGCTTTGGAACTCGAACCAGAGGCTCGCTACGAAACGGCCGAGGAGCTGCGACTGGCTCTCGCCGACGGAGCGCGCGGAATCGCACCGGAAACGGCGGCCACCTCGGTCAGCACGCCGCGCACAGCGGCAACGCGAATTGTTCAACCAACCGGAGATCAGCCAGCGACGACGGTCCAGCGCCGAGAGCCACGACCACCGGCCCAGCAAGCCGCTGGGGGGCAAGCGGCCGCGAGCCAACCGAAACGCAAACGTGGCTGGGCCGCCCCCGCCGTCGTGTTGCTACTAGCGATCGCGCTCGGCGCAGCAGCGCTCGTTTACATCAGCTCTACCGGTGGCTCGGCGAACAGCGTCAGACTGCGTCAGGTCGTCTACCCGCAGGTTGATCAGACTGCTTCGGAGCTGCAGCAACTGATCAGGCAGAACACTAAGTAGCGCAGTTAGGGCGCACTGCCCGCGCGCAGTTCGCTCGCGACGGCCGCGAGGTTCCCGTCGAGTATCGCCTCGCGGAGACGCTCCATCACGCGCGCAACGAAAGCCAAGTTGTGCACGGTCAGCAGTCGCATCGCCGTTAGCTCACGGGCCTTCGTCATGTAACGCAGATAGCCGCGGCTGTAACCGACAGCGCAAGCCGGACAAGGACAGCCATCCATCAGCGGCTCGTCGCTCTCTGACCACTTGGCGGTCGTTAGGTCAACGCGCCAGCGGTTATCGGGGTCTGGCACCAGCGCAACGCCGTGACGGCCCAGCCGCGTTGGCATCACGCAGTCGAAGGTGTCGATGCCCATCTCCACGCCGCTAATCAAATCATCGACCTCGCCGATACCAAGCAGGTGGCGCGGGCGCAGATCACCAGCCTTAGCGAGCGTGTCAGTAGCCCAGCCGACGACTTCGTACATCTGCTGCTTGTGTTCGCCGAGCGAACCGCCGATCGCAATCCCGTCGCAGGCTCGCGCGGCAATCTGCTCAGTTGAGTCGCGCCGCAGATCCTCGTAGACGCCACCTTGGACGATGCCATAAACGAGCTGATCGGCCGCACCGTGCTGCTCGTGCCAGGCGAGGCAGCGGTCGAGCCAGCGATGCGAACGCTCGGTCGAACGCGCGGTGTACTCGCGGTCCACGTTGAACGGAGTGCACTCATCGAAGACGAGCGCAATGTCGGAGCCTAGGTTGGACTGAATTCGCATTGAATCCTCAGGCCCCATGAAGCGTGCAGACCCGTCCACGTAGGAGCGGTAATGAACCCCGTCCTCCTCGATCCCGAGCACCTTGCCTGCCCGCTCTGGCCCGCTCGGGGCGCGGCCTTTGATCTCATCGGCGACAGTGCCGTGGCCCATGGAGAAGACCTGGAAGCCGCCGGAGTCGGTGATGATTGGCCCATCCCAGCGCATGAACTCGTGGAGCCCTCCCAGCGACGCAATCAGTTCATCGCCGGGATTTAGGTGGAGGTGGAAGGTGTTGCCGAGAACGATGTCGTAACCGAGCTCTGCGACCTCTGCCGGCAGCAGCCCGCGCACGCTTGCTTTCGTCGCCAGAGGAACAAAGGCTGGTGTCCGGATCTCGCCGTGCGCAGTTGTCAAGCGGCCAGCGCGCGCTAGCGAGCCAGGGTCGGAAGCGAGAATCTCGAGCACTGACGCCATCTGGGAAAAGCGATCCTACGGCGCCGCGGCGCTAGGCCGTCTCGCCGCAGCACTCGCCGTCGGTTTCAACGGCAGACGCTGGCAAGACCTTGGCCCAACAATCAACAAGCGCCTCCTGTTCAGCGACGCTCAGGTGGCCAAGAAAGACGCGACGGACTCCCTCAAGGTGGGTCGGACGAGTCTCGGCTAGGCGCTCGCGGCCGGCCTCAGTCAGCCGTGCAAACGAGCCACGCGCATCGCTAGGGCACGACTCACGGACTAGCAACTCTTCGCGTGCCAAACGGTCGACCAAGCGCGTCAAGCCGCTGCGACTAAGAACCGCCAGCTCAGCGAGGTCACACATTCGCATGCGGCCATCATCGGCGCCATCAAGATGGAGCAGCACCTCATATGAGCTAAGCGAGATTCCATGTGCGCTTAGCATCTCTGCGTCGAGCTGCTTGGTCACTGCCGCGTGCGCTCTGAGCATCCCCCGCCACGCCAGTACTTCTCGGCCGGAGAGCTTGCGATCTAGCGTTGCTGATGAGCTTGAGCTGGCCACGATTAAGGTGCCTCTGCAGACAACATTACGGTAGCAGTGGGCCCTCCCAGCATCGCGATCAGAACTCTTATCTTGGCCGACCTCGCTAGGCTCGACTGATGGCGCTCGAGGGTATCCATCACATCACCGCCGTCACAGGTGACGCGCAAGCCAACGTTGACTTCTACGCCGGTGTGATGGGCCTCAGGATGATCAAGCAGACCGTCAATTTCGACGACCCTTCGGCCTACCACCTCTACTTCGCAGACGAAATCGCGAGCACTGGAGCAGCGCTGACTTTCTTTGAGTACCCGGGCGCCGCGCCAGGCCTGCCTGGAGCAGGGATGGTCCACACGATCATCTGGCGCGTCGCTTCGGCCGACGCACTCGACTTCTGGAAGGCGCGGCTGCGCGATGCAGAGATGTCGGTTCTGCACGAAGGCGACACGCTGACCTTCTGCGACCCCGAAGGATTGGCCTACCAACTAGTAGTCGATGACACCGATGAGCCCCCGCTCAGCGCGACCGCCTCGGACGTCCCAGCCGAGTTCGCGCTGCGTGGCTTTGGCGGGGTTCGCGCTTACGCCCAGCAACCAGAGGACAGCGCCGAACTGCTCACCGCACTCGGCTTCGAGGCTGATGGCGGCGCGCGCAGCTGGGTCGTCGGCGGCGAGCAGCGCAGTGCAACTCTCGCCTATGACGAACCGCCACTCGATGCTGCACGGCCAGGCGCCGGCACTGTGCACCACGTCGCATGGTCGGCTGCAGATGACGAGGAACTGGGCCTTTGTATAGGTGAAGCCAGAGGAGCTGGCGCGCAGCCGACTGGGATCATCGACCGCCAGTACTTCCACTCGATCTACTTCCGCGAGCCGAGCGGTGTGCTGTTCGAGATAGCGACGCGAGACGTCGGCTTCACGGTCGATGAGCCCCTTGATCAGCTTGGCATGAGCCTGCGGCTGCCGGAGCAGTACGAGCAGCACCGCGAACAGATCGAGCTCAACCTAACTGCGCTCGTCAACCCGCGCGCGAGCTCTTAGCCTTCGATTAACGAGCCGCCGGTCATCTCGGCCGGCTGATCGATCCCGAGCATCTCGAGCAGCGTCGGGGCGACATCAGCGAGCACCCCGCCAGCACGCAGTTGTAGACCTTCGCGCGTGATGACCACCGGCACCGGGCTGAGCGAGTGAGCGGTATGCGGTGAGCCATCCTCATTGAGCATCTGCTCTGCGTTGCCGTGGTCGGCCGTGATTAGGAGTTCTCCACCGCCGGCCTGCACGGCGGCAACGACTTCGCCAAGACAGTGGTCAACGGTTTCAAGCGCCTCGACGGCAGCCGGAATTACTCCGGTGTGGCCAACCATGTCGGGGTTGGCGAAATTGATGATCGCGAACTGCGGTTGCTCCTCCTGCCATGCCGCAACGAACCTATCTGCTGCACCCTGCGCGCTCATCTGAGGACTCTCGTCATAGGTCGCGACCTCGCGGTTCGACGGGACCAGTTCGCGTCGCTCACCCTGCTGTGGGTGCTCGTCGCCGCCAGCGAAGAAGTAGGTCACGTGCGGATATTTCTCGGTCTCAGCAACGTGAAGCTGGCGCCCACCGGCTGCCGCGATCACCTGCGGCAATGTGACCTGCGGCCGCTCGGGTTCGAATGCGACGGCGTATGGCCAGCCCTCCTCGTACTCCGTCAGGCAGCTGTAGTTGATGACCGGCGCCGCGCCGGCGCGCTCAACTTCGGCAAGAGCTGGATCGCAGAGCGCTCGCGTTAGCTCGCGCATCCGGTCGGGGCGGAAGTTAAAGGCGATCACGCTATCC
>CAIJLJ010000009.1 GCA_903821395.1 uncultured Solirubrobacterales bacterium | reverse complement strand
GGGGGAGACCTCGTCGTCTTTCGCGATCTCGTAGGCGGCGGCTGGTTCCGGCATCGCTAAGTGGCAATCCTGCGCGCGCTACGGCGCTGATTGGCCGTAGTGGCGTAACTGCCGCGCCGTCACCTTGGGCGGAGTGCGAAACGAAAGCGGCCAAGCCAGCCTCGAATACATCGTCCTGTTGGTGATCTCCACACTGGTGATCGGCGGCGGCGCGATGGCCGTTAAAGGCGAAGGGCTGGCAGCTTCGGTGCTGGCGCAGTTTGCGCGCGGTATCTGCGTCGTCAGTGGCGGCGACTGCGAGCGCGACCGAACTCCATGCATCATCAACGCCCAAACCACGAGTCAGGATCTTGTCGTTGTGGTCGCCGTGATCCGTCTTGCCGGTGGCCGCACGATCATCCGCCAGCGCAGCTCTGACGGAACCGAGCTGGTGACGCTAGTCGAGAGCGGTGGCGCTGGACTCGAGTTGACGGCCGGCGGCAGCTTTTCGCTCGGCGGCGCCGACGTCGGCGCTGCTGCCAGCGGTTCGTTTAGCGGCAGGATTGCGCGCGGGCGCGCATGGACGGTTTCTAACGCCGCGGCGGCCGAGCGCTTGATCGCGCAGCTCGCGCCAGTGGCAGCGACGATGACAGGCCGCGGCAGGCCTCCACTGGCGGCGTCCCGCCGGGCCGGCGCCGCGCCGCCGCCAGCCGACATCACATTCGGCTCTAGCGGCCTCAGCAGCATCATCGGCGGCCGCCTTGCCGCGGCCGGCATTAGCTTCGAGGCTGAGGATCTAGTCGGCGATCGGCTCGACCACCGCACCGGCCAGCGCACGCTCACGATCGCCCGCCGCAACGAGCTGCTAGCCGATCTCTCACCGCTTCCCGCTAGTGGCTTAGAGGGCGGCCTGCGCCACAGCGAGCTATACACGCTGACGCTCGACCGCGCCGGTAGCCCGATCGACCTTGGCGTCTTCGATGCGCGCCGCTTCCACGCTGGAGCGAAGTTGCCGGGCGCCGTCACGACGCTCGTCTCGGGCGTCGGTAGCCTGCCGCTGCGTCAGGGAATGCTGGTCGAGGTTGAGCAGCACCTTGATCTCAGGAACACTGCGAGCCGCGCGGTGGCTGCTTCATTCATCGGCGCGCTCAGGGGCCGCGGCGTCGGCTTCGGCCCGGCGGCAAAAGTCTCCGAGGCACTGAAGGCCAGAATCAACAGCGACGGCGTGACGCTCGTTCGCAGCTACGGGATAGAGGGTCGTCGCAGTACTTTCGGAGGCAAGCTTGGTGTGGGCGTGGGGCTGGCCGGCAACTATCAGCGCAGCGTCGAGAACGCGACACTGCTCAACGCCCGCGTGCGCGGCATCGACCAGAACTGGCGCGCGCGCAGCGACTGTTTGCGGCCGCAGTGACGGGGTCTGCGGGAAGGGGGAAAAGAATTTCTACAAAGACGTCCCAATGATGCGAACATACGTTCGTGTTGTACGCAGAACTCCACTGTCATTCGGCCTTTTCTTTCCTTGATGGCGCCTCGAGCCCCGATGAGCTTGTTGACGCCGCGGTAGCTCACGGCTACCGCGCGCTGGCGCTGACCGACCACGACAATCTCTGCGGCGCGATGGAGTTTGCGCAGGCCTCTAAGGCGGCCGGGCTGAAGGCGATCCACGGCGCTGAGGTTCGGGTCGTCGGCGAGCGGGTTGCCGACGCCGAGCACCGCCACCTGACGCTTCTGGTCAAAGACGCCCAGGGCTGGAGCAACCTCTGCCGCCTTCTAACTCTCGCCCACGCGCACACCCGCGATGGGCGCGAGCGCGGGCGGCCGGAGCTGACGCTCGAACAGATCGAAGCGCACACGGAGGGGCTGATCTGCCTTAGTGGCTGCGCCGGCCACGGCTTCCACGACGAGCCGAGCCTGCGCCGCTTGCTGGCAGCCTTCGGCCGCGACGATCTGCGGATCGAACTTCAGCGTCCGTTCGCGCGCCATGACCGCGCGCTGGGCCGTGAGCTGGCCGAGCGCGCTCGGATGCTTGGCGTTCCCTGCGTCGCAAGCGGCAACGTCCACGCCCACGCGGCGAGCCGCGCGCCGCTGCAGGACACCTTCGTCGCCGTTCGCAGCCATCTCACGCTCGACGGCTGCGAGCCGCAGCGGCGCGGCAATCACAGCCACGTGCTTGCAAGCCCACAGGCGATGGCGGCGCGCTTCGAAGACCACCCCGAGGCGCTCGCCGAAACCGAGCGGATCGCCGAGCGCTGCCGGTTCGACCTGACCAGCGATCTCGGCTACCGATATCCAGGCGCCGAAGATGGCGGCGCCGACCGTGATCTCGTCCAGGCCTGCCAGGCCAGCTTCGATAACCGCTATTCGCACGGTCACCCACTACGCGACGAGGCCGCCGCAAGGCTCACGGAAGAGCTGAAGATCATCGCCGGCCTCGGCCTCTCCGGCTTCTTCCTGCTCCACCGCGACATGTTGGAGCTGGCACGCGAGGTTGCCGCCGAGGTGCGCGGGCCCAGTAGCGCCCGCGCGCTGCTGCCGCCGGGCCGTGGCCGCGGCTCCTCTGTCTCATCGATTGTCTGTTACTTAACTGGCCTCTCTCACGTCGACCCTGTCGCCAACCGCCTCCTCCTTGGCCGATTCTTGAGCGAACAGATCACCGAGCTGCCGGATATCGATCTCGATTTCCCGCGCGACATTCGCGAGAAGCTGATCCCGCGGATCCATCAGCGCTACGGCGTCGAACGAACGGCACTGGTCGCCGCCTTCCCTACCTATAAGGCGCGCGGGGCAATCCGTGACTTTGGCGCCGCGCTCGGCTTGCCGGCTGGGGAGATAGAGCGCGTCGCCCGTTCCAGCGAAGGCTGGTCGCTACGCGGCTTTGACGAGCAGATAGCGGAGGCAATCGGTGAGGAGCGGGCGCAGAGCGGCCGCTGGCGCTGGCTCGCGGCGCTGGCTCGCGAGGCCTCCGGGCTGCCACGACATTTGGCCCAGCACTCCGGCGGCATGATCGTCGCAACAAGGCCGCTGATCGACTGCTGCCCGGTTGTGCCGTCGGCGATCGAGGGGCGTCAGATCGCGCACTGGGACAAGGACTCCTGCGCCGACGCCGGCTTCCTCAAGATCGATCTGCTCGGCCTTGGAATGCTCTCCGCCGTTGAGCGCTGCGTTGAGCAGATAGACGCACGGCGAGGCGAGCGAATAGACCTCTCGCGAATTCCTTACGACGACCCAGAGGTTTACGAAGCAATTCAGCGTGGTGAGACGACCGGCGTATTTCAGATTGAAAGCCGCGCGCAGATCGCCTCACTGCGGCGCACCCGCCCAACAAACCTTGACGAGATAACGATTCAGGTAGCGATCGTCAGGCCGGGGCCAATTCAGGGCGGCGCCGTCAACCCGTACATCAAACGTCGCCAGGCGCTGAACGCAAACCCCGACTTCAAAATCCCTTACCCGCACCACTCGCTGGAGCCGATCCTGCGTGAGACGCTCGGCACAATCATCTTTCAAGACCAGGTGATCGAAGTGGCGATGGCCTTCGCCGGCTTTAGCGCCGCCGAGGCCGCGGGGCTGCGCCGCGCGATGAGCCGCAAACGCTCGGCTGAGGCGATCGAATCACACCGCCGCAGCTTCATCGAAGGAGCGATGGCGCGCTGGCCAGACGTTGATGAAACGCACGCCGCCGAGGTCTTCGAAATGGTCGCCGGCTTTGCCGGCTTCGGCTTCCCAAAAGCGCACGCCGCCGCCTTCGGCCTGCTCGCCTACCAGTCAACCTGGCTGCGCGTCCATTACGGCCCGGAGCTACTGGCGGCGCTGCTCGACGAGCAGCCGATGGGCTTCTACCCGCCCGATTCACTCGTTCACGAGGCGCAGCGCCGCGGCACAACCGTGCTGGCGCCCGATCTCAATGAAAGCGCGCTCGGCTGCCTGATTGACGAGCAGGGCGCGCTAAGGCTCGGCCTGCGCCACGTGCGTGGGGTGCGAAAAGAGCAGATTGAAGAGCTGATCGAGGAGCGCAGCGCCAACGGACCGTTCGCTTCACTCAGCGACCTGACCGCCCGCGCCGGCGGCGCGCGCTCATCGTTGGAGGCGCTTGCCTGGGCTGGGGCCTGCGACCGGCTGGCCGGGGCGGAGCAGCGCCCGGGGCTGGCGCGCCGCGCCGTGCTTTGGCAGCTAGGCATCGGCGCGCCCGCCCCGGCGAGCAAAGCGCAGCTCTCACTCGGCTTCGACCTTCCCGCCGCGCCCGCGCTCGACCCGCTGACCGCCTGGCAGACGATGCTCGCCGACTACGCCGCGACCGGCCTAACGACCGGCAGCCATCCGCTGGAGCTGATGCGCCCCGACCTCGACAGGCGCGGCGCGCTGCCCAGTGCCGCCCTCGAGCAGGCACCGCACCGCAGCCGCGTGAGGGTTGGTGGGCTTGTCGTCGCGCGCCAACGCCCCGGCACTGCCAGCGGCGTTTGTTTCGTGCTGCTCGAAGACGAGCAGGGAACGATCAACCTCGTCCTAAAGCCACAGGTCTACGAGCGCTTCCGCTTAACCGTCAGAACCGAACCGCTCGTCTTCGCTGAAGGGATCCTCGAGCGGCACGCCAGCGCCGGTGGAACCGTCAACCTGCTCGTTGATCGGATTGAGGCTCTCGAACCAGGCGAGGCACAGATGGCAGAGCTCGGTGATCTGATTAGTGGCGACTTCCGCGCAGTGGCTCCGGCGGTGATGTCTTTCGCCCAAGGTCGCCGTCGCTGACGCGTTTGCGCGCCAAGTATCTGCTGCCAGAGGGCGTTTCGTGCGTGGCTGTGTGTATCGTTTGGTCTGATGCTTGCTCTCGCCATATTCACCGGGATCTTCGTAATCGCGGGGGTCGCCGTATTCAGCGTTGGATTAGTTTCCAAGCGTGACGGTCAGTCCGGCGGGCGGCCTGACACCGGCAAGTTGCTCTACATCGGCGTACTGATCGCCGTGGTCGGGATTGGCATAGGCATTCCAGCGATGCTGTTGGTCGGTAACGCCGACAAAACTTCGCGCGATGCGACCGGCGGCGTTGTGTTGACCGCTTCGCAGGAGCGCGGGCGAGTGCTCTTTGCGCAGAACTGTTCGACCTGCCACACGCTTCAGGCATCAGCTTCGGTTGGGCAGACAGGCCCCAACCTCGACGTGATGCATCCGCCCCAAGCATTGATTCTTAACGCGATTCAGATGGGTCGTGCTCGCGGCAACGGCAACATGCCCGCAGGGCTTGTGACCGGGGGAATGGCTGACGAGGTCTCCAGCTATGTATCCGCCGTAGCCGGGCAGGGCCGGGTTGCTGCTGAGAATCAGCCGGCTCCAGCCGCAAGCGGTGGCGCCCCTGCAGCAGCGCTCACGGGCAAGCAGATCTTCTTGGCCGGAATTCCATCAAGCGGTGCGCTTGCTTGTGGTTCTTGCCACGCGCTCAAAGACGCCGGAACAATGTCCGCGACCGGACCAAATTTGGATGCGGCGCTCAAAGCCGATGATGTTGCGGCCATCACCGAAGCGATCGTCAACCCCAACAAAGAGGTTGACCCGCAGTATCAGAAGGGCGTCATGCCGGTCAACTACGGAACTGCGCTGACGAAGGCTCAGCTCGCTCTGTTGGTCAAGTACATCCATGACGCAGTCCACGCTAAGTCGTAGATAATTAGGGCTTAACGCATAGTTTCGTGCAGCGTTGGTGGGCTCTGGCTCATTGGCGCTACCGTGCGCTATGCACATACCGCTTAGTTCCCAGTCGTCCTGATGGCGCTGGGGAGCGGGGGACCCAACAGTCGGGGCGAATCGCCGGATCTTCCGGTGTAGCGCAGCTCTTTCAGCGCGAGCCCGTCAGCTAACCCCGTAAGCACAAGAGAGAGGCTCGACGAGCAATGTCAACAGAGATCAGTTCCCCATGGTGGTCAGAGGTAGAACACTTGCGCCCGCACGGCCGAACACGCGGCCTCGTTGCCGATCGGTCCGCCGTCTCAGAAGAGGCCACTAAGTCAGCGCCGCGCGAGAGCAGCGGGCACCTTTCTGTCGTCCGCCGCCCCGGCGCGCCGAAGGCCCGTGCGCTCGTTGCGCAGCGCCGCAGCAGCGGAGCACGCCGACCGGCCGCGAGGACCTCTCTTACGCTTCGTCGTCCAGACCGAATTGCAGCCTGGGCGGTAATGCTCGGCTTGGTACTCGTTCTGACCGCCGCGGTCAGCGCCGGCGCGGCGCCAATGACGCAGCTCGGCGACCGCACTTTGAAGCAGCCCATGAACGGTCACGACGTCAAGGTGATGCAGGGCAAACTGCGCAAGATGCACCTCCTCCAAGTAGCGCCAACTGGCCACTTCGGCTCGCTGACTTATGCCGCCGTGCGTCGTTTCCAGCACACGCGCTGCCTGACCGTCGACGGGATCGCGGGCCCTGCGACGATCGCCGCGCTAAGGGCCGGCAAGCGCGCCTGCTCTTCGAATCATCCGTCGGGCGGTGGCCGCGGCAACGGCGGCGGGACAAACCTGAGCCGTGTCGTCACTTGGTACGGCCCTGGTTGGTACGGACGCCGCACAGCCTGCGGCAACACGCTCACGAGCCGCCTGATGGGCGTAGCGCACAAAACGCTGCCCTGCGGGACCGTAGTTCACTTCAGCTTCCGCGGCCACAACGTCACGGCCCGGGTTGTTGATCGCGGCCCATACGCGGCCGGGGTTGACTACGACCTCACTTGGGCCGCAGCTCGCAAGCTCGGCGTGATCAGTATCGGCCGCGCAACGGTACGCGCAAGTCGCTGACCAAAACGCCCAGATTCGCTCTGCGGCGCTAGGGTCGTTTGATGGCCGATTCGCCGACCAGCTCGGAGGACGTAAAGGCGCTCTGCGCTGAGCGTGACATCCGTTTCATACGCCTTTGGTTCACCGACATTCTCGGTCAGCTGAAGTCGTTCTCAGTTGGCGTTGACGAGCTTGATGACGCCTTCGAAGGTGGCATGGGTTTCGACGGTTCATCGATCACCGGCTTCAACGCGATCGAAGAGTCAGACATGATCGCGATGCCTGACCCATCAACTTTTGCTGTGCTGCCCTGGCGGCCCGAAGAGCAGGGCGTGGCGCGGATGTTCTGCGACATCCAGACGCCGGAGCGCACCCCATACGAAGGCGATCCGCGGCAGGTGCTGCGCCGTGCGCTCGCGCGAATGGAAGGGATGGGTTTCGACACCTTCAACGTCGGCCCGGAGCTGGAGTACTTCCTTTTTAAGGACGCAAATGGAACAGAAGTGCTCGACCAGGGCGGCTACTTCGACCTGACGACGCTCGACGCCGGCTCCGACGTCCGCCGTGAGACGGTGCTGGCGCTCGAACAGCTCGGCATTCACGTTGAATACAGTCATCACGAGGTCGGCCCAAGCCAGCACGAAGTCGACATGCGTTACGCGCCGGCACTAAAGATGGCCGACGACTGCATGACCTACCGAATCACGGTCAAGGAATACGCGATGAAGTACGGCTGGCACGCGACGTTCATGCCTAAGCCGCTCTTCGGTGAGAACGGCTCCGGCATGCACACCCACCTTTCGCTCTTCAAGGACGGGCGCAACGCCTTCTATGACGAGAACGACCCCTACTTCCTAAGCGACGTAGGCAAAGCCTTCATCGCCGGCCAGCTGCGCCATGCACGCGAGATGAGCGCGATCTTCGCTCAGTGGGTCAACTCGTATAAGCGCCTCGTGCCTGGCTACGAAGCGCCGGTCTACGTCGCCTGGTCGCGCCGCAACCGTTCAGCGCTGGTGCGCGTGCCGCTCTACCACCCAGGTAAAGAGATGGCGACGCGGATGGAGCTTCGCTGCCCCGACCCAGCGTGTAATCCGTACCTAACTTTCGCCGTTCTGCTGCAGGCCGGCCTTGAAGGAATCGAGCAGGGTTACGAGCTTCCGGAGCCAATGGAGCAGAACCTTTACCACCTGTCACCAGAGGACCGCCAGCGGATGGGAATAGAGCAGCTGCCCGCCAGTCTCGGCGAGGCCGTGGAGCTCGCCGCTGCATCTGAGCTCGTTTTGCGTACTCTTGGCGAACACACCTTTAATCGCTTTGTTGAAATTAAGCGCCGCGAGTGGGAGGAGTACCGACTGGATGTCTCACAGTGGGAACTCGACCGCTACCTCGCGATTCTTTAAGCAGTCCCTAAAAGGAGAGAGCAGATGCCTAGTGCCGCCCGCGCAGGAATGATCACGATCGGCCCCGACCTCGAAGTCAGGCGGATGGGCTACGGCGCAATGCGCCTAACCGGCGAAGGCGTTTGGGGGCCAGCAGATGACGTCGACAACGCGCACGCCGTGCTGCGCGCCGCAATTGAGATGGGCGTCACGCTGATTGACACTGCGAACTCGTACGGCCCTGAGGTCAACGAGCAGTACATCCACGACGCGCTCTTCCCGTACGCCGATGATCTAGTAATTGCGACCAAGGGCGGCCTTACGCGCAGCGGTCCCAACGAATGGCACCGCAACGGAGACCCCGCTCACCTGAGGGAAGAGTGCGAGGCCAGCATTAAGCGGCTCGGAGTGGACGCAATCCAGCTCTACCAGCTTCATGCGCCTGATCCGGAGATTCCATACGCCGAATCGATCGGTGCTCTCGCTGATCTGCAGCGTGAAGGGAAGATCCAGCACATCGGCATTTCGAACGTTGACTCGATGCAGCTTGAAGCGGCCTCCGACATCGTCGAAGTAGTCAGCGTTCAGAACCGCTTTTCGATCAGCGATCGTGAATCGCTCGAGGTCCTGCTCGCCTGCGAGCGTCACGGCATCGCCTTCCTACCTTGGTTCCCACTAGTTGCTGGCCACGTCGAGAATGACGGGCCAATTGCATCGGTCGCCGCCGCGCACGACGCGACCGTTTTCCAGATCGCTCTGGCCTGGCTACTGGCGCGCTCGCCGGTGATCGTGCCAATCCCGGGTACCTCGTCGCTCGCTCACCTTGAGGAGAACATTGCCGCCGCGGCGATTCGCCTCAACGAGAGTGAAATGCGCGCGCTTGAAGCTGTTGCTTAAGTAGCTTCGGTCGGGGCCAGCTCTGGCTCCGACTCGGGGGATGGGCCGCCGGGGTCGCCCTCATGGGCAAGCTTCGACGGCCACCAGATCTTCTTGCCGATGTCGAGCACCAGTGCGGGCACCAGCGTTGAGCGGACGATAAAGGTGTCGATCAGCACGCCGATCGCGACCGCAAAGCCGATCTCGGTAAGGAAGACGAGCGGCAGCACTCCAAGCACCGCGAAGGTCCCGGCCAGCACGATGCCCGCTGACGTGATCACCCCGCCTGTTACCGCAAGACCGCGCAGCATGCCGTGCTCGGTGCCAAAGCGCATCGTCTCTTCACGCACCCGCGCCATCAGGAAGATGTTGTAATCGATCCCTAGCGCCACCAAGAAGACGAAGGCAAATAACGGCAGTCCGGTATCGCTGCCCGGGAAGCCAAAGAGCCTGTCGTAAGCGACGTAGCTGATTCCCATCGTCGCAGCGAACGAGAGGATTACGGTTCCAATCAGCAGCACCGGAGCCAGCAGCGAGCGCAGCAGCAGAATTAGGATCACGAAGACAACCAGCAGCACGATCGGGATGATCAGTCGCGTGTCGCGCGCCGAGGCGTCGCGCAGATCCTTCTCCACCGCACTCGTTCCGCCGACCAGCACAGCTTGGCCGCCCGCGGCCTTCACCGTTTGTCGAAGCCCGGGGATCTGTGCGTAGGCGGTCGTCGAATAGGGGTCTGCCTTTAGCGCCACTGCCAGGAGCACGCCGGGCGCGCCCTGCGCCTTGATCCGCACATCCGCCACCACAGGGTCAGCCTTGAGCGCGGCGATTACCGCCGGCACTTTCGCCCGGTCAGGCACAACGACGTCTGTCGGCGCGTTCGCCCCGCTCGGGAATGAGGTCGCCAGCAGCTTCTGCCCAGTTATCGATTCAACCGTTGAGACGTAAGCATCGGCCTGCGTTAGGCGCGTCGAGAATGATGTTAGGCCGGCGCAGAGGATCAGGAGGATCACGGTGCTGGTTATCCAAACCCGGCGCGGATGTTTGTCGATCCACTCGCCCCAGCGCCGCCAGGCGCCATGCGCAACGTCGGCGCCCTCTTTGCCAACGCGCGGAATGAAGGGCCAGAAAGCGCGACGGCCGGTGATCGCGAGCAGCGCGGGGAGCAGCGTCAGCATCGCGACCATCGAGACGCCGACGCCGAGCGCACCGAGTGGCCCGAGCCCGGCCGTGCCGTTCACCTCAGCCAAGGTCAGGCAGAGCAGCGCCAGCATCACGGTCACGCCGGAGGCGAAGATTGCCGGCGCAGTGGCCGCGACAGCCCTCGATGCGGCGAGGTGTTTGTCTTCCTCTTGGCGCAGCTCTTCGCGATATCTCGACACCAGAAGCAGCGCGTAATCGGTTCCGGCGCCGAGCACAAGGACCGACATGATTGATGAGGCCTGCGCGTTAATTGTCAGCCCCGCATCCGCTAACAGCGCGCCGATCGAGCGGCTCGTTATCTCCGCCATTCCTACCGAGAAGAGCGGTATCCAAAGGAATAGCGGGCTGCGGTAAATGAGTGCCAGCAGGATGAAGACGATTGCCACGGCAGCGAGCAGCAGCGTTCCGTTGATTCCTTGGAAGATCTTGATCGCATCGGCCGAGAAGCCCGCCGATCCGGTAACCCTTGTGACCAAGCCGGCATGATCACCGCTGATCTTCGCGCGAACCGCGTCGACCGGCTTGAGGATCGTCTGCCCGTCGCCATTGACGGCAATGTTCGCCGCGATGATCGCCGCTTCGCCATTCTTCGAGAAGATCGGCCGCGAGAATGGAGTGGTGCGCGCTAGGTGTAACGAATCGAGCTCAGCGCGCTGCGCGAGAATCGTTGCCTTGTCTGCTCGTGTGAGGCCCGAAGCGCGGCGGTAAACGGCCAGCATCGTGACCGACTCTTGGCCCTGAATCGCCCGCGTGGCCTTCAGCGCTTTGGTTGATTCAGCTTTGTCGGGCAGGAACGAGGTTGATTCGTTCTTCTGCACCTTGTCGAACTTCGATGGCAGCTGAGCTGCCGAGAAACCAATCACGGCAATTAGCCAAACCGCCAGTACAACCCACTTGCCACGGCGTCCAGCTGTTTTTGCGAGCAGAGATTTCATGCGATGGTGGACAATACGAGGCTCGGCAGCGGTTTGTTCATGACTTACTACGCGAGCGCTCTGAGCAGCTCGTCAGCGCCAGTTACCGGGGCGGCGCAGGTGAAGTTCTCGCAGAGGTAGGCGGCAGTCTCGCCGTTAACTGCGGTTCGGCCTTCCAGCAGGGGCACGACGCTCTCTGCGCCGTCGTCGGACGCTGCGACGACTAGGCGAGGCCGCAGCTGGCTGTGCACGACCTCCAGCAGCGGCCCGAGCTCGGTACCCACTAGCGCCAACTCTCGTGCCGGACCAACGTGAAGATCGATCGCCTGCAGCGCGTGACCGAAGGCCTGCGGGTGGCGTACGACGTAGGGGCGCACCAGTCGCAGCTGCCCGAGCGCCGCATCGGCGTAGCGCGATTCGCCGCTGAGTAGCGCGAGCCGCAGAAGTCCAAGCGCTGCGCTGGAGCCGCCGGAGGGAAGGGGGGAATCCTCCATCTCTTTGCGCCGCGCTACGAGCTGCTCGCCATCGCTGGCGGTTGAGAAGAAGCCGCCGCGTTCGCTGTCGCTGAAGTCGCTGAGGATCGCTTCGGCCTCTGAGACGGCAGCGAGGTACCACTGCGCCTCGAAGGTGGCCTCGTAAAGCGCCAGCAGCCCTTCGAGCAGCATCGCGTGGTCTTCGAGGTAGGCGCGCAGCTTCGCTTCGCCCTTATTGAAGCTGCGCAGCAGGCGACCATTCTCGTCGCGCATCTGCGTCATCAGGAAGTTCGCCGTGCCGCGCGCGGCGGCAAGGTAATCCTCCCGGCCGAGCACCGCGCCGGCTTCGGCCAGTGCGCTGATCATCAGCCCGTTCCAGCTCGTCAGTCGCTTGTCGTCGGTGCCCGGGCGCACGCGCCC
>CAIJLJ010000008.1 GCA_903821395.1 uncultured Solirubrobacterales bacterium | reverse complement strand
CTCAACCGCGCATCTTGAGCGACACCGATGTAACTCAACAGACGGCGAAATCGCCTTAGTTCACTGCGTTTCGCCCAAGCCGGAGAGGGGATTCGAACCCCTGACCCCCTGTTTACAAGACAGGTGCTCTGACCAGCTGAGCTACTCCGGCGCGGATCGCCAGTCTACGCGTCAGTCACGCTCGACCGGCGGCATCACGGCGCCGATGATCCAGAACAGCGGGAAGAAGATGCCGATGATGAACATGATCCAGTGGCCCTTGCGCAGGCTTGTTACGCCTAGGACTACGAGCAGTATCAAGTAGATGGCTACGAGTAGCCCTGTGACGAGACCGCTGACGGCGAGGATCATTGCTGGTTCTCCATTCGTTGGTTACCGATCTGCGAAGACTACCCGGCGGACGGACGGTTCAGCGCACGCTCGGTCTCGCCCAGCACTAGGCCAAATAGAAGGTGGCGCCAAGTCGCCTGAGCGAATGCCGCGCCACTTCCGCTGAGCTTCGGCAGTTCGTCACGTGCAGGGTGGAAGCGTTCGCTAAGGCCAACAGCCGGCCATGAGGCAAGGTGCTCGGCCATCCCCGCCGCCGGGCCTTTGAGCGCGGGAGGAAGCGGGACGTGCGGCGCAACGTTTGCGTATACGGCCCCAAATAGGGCGCCGTTGAGCAGGTGCATCGCGGCGCCGATCGGCCGCCAGGCTGGCCCGCGCGTTACAGCCTTGCCAAGCAGTTCGGTGTCGTCGTAGGGAACGCCGAAGATCCGCATGTCAATCGGCTGCTGAATTGCCCAAACCCCTGTGGCAATTGCTCCAGCCAGTGCGCCGCGTAAAGTTCGGTTTAGGTCAACACGCATTGTCCTGAAGGTACAGAAGCCGGTGTAACCAAATGCGCCGGGATTGGTAACGGCAGGTATGGAACGGGAGAAGCTGCTTGAAAAGGCTGGCGGCCACGGCGTAAACCGCGTCGTCTTTCGCGTCGTGCGCTTCTTCTTCCTGCCGTTCTTCCGCACCTACTTCCGCCTCAGCACGCTCGGTCGCGAACACGTGCCAAAAAGCGGCGCGACGATCTACGCCTGCAACCATCGCTCGTTCCTCGACCCGTTCGTAATCAGCGCGCTTGGTCGCCGGCCGCTCTACTTCGTCGCCAAGCGCGAGCTGTTCGAGAAGAACCGCCTCCAGACTTGGTTCCTCAACAGCCTCGGCGCCTTCCCGATCGACCGCGGCCATGGCGATAACGACTCGATGGAAACGGCGCTGCGGATTCTCGCCCGCGGTGACGGCGTGATGATCTTTGTTGAGGGAACGCGCGTGCGGCCCGGCCCGCTCGGCCACCCGCGCAGCGGCGTTGGCCGCCTTGCGCTGCAGAGCGGAGCGCCTGTTGTTCCCGTCGCAGTGATTGGAACCGAGAACGTGCGCCGCGGCTGGAAGATCTACCCGCGCAAGATCACAGTCCGCGCCGGCGCGCCTCTGACCTTCCCGCAGGTTGACGACCCTTCGCACGAGCTCGCCAAGTCGGTTGCCGAGCGCGTCTGGCCCTGCATTGAGATGCAGTGGGAATGGCTTGGCGGAACGGTTCCGCTGCGTCGGGTGGGAATAGTTGGCGCCGGTGGCTGGGGGACGAGCCTCGCCGTTGCGCTGGCGCGCGCCGGTGTCGCGGTTGAACTTGGAACGCGCAGTGAGCAGCAAGCAGCCGAAGTCGGTCTCGCTCGTCTTAATCAGCGCTACCTGCCGGGAGTTGCGCTCGAGGAGGCGATCAGCGTCGTTGAAGTCGCGCGGATGGACCTTCAGCACGCTGACGCGGTGCTGCTCGCGGTGCCGACCGGGGAGCTACCGGCCGTGATCGGCGAAATGGCACCAAGGCTCGGCTCGGCAACCGGAGTTGTCGTCACCTCGAAGGGGCTCGTGCCGCCAAGTGGAGAGCTGCCAACGACTTACTGCGCAGCGCGCATCGGCGCTCGCCCGATCGCCTGCCTCGGCGGCCCCGGGCACGCCGCCGACGCGCTCGAACATGGCGCCGCGCTGGTGATTGCTGGCGCTGACAAGAACTTCCTCGCGCAGCTTCGCCGCGCATTTGCCGACGCCAACTTCGACGTCACGCTCACGGCCGACGTGACCGGTGTTGAGCTGGCCGGCGTGGCAACCAACGCCGCTGTGCTGGCAGCGACAACCGCCAGCGTTGGTGGCCCGAACGCGGCCGGCGCCGCCGCAGGCAAAGTTTTCTCCGAGCTCGCCAGCTACGCCGAGCAGCTAGGCAGCCAGCGTGAAAGTTGGACCGGGCTGGCCGGCGTCGGTGACCTTGTCGCCTCGGTCGTCGCCGCCGGCGGCCGCAACCGCCGCGCCGGCGAGATGCTCGCGGCAGGAATCTCCGCGCAGGAGATTCGCCCTGAGATCGGCCAGGTGGCCGAGGCGCTCGATTCGCTGCCGCTACTAGCTGAGGCACTGACAAACGCCCACGTGCGCGCGCCAGCGATTAAGGCGCTCGCCGAAGTCGTTGCCGGCCAGAGCGACGCCGCAAGTTTTGCTGAGTCTGTAATCGAACCGCGCCGAGTGGTCGGCGCACGCGTCGTTTAAGGCGCGCGGGTAGGCTCTGATGCGTGGAGAAAGAGGAGCTAGACCGCCGTTTCAGCGACTGCTACCGCGATCACCTTCGCGACGTCTACTCCTACTCGTACTACCGCGTTGGCAACCACCACGACGCCGAGGATCTAACCGAGCAAACCTTTCTTCAGGCTTACCGCCACTTCGAGAAGGCACTGGCGGAGTCGAACGGCAGGCCGCTGCGACCGTGGCTAATTCGCATCGCCCACAACCTCGCCGCCAACCTCTACCGCGACCGCTCACGCAAACCGCAAACCAACATCGACGCGATTGCCGAACCGGGCGCGCTGCACACAACCGAACAACTAGTCGAAGGACGAGACGAACTGCGCCGGATTCTCGATTCAGTCCAGGAGCTGCCGGACGATCGCCGCGAAGCGCTGATCATGCGCTTCGCGCTGGGAATGAACAACAAGGAGATCGGCAGAGCGCTGGGGCGCAGCGAAGGGGCAACGAAGGTCCTACTGCACCGCGCAATCAAACAGCTAGAAACCCTCGTCGGCGAACCGCAGGAGGCCTAAAGCGATGAGCAGCCAGCCAAACCCGATCGACCTTGAAGCGCTACTGGCGCAGGCGCTCGCGCCGGTTGATCCGCCCGAGCACCTGATGAGCGACCTTGAGGACAGGCTCAACATGATCAGCTCGCTCGCCGCCGACGAGATCGATGCCTGGGAGGCCGGCGCCTTCCACGACCCGCGCACGTGGGTTAGGCCAGCTGCAGCACTGGCTGTGGGTACGGCGGCGGCAGGCGCAGCCGCGGTTCTCGGGGTGCGCCGCAAGCGCAGCCGCCAGCAGAACTCCGCCGCAGGCCCGGTCCTGTTCGCTCGTAAGGCGATTGACACGATCGGCAACGAAGTAACGCGGCGCCTAGGTAGCTAGCCTCAGGCTGCGGGCTTAGCAGACAAACCCTGCCGGCCGGCGCTACAAACGGACGTCCACGATTACCGCTACTCAAACCACCTGTTATCGCCATCCCTCGCGTGAGACAGCGGTCTCATGCTCCGGCTGCGGAAATCCAATCTGCCCGGACTGCATGACGCCAAGCCCGGTCGGGATGCGCTGCCCGGACTGCGCCACGCACAGCGGTAAGGCGGTGCGTCTCCCGGTGATGAGCGGTAGCACCGCTGCGCCGGTGGTGACGATCTCGCTGATCGCGCTTTCGGTTCTCGGCTACCTCGTCACCGGCGGCTTCCCGTTCGGCAGTGGCCAGGGGCAGCTTTTCTACGATGGCGCGCTTGCGGCAGCGCCGGTCGGTGCCGGCGGGCAGTACTGGCGGTTGGTCACATCAGGGTTCCTCCACGCCGGGCTGATGCACCTTGCGTTCAACATGATCCTGCTCTGGTTCATTGGTTCCCAGATGGAACCGCAACTCGGCCGCGGCCGCTTCCTCGCTCTTTACGTCGTCTCGCTGCTGGGTGGCTCGTTCGGCGCGCTCCTGCTCTCGCCCGATTCGCTCACGGTTGGCGCATCGGGGGCAATCTTCGGTTTGATGGGAGCGGCCTCAGCGATTATTTACGCCCGCGGCGGTAACCCGCTACAGAGCGGCATCGGCATGCTGCTGATCTTCAACATCGTCTTCAGCTTTGTGCTCTCAAACGTTTCGATCGGAGGGCACCTCGGTGGCCTTACCGCGGGTGCGCTGGCTGGCGGCGCGTTTGTGATGGCTGAGAAGCGCGGCCAGCCGGCGGTCGGCTGGGCTGCCTGCGCGGCGATCGGCGTGATTGCCGTGGTTGGGTCGCTGGTCCTCGCGGCGGCGACGCCAGCCCTAGTCGGCTAGAGCAGCAGGTCGAGCGCCGGGCCCGGCGCCTGCGGCACAACGTCGGGGTGGAGTACATGGGCGATTATCTCGAGCCCATCAACGAGCCTTGGTCCGGGCCGTGAGAAGGTCGCTGAGCCGTCGATCGCGACGATCCGCTGCGCACCGGTGGCGGCTAGCTGCTCGCGGTGCTGTTCGGCTGCTTCGAGCGCACCGGCGGCGTCAATTCCGCACGGCATCACAAAGATCACCTGCGGCTCGGCTTCGTTGATCGCCTCCCAGCTGCTCTGCGGCGATGGCTCCCCAGGGAGTCCGAGCAGATCAACGCCGCCGGCGATCTCGATCAGTTGCGGAGTCCAGTGGCCGCCGATGAACACAGGGTCGAGCCACTCGATCGCGACTGCGCCAACCATTGGCCGGTCGGCGACAGCGGCCTCGATCGCGTCAACGCGCGCGCGCTGGCTGGCGATCAGCGTTAGCGCCTCGCGTTCGGCGCCGGTCGCCTGCGCGACGGTTCTAATGTCAATCATCGTTTCGCCGAAAGTGTTTGGGTCGAGCGCGATCACTTTCGGTTTGCTCTCAAGCCGCTCGGCGACGGTGACCACGTCGTCGTAGCTGACGGCACATACCGGGCAGAGCGCCTGCGTGACGATCAGGTCGGGCTCCAGCTCTGCGAGTAGCTGCTCGTCGAGCTGGTAGATCGCCTCGCCTTTGCCGGTGATCTCGCGCACCGCGGCGTCGATCTCGGCGGCCGATAGCCCTGGCTTCAGAAGATCGCGCGTAACTGCTGCGGCGTCGGCAGCCTCAGGTGGCCAATCGCACTCGTGCGTGACCCCAACCACCTGATCGCCAAGACCAAGCGCGAAACAGATCTCCGTGGCATGGGGGACGAGGCTGACAATCCGCACGCATCAATCGTACGGAAGGAGCTCTACACTCGCGCCATGGCTCTACTTGAGAACGACGTAATCGAAACAGCAATTGCCGACGGTGAGTGGCGCAACGAGGACGGTGCAATCGTCCGCGACTTTTCGCTACCCAACTTTGAGTCGGCAATTCAGTTTGTCCACACGGTCGCTGGCGTCGCCGAGGTGGCGAACCATCACCCCGACATTCTCGTCCACCAGTGGAACCAGGTTCGGATCACTTGCTCGACACATTCCGAGGGTGGCGTGACCGATGCTGACCTCGCGCTGGCCAAGCAGATCGACGAGCTGGCCTAACTATCGCTTTTCCGGCCCCGCGGCCGGTAGAGTGCGAGTTGATTATTAGTGCCTGACGACCTTCCGCGAAGTACCTCCCCACAGGCCCCGACGCGATGACCGCGCTGCTCATTGCCGCGATCTTCGTGCTGGTAGCGGTCAACGGCTTTTTCGTTGCCGCTGAGTTTGCGCTGGTTCGTGCCAGCCGCGGCCGCTTGCAGGCTGAGGCCGAGGAGGGCGCCCGAGGCGCCGCGCGCGCTGTGGCGCAGCAAGATGACCTCAGTCAGTACCTCTCGGCCTGCCAGTTCGGCATCACGCTCGCATCGCTCGGCATCGGTTTCCTCGGCGAGCCAGCGATCGCGACGCTACTTGAGCCGCTGCTTGGCGGCCCGCTGGCGCACGGTGCTGCCGTCGCCGTCTCGGTCGCAATTGCCTACATTCTCGTCACCTCGCTGCACGTGATCGCCGGTGAGCAGGTGCCGAAGATCTTCGCGATCGTCAAGGCCGAGGCTGTGGCGAAGGCTTGCGCGCGCCCCCTGAGCATCTTCGAGATCGTGATGCGGCCCTTTATTGCTGGTCTCAACGGCGCCGCCAACGGCGTGCTGCGGCTAATGCGAATTGACCCGGAGGCCGACTTCGATGAAGGCGGCACGCCCGACGACTTCAAGCTGCTTATCTCGCAGGCCCAGATCGG
>CAIJLJ010000007.1 GCA_903821395.1 uncultured Solirubrobacterales bacterium | reverse complement strand
CGGTTCGAGCCGATGAGCCAGAAGGTAACTGTCTATTCGCGTGGCGGCTGCCACCTCTGTGAGGTCGCTTTGGGACAGCTCAGGGCTCTTCAAGGTGAATACGGCTTCGAGCTCGTCGAGATCGATATCGAGGGGGATGCCGCAATTCACGCTGCTTACCTAGAGCGAATCCCAGTGATTGCGCTCGATGGCCAGGAGCTTTACGACTTCGAGATCGATCAAGCGGACCTAAAAAGTCGCCTGCTTCGCGCCTCGGCGCGGTAGCATCGATGCCTTGGCCGATGAAGAGATCGACGACGCTCCAGTTGGTCTGATCGCGCCCGACGATGAGCATGCTCGGCTGTCGCTTGGGGTAGCAGCGCGCCTCTCCCGTTATCTACAGGTTTTGACGCAGGCGCAGAAGACAGGCCGCGAGACGCTTTCATCGCAGGAGCTCTCGGATTACACGCGCGTTAACAGCACCCAAATCAGGCGAGACCTTTCCGGTTTCGGCAAGTTTGGCAAGCGCGGTGTCGGTTACAACGTCGATGCCTTGGCCGACGAGATTCGCGAAATCCTCCAAACTGGCAGCCAACAGAACATCGCTCTGTTCGGTGCCGGCCACCTCGGCAAAGCGATCGGCTCCTCTGACATTTTCGCTGATCATGGCTTCAACGTCGTCGCTGTCTTCGATGCCAATCCGAAGAAGGTCGGCACGAAGGTTGGCGGCCACTCTGTTCGCCCGGTCGATGACGCGGAGCGCGTAATCACCGAGGACGAGGTACTGGTCGCGGTGCTCGCTGTTCCCGGCGACGCGGCGCAGGAGCTTGCGGACAGGCTGGTTGACGCGGGCGTGCGGATCATCTTCAACTACTCGGAGTCATTGCTTGACGTACCGGCCGAGGTGACAGTTCACACGTCAAATCCCGCGGTTGACCTGCTGCACGCGCTTTACTTCTACCTCGCATGAGCCGAATTGACTTGGAGAAGGCCCGCGACGCGTTCGCGCAGGCCACCGACGGCACGGTCGGTATCGAGGAGGAGTTCGCGATCCTTGACCCGCAGAGCCTCGACCTGACCGCGCGATTTGAGGAGCTCCAGCAGGCCGCGAGCTCAAGTGATGCCGATCTGGCGACGTCGATCTCGTCCGAGCTAATCCTCTCGGAGATCGAAATCCGCTCGGGGGCGGGGGCTAACGTTGCTGATGCGCTTTCGCGCCAAGCGCTGATGCGCGAAAAGCTGTTCGCGCTTGCCGCTCGGGAAGGTGTCGTGCTGGGCTCGACCGGGACTCATCCTTGGGCCGATTACCGCGAGCAGCTCAACGTTGAATCTGATCACTACCGCCGCGTAGTCGATGGCCTTCAATACGTCGCGCGCCGCAACAACACGTTCTCTCTCCATGTGCATGTCGGGATCCGAGACGCCGATCGTGCCGTCCGCGTCTGTGACCGCCTCCGCGCGTTGCTGCCAACGCTTCTTGCGCTCAGCGCCAATTCGGTCTTCTTCGAAGGGCTCGACAGCGGGCTAGCCTCGGTTCGCACTCAAAGCTTCACCAAGTCGTTCCCGCGCTGCGGGGTTCCGGACGCTTATGGCTCGTGGCATAGCTACCGTGAATATTTAGAGCTGCTGCTCGCGACCGGTTCGATCGAAGAGGACACGCAGGTCTGGTGGTCGGTGAGGCCGCACCTAGCGTTTGGGACGGTTGAGGTCCGGATCTGCGACGCGCAGTCCAGCGCTGCTGAATCCGACGCCCTCTCAGAGCTGATCGTCGCCTGCGTGCTGCAGTGCGCGCGTGACGACGATGACGGACTGCCAATCGTTGCGCCGCCTGCGCGCCTGATCGAGGAGAACCTTTGGCGAGCGATCCGCTGGGGTGCGGCCGGCGAGCTGATCGATCTGGAACGGGGAGTTTGTGTCCCGGCACGGGCCGCGTTCGAGGGCTTGCTCGAGTGGACCTCGCCGGTGCGCTCCGAACTTGGCATCAATCCGACGTTCCCACAGCTAAACGGAGCTCAACGCCAAGCAGCCGCGCTCGCCGAAGGTCAGAGCATCGAGGAGGTCTACGCTTCTACAGTGGCGCAGACGCAGCAAACATTCGGGGCCGATGAGCCCAAAAGTTCTACGGAGGTATCAACGTCGTGACTGAAGAAGCCGCCACACCCGAGCAGCCTGAAGAGACGCCCAGCACCGAGCCCGAGGCAGGAGCGCCAGGCGGCGCTGAGTCCGCGATGAGCGAGGAGGAGATGCGCGCTGCGTATGAGGCTGAATTGAAGTCGCTGCGCGTTGAAGACCTAGTTGCGCAGACCGTGGTGTCGCTGCTGAACCTTGGCGCCCGCAAGGCCGGTCTCCTACCTGGAACCGAGGATGAAACCGACCCGGTTCAGGTCGGGATTGCGATTGAAGGAATCCGGCGGTTGCTGCCACTGATCGAGCCGGCTCTAGGCGAGAATGCTGCGTCGATCAAGGATGCGCTCGCACAGCTGCAAGTTGCATTCACGAAACTGACCGGCGAACAGGGCGTGCCAACGGACACGCAGGGGGCTTCAGGGGCTGAAGGTAACGCTGGCTCGGGCGACGCTGCGCCGGCCGACGAGCCGCCCGCCAAGCCTTCCGGCGGTCTTTGGACGCCCGGGCCGTAAGTACCGCAGAGCGTTTCCGTCGCCCTTACCGATAGGATCGCCTAGCTTACGAGCGCTGAGGCCAACAAATTGCCTCTCCGCCTCGCGCCGGCTGCCTTATCGGCAGCTGTTAATCCAATCACTTCGGAGGACTCAACCACCGTGTCTGCACTACTTACCGACCATGGGGTCATTATTGCCGTTGGCTGCGCCCTGATCGCCGTTGCATACGGCGTCTTGACGACAACCCAACTGCTCGCGCTATCACCCGGCAACGCCGAGATGCAGCGCATTTCGGCAGCTGTTCAGGAAGGTGCCCGCGCGTACCTGAACCGGCAATACCTAGTAATTGCAGCGGTCGGAGTCGTCCTCTTCGTCGCGCTCCTGTTCATCCAGAACATTTACGTCGCGGTGGGCTTCGCGATCGGTGGAATCCTCTCCGGCTCAGCCGGCTACATCGGCATGAACGTTTCTGTACGCGCAAACTGTCGCGTTGCTGAATCGGCCCGTGGCGGTATCGGCCCGGCGCTGAAGGTTGCGTTCCGTGGCGGCGCCATTACCGGCATGCTTGTCGTTGGGCTCGCACTGCTCGGCGTAGCTGGTTACTACGGCATCCTCACCTCCTACTTCGATCAAACCCCGAAGGAAGCAGTTGACGCCCTGATCGGACTCGGCTTCGGTGGTTCACTGATCTCGGTCTTTGCTCGACTCGGAGGCGGCATCTTCACTAAGGCCGCTGACGTGGGGGCCGACCTCGTCGGCAAGGTTGAGGCTGGAATCCCAGAGGACGACCCTCGCAACCCGGCCGTCATTGCTGACAACGTCGGCGACAACGTTGGCGACTGCGCCGGCATGGCAGCCGACCTCTTTGAGACCTATGCCGTTACCGCTGTTGCGGTCATGTTGCTGGGAGTCCTCACCTTCAATGAACAGACCAACGTGGCTCTCTACCCGCTCGTCCTCGGCGCCGTCGCAATCATTGCGTCGATCATTGGCACCTTCGCTGTGCGCAGCGAGAAGGGCAACGTTGAACGCGCGCTCTACCAAGGGCTCGCAGTCTCCGGCATCATTGCCGCGGTCGCCTTCTACCCAGTGACCAAGTGGATGATGGACGGCATCACGTTCAAGAGCGTCGCCGGAGCGGTCGCCGCACCGAGCGTGACGAACCTCTACCTCTGCTCGTTGGTCGGCATCGTCGTGACGGCGCTGCTTTTCGTGATCACTGACTACTACACCTCGACGCGTTTTCGCCCGGTTCGCAAGACGGCTGAGGCGTCGCAGACGGGTCACGCAACGAACATCATTTCCGGACTTGCACAGGGCCTTCAGGCAACGGCGCTTCCGGCGCTGGTGCTGGTCCTTGGCGTGCTCGCATCTTGGAAGCTCGCCGGTGGCGGCGTCCAAGGTATTTACGGCATTGGCGTCGCAGTCATGGGGCAGCTGTCGCTCACCGGTTTGATCGTGGCTCTCGACGCGTTCGGTCCAATCACCGACAACGCCGGCGGCATCGCCGAAATGGCAGATATGCCAGAGGAAGTCCGCAACGTCACCGACCCACTCGACGCAGTCGGCAACACAACGAAGGCTGTAACGAAGGGGTACGCGATCGGCTCCGCGGTTCTCGCGGCGATCGTCCTATTCGCCGGCTTCAAGGCCGAGCTCGCCGCTCAGGGGCTGGTAACGCTGTTCCCGATTGACGATCCGGCAATTCTGATGGGTCTGCTCGTTGGCGGCATGATGGTGACGCTCTTCGCCGCGCTCTCGATGGAGGCAGTCGGCCGCGCTGGAGGCATGGTCGTCGAAGAGGTGCGCCGCCAGTTCCGCGAGAAGCCAGGGATCATGGACGGCACCGAGCAGCCTGACTACGCAACCTGCGTCAGCATCGTGACGGCATCAGCGCAGCGCGAGATGATCATTCCGTCTCTGATTCCAATCGTTCTGACAACCGTCGTCGGCCTGATCTCCGTTGCCGCGCTTGGTGGCCTTCTGATCGGCGTGATCGTCGTAGGGTTCTTCTTCGCCGTGATGATGACGGCGGGCGGTGGAGCCTGGGACAACGCCAAGAAGTTGATTGAGGATGGCGCCTTTGGCGGTAAGGGGTCAGAAGCCCACGCGGCGTCTGTCACAGGCGACACGGTCGGCGATCCGTTCAAGGACACCGCTGGCCCGGCGATCAACCCGATGATTAAGGTCGCGAACATCGTTGCGATTCTGATCATCCCAATCATCACCTAGCGAACGGCTCGGTACGCATTGACCAGCGAGACGTCCTTCTGGCATCCGTTCGCGGACATGGCTCAGGTTAAGGGCCACGAGTTCGTTATCGAGCGCGGTGAAGGCTCTTACGTCTGGGATACAGAAGGCAAGAAGTACTTCGATGGAACGGCGAGTTTGTGGTGCGTGAACGTAGGGCATGGTCGCCACGAGATCGCCGACGCGGCGCGAGCGCAGATGGACACGCTCGCCAGCTACCAGACCTTCGGCGGGTTCGCGAACAAGCCCGTGTTGGAGCTCGCAGAGCGACTCTCTGCCAGCGCTGCGCCGATCATTGACGATCCCAAGATCTTCTTTGGCCTAGGTGGGGGAGACGCGATTGAGACCGCGGCTAAGCTGGCGCGCCGTTACTTCGATGCGACCGGCGAGCCCGACCGCGTTCACATCATCGGTCGTACGCAGGGCTACCACGGCACGCACGGGCTCGGAACGAGTATCGGCGGGATTGCTGCTAATCAGGCGGGGATGGGGCCCGTTGATCCGGCAGTGTCGAGTGTTCAGTGGGACTCGCTCGAGGCGCTCGAGGCGGAATTCGAACGCGTCGGTCCCGACAAGGTCGCCGCCGTCTTTGCCGAACCGGTGATCGGGGCTGGTGGCGTCCATCGCGTTCCGCCCGGCTATCTGCACGGTCTCGCGGCCCTCTGCACCAAGCACGGCGCGCTGTTTATAGCCGACTGTGTGATCGCCGCCTTCGGCCGGCTCGGGACGATGTGGGGTGTCGATCGGTTCGACCTCCGTCCAGACATGATGACTTTCGCCAAGGGCGTCACGAGCGGTTACCTTCCGCTCGGAGGCGTCGTCATCAGCGGCCGGATAGCGGAACCGTTCTGGGACGGTGACGGGCTTTGGTTCCGTCACGGCCAAACCTATTCCGGCCACCCAACTTGCTGCGCCGCCGCGCTGGCCAACCTCGACATCATCGAGAACGAAGGGCTGCTGGATCGTGGCCGCGAGCTCGAGGACGAAATCGCGGCGGCACTCAGCCCGCTCGAATCGCTATCGGTGGTTGATCAGGCGCGGGCTGGAATTGGCGCTCTCGGTGCAATCGCGTTCAAGCCTGAGCTGCTCGCGACCCATCCCGATCT
>CAIJLJ010000006.1 GCA_903821395.1 uncultured Solirubrobacterales bacterium | reverse complement strand
CTGCTGTGCTGCGCAGCCAGCGGCACTGGCGGAGGCGTAGAACTTTGCCGCCCCGGCCGGAAGCAGCGCTGCGGATGGCTCGAAGCGAAGCAGCAGCTGGTTTGGGTGCGGCTGGCTGACAGTTCCGACGACTTGCTTACCACGAAGGAAGATCTGCCATTGGCTATTCACGCGCGACACGCAGATCGAACGCGGGGTCCCTGCTCCCGGAGTTACAACCGCGCAGAGCTCGCCGCCCTTTGCTTTCGAGAGAACCTGTGGCGTGATCGGCTGGGCGGCGAAGAAGCCGACCTCTACCAGGCGGTCGCGCTGGCCGAACGAGACGCCAACAACGTCAAGGGAGCCTCCTTCGGCTGCAACCTTGTGCTCAGAGCCGCCCTTAAGTGTTGAGGCGCCAGCGACCGTCGCTAACGACAGCCACAGCGCGACTCCGACTGCCGCCAGCGCTGCGCGCACTCAGCCAGCCTTAACGCTCAGCAGATCAACGTCAAAGACGAGCGCAGCGTTGGCTGGGATGGCCGGCGGCGAACCTGCCGCGCCATAGGCAAGATCGGCCGGAATAATTAGCCGCCTGCGACCGCCGACGCGCATACCAGCGACGCCTTGGTCCCATCCTGGGATCACGCCGCCACTGCCGAGCGTGAATGTGAACGGCTTCCCAGACTTCCATGAGCTGTCGAACTCCTTGCCGGTAGCAAAGAGCACGCCAACGTATTGAACAGTGACGCTGTCACCGCTTTTGGCCTCCGCGCCAGTCCCGACAACAACGTCCTGAACGATCAGTGTGGTCGGCGCCGCTCCGCCCTGGCGCGGGACCACGGGCTTGACCTTCAGGTTTCCTTCGCCGGCACCCGGCGTCACCTTCACAGCCCTAATAACTGGTGTTGTGACGTCTGTGACCGTGGGAGGATTGGCCTGTTCAGCTGCAGCCTGCTGCGCAGCCTTATCTACGGCGCTTTGATCCTGACCACAGGCCGCTAGGAGCGGTAGCGCGGCAAAGAGCGTGAGGGCGAGAGCTGAGCGGCGAAGATCCATAGACATTTGATAGCAGGTGTGCCTGCCGTTACGCGCAAGTCACAGGGCAACCCGAGGCCGCCATTGCCGTCACTGGGTGATCACACCGAGCGTGATCAACGTCACCCGCCGATTCGCTATCGAGAAGTCGGTTACTACGAACCCCTTGCTCCACTTGCCGATGAAGCAGTGCCGATAGCCGAGTTCGGTCAGGCAGTGTTCGCCGCTGAGCTTCGCGACTAGCTGAGCCTCAGTCGATCCAACCCCTACCCCCTGCGCGGTCCGCTCGCCATGACTTGACGTCGAGATCGTGTTCACCGGGGCGGTTGCTGCCGTGCCCCTGAAGAGGACCTCGGTCGCGCCGAAGTCCATTGTCCGAACCTTGCCGAGAATTGGCCGGACCGAAACCTTGTTGCTGCTTGGCCTGCCGAGCACGGCGCGTACCTGGCTGGCGATCATTCCGATCTTGACGCCGGCCAGCGACCGCTGAGGAACGAGCGCCTGAGCCTTCGCCGGCAGGCTCGCCGACGCTCCGTTTACGGCCAACGCCAGCAGTAGCCCCGCAGTAACTAGGGCGAGAATTGATTGGCGAAGCGGGCGCATTGCTCAATCATTACCAGCTCACGCGCTGGATGCGCCGATTATCTGTTTCAAGGCTTCCGGGCAGCAGCGCTGGCTGCTAGCCGTCGGCGCTGCCACCGGTTATTCCGTCGTCCGTTTTCGGCGTCAATCTGCCAGATCCCGCCGCACGGGCTGTCGGCCCGCCGCCACGGCCGCGGAGAATAAAAGCGAATGCAACGGCCATCAACGCACCGGCCAGAGGCCCGACTAGATAAGGCCAGTAGTGCGTGAAGTTACCGCCCACCAGATCGGGGCCAAACGAGCGCGCTGGGTTCATCGATGCGCCGCTTACCGGCGCCGCCCAGAGGCCGGCCAGCGCGATGTAACCGCCGACCGCGAGCGCGCCGATGGAGCCGACGTTCTGAGCGCCGGAAGCTGTGCCGAGAATCGTGCTGACCAGGCCTAGAGTCAGCACCATCTCGATCAACATCGCCTGCCAATCGGCGTACCCGGGGCCAGGGTCTGTCGCCCCAAGCCCGCCAACATCGCCAAGCACCGCGCGCAAGAACAGGCAAGCCAGCGTCGCCCCGATCAGTTGGACGAAGATGTAGCCAGGCACGCGCCTCCAAGCAAAGTCGCGCCGCAGCGCGAAAGCGATCGACACCGCCGGGTTGAGATGCGCACCGGAGACGGAGCCCATGAAGAGGATGATCGCCATCACCATCAACCCCGGCGCAACGACGGCAGCCGCGAGACTGACCTGGTCACTCGCCTCGGCGTGCAGCATGCCCCCACCGGCGGCGACGAGCACAAGCATGAATGTTCCGAACAGCTCAGAGAACAGGCGCCGCCACTCGAGCGTTGGATCATCGAACTGATCTAGATCGGGGTAAGCGAGTGCGAGCGCGTCACGACGCGCACCGCTAGCGGGCAGTATCTGCTCTAGGTCAGGCACATCAACAGCGAACCAGCCAACCCGGACGGCTGATATTCAACAACCAGAGCGCAAAGCGCGGTATCGTGAGCGGCACGCTCGGAACTCGAACCGTTCCGGACGAGACCCGCGGGGGCAACAGGCCGCCGGAGAACCCAGCGGCCTGAGCCCTGAAGGTCAGCGCGCGAAAGTGTGAACTAGCTGAAGTTCGATCCGCTCAGGGCTGCCTGAAATCAGCGGCGTCACCTTCGAGTTGAAGTCAGCGAAGACCTCTTCGCTGTTGACGACTTCAGCCTGCTCTGGGGTGTCAAAGACTCCAATGCCGCGAACCAGACCGCTGGCGGGATCACCAACTACGAGAACTTGGCTTAGGCCCTCGTGGCTCTCCTTCATGTAGGCAGCAAACTCGGAGTAGACCTCGAGGAGATGCTCGTACTGCCCTGGGTTGGCGTGCATTGTGAACTCGATAACGGCGCTCATCTGAATTTGCTCCTTCGGACTGGCTGGAAATAGAGCGGCCAGCGTACAGGACTCGAGCGGCCGGCATCTACCAACGACAAGATGCGCGAGCCCACAGGCAGTTTTATGGCGGGAGCAGGATTCGAACCTGCGTAGGCAGAGCCAACGGGTTTACAGCCCGTCTCCTTTAACCACTCGGACATCCCGCCGAGCACAGCGCCCGGAAGTGTAGAGCTCAGGCGCTGTCGCGGAGCTTCTGGGCCTCCGGCAGCGACTCCAGCTTCTTCAGCGTGTGGTTCTCGATCTGGCGAATGCGCTCGCGCGTTACATCGAATGCGCGGCCCACCTCCTCCAGCGTCCGAGGCTTGCCGCCACCGATTCCAAAGCGCATAATGATCACGTCACGCTCACGGGCCGGCAGTGTGCCAAGGGCTCGATAGACGTTCTCACGGCGCAGCGAATCGGAGGTCAGATCGAACGGTGAGACAACACCATCGTCCTCCACGAAGTCACCTAGCTGCGAATCGTCCTCGTCGCCAACCGGCTTCTCAAGCGAGATCGGCTGCTGACTTACGCGCAGGATCTCGCGCACATCCTCGGTGCTGCACTCGAGCTCTTCAGCGATCTCTTCCGGCGTCGGCTCGCGGCCCAGCGACTGGACCAGCTGGCGCTCGACGTGGACTACCTTGTTGAGCTTTTCAACCATGTGAACCGGAATCCGGATCGTCCGGCCCTTATCGGCGATGGCGCGCGTAACGGCCTGGCGGATCCACCACGTGGCATAGGTCGAGAATTTGTAACCGCGCCGGTAGTCGAACTTTTCGACTGCGCGAATCAGCCCGAGCGAGCCTTCCTGGATCAGGTCAAGGAAGGTCAGCCCACGGCCGAGGTAGCCCTTCGCGATCGACACTACAAGCCGCAGGTTCGCTTCGACCATGTGCTGTTTGGCATTCATGTCGCCGCGTTCGATTCGCTTGGCGAGCGTGACCTCTTCGACCGCACTTAGCAGCGGCACGCGACCGATTGATCGCAAGTAGAGGCGCAGCGAATCGAGGCTCGGCTCGACTGTCAGATCGATCTCTTCGTTCTTGCGGGCCGATGCTCGCCTCCTCGGCTTCGCCGCACCTTCGGTCATTGGCGGGCCCGACCCGTCGTCGCCTTCGACAACGTCAATGCCCATCTCTTGAAGGTGGCCGTGGAGCTCCTGCACCTGCTCCTTTGAGACTTCCACCTCCTCGAAGCACTTGGTGACCTGCGCGACGGTTAGGAAGCCCTTCTCCTGGCCGGTCACGATCAGCGGCTTCAACTCAGCGAGTTCCCATACCGGGGCCTCATCAGCGAGCAATCCTGCGCTCTTTGTTGCCTGCATATTCTCCTCAGCTCCTCAGCCAGAAATTGCGGGAGCGATCATTGAGATCGCTCCCCCTCCCCACACATCTCCCCTACTGAAACGCTCTCTCTGTCGATTGAACTATTCCCCCACCTGACGCGTAACAACTCTGCAGCCACGCGCAACTAGAATTAAGCCGCAATCAACTAAGTGATTAATAGCACAAGCTCGATTGAAGCTGGGCTACCCTTCTACGAAACTCAACAGAGGCAGGTCCTCCATGGAACTCTCATCGCTAAGCAATTCGCCGGACGTTCAGAACTACAAGCCTGAAATTCACCTCTCGCTTTCGCGGGTCGGTGTAACCGGCGTTGAGAAGGTGATCCGCATCGGTGAGCCCGGAGCGGAGCAGTCCTACCACGCCCAGCTCGAATGTTTTGTCGACCTCGGACCAAAGCAAAAAGGCGCACACATGTCGCGCTTTGACGAAGTCGTCAACGAAGCGATTGGCGAGTTTGCAGTTGAGGGCAGCGCGCTGCGGGCCGAGCTGCTCGCGCAGTCGATTGCAGAGAGCGTTCGCGAGCGGCAGGGTGCGCTGCGGGCCGAAGTAACGATCACTGCCCGCTACCCCGAAAACAAGCCAGCGCCGGTGTCGGGAATCGAGACTCAAGAGATTTACACGCTCCACGGCGCGGCGCTCGCCGGAGAAAAAGGGACGCGGCGCATCGTCGGCGTTACGGCGCAGGGGATGACGGCCTGCCCGTGCGCGCAAGAGCTGGTCGCAGCGACCGCCCGAGACCGACTCAGCGCTCAAGGCTTTGAGGGGACGAGATTGAGCAGATCATTGCGGCGGTGCCGATCGCAACCCACAACCAGCGCGGGCTAGGGACGCTTTATCTGGGATCGGTTGAGGGCGCCGAGCTAAACGTTGAGGCCGCCGACCTGCTGGCAATCGTCGAGAGCTCG
>CAIJLJ010000005.1 GCA_903821395.1 uncultured Solirubrobacterales bacterium | reverse complement strand
GTCAAGGAAGCCGCCGATTCCGGTGACCTTGCTCAGCGGCAGTACCAGCAGGATGCAGAAGATCGGCACGGCATACATCAGCACGCCGGAAACGCCGCTCCGCATAACCGACATCGGTACGTCCTTCTGAGGATCCTGCATCTCCTCAGCGGCTCCGTTCTGCAGCTCAAAGCCGACGTAGTTGAAGAGCAGCAGCGGTACGAGCGCGAGGAAGACCGACATTGTCGGCGTGATGTCGGTGACGACGGAGCCCTTGAAGCCCTCTTGGAAGCCGTAGATGATCACCGTGATCGAGAAGAGGCCGAGCACGATGATCCGCATGATCGCGCCAACGTTTGGAATCCACTTACCGCGCTTTAGCGCAGCGATCGCAACGCCGATCGAGAACCAGATGAAGATCAGCTTGAAGATGTAGTCCCACGCAGAGCCGGGCGTAATCTCCGAGATGTTGCTGCTCCAGGCAGCGGTCGCGATGAAGGCCAGCGAGCCGCCGACCCATAGCGGGTTGGTGAACCAATAGAGGACAGCCGCGAGCGAGCCTTGGAAGCGGCCGAAGGCGAGCTTGACCCACTCGTATGGGCCGCCCTCTTCGGGGAATGCGCTGCCGATCTCTGACATCAGCAGGCCGTAAGGAACGACGAAGAGCGCGGCGAGAAGAACGAGCCAGAGGAACCCCTGCGGCCCGTTCGATGCAACAAGACCGAGCGTGTCGAGGCCGACAAAAGCGCAAATCGTGAACAGCGTCATGTCGAGCCGGCTCAGCGACTTGACGAGCTTGCCCTTCTCTTCGAGCGCTAGAGCTGTGGTCTCTTCGATCATCTGTGGATCTACAGGAACTGAGCTCATTGGGTCCTCCCGATTGATGGGGGCGATGTGACTGCGAGCAGAATACGGCGGAGTTCGCCCGTGCCAGCGGAATTCCTGCCTAGTGGCGCGGGCAGGATACGCTCCGACGCGATGAGCAACCCTGACGCCTTCGAAGAAGCCGCTGCGCGATCGATCGCGGGTGGCACTGAGCGCCACCGCGAGAAAGCGCTCGAGCAGGGCCGCCTGCCGGTCCGCGAGCGCGTAGCGCTGCTGCTCGACGAAGGCTCGTTCGCTGAGGAAGGGCTGCTCGCCAACTGGCAGGAGGAAGGCCTTGGCGCCGACGGCGTCGTCACCGGTGTCGGCGCCGTCGCCGGCCGCCCAGTCGCCGTGATGGCCAACGACCCAACGGTAAAGGCTGGCTCATGGGGCGCAAAGACGGTCGAGAAGATCTTGCGGATTCAGGAGCGCGCTTTGGAACGGCGCATCCCAATCGTCTACCTCGTTGACTCGGCCGGGGCGCGGATCACCGACCAAGTCAAAATGTTCCCTGGCCGCCGCGGAGCTGGACGGATCTTCTTCAACCAAGTTGAGCTCTCCGGCGTGGTGCCTCAGGTCTGCGTGCTGTTTGGGCCAAGCGCCGCCGGCGGCGCCTACATTCCCGCCTTCTGCGACGTCGTGATCATGCGCGACGGCAACGCCTCGATGTACCTTGGCTCACCGCGGATGGCGGAGATGGTGATTGGCGAGCAGGTGACGCTGGAAGAGATGGGCGGCGCGAAGATGCACACCGGCGTCTCCGGCTGCGGCCACATCCTTGTCGCCGATGACGCTGAAGGGATCGCCGCCGCGCAGCGACACCTCTCCTACCTACCGTCCTGCTTTGACGATCCGGCGGCGCTCGCCGCGCCTGCTGACTCCGCGAGCGCGCTCACGAACGATCAGATCCCAGCCGACGAGAACCAGCAGTTCGACATGCGCGTGGTGATCGACGGCGTGATCGACGAGGGAAGCTTCTTCGAAATCCACGCCCGCTGGGCGAAAGAGCTGGTCGTCGGTTTTGCGCGCCTGAATGGCGAGCCGATTGGGATCGTCGCCAACCAGCCAAAGGTCAAGGGCGGCGTCCTGTTTGTGGACTCTGCCGACAAGGCGGCGCGCCACATCTCCTTGTGCAACGCCTTCGGGCTGCCGATCCTCTTCCTGGCCGACGTCCCCGGCTTCATGATAGGCACCGCCGTTGAGCGGCAAGGAATCATCCGCCATGGCGCGAAGATGATCGCCGCCTTAAGCGAAGCGACCGTTCCGAAGATCTCCGTGATCGTGCGCAAGGCCTATGGCGCAGGCCTCTACGCAATGGCAGGCCCGGCCTTTGAGCCGGACGGCGTGCTCGCGCTGCCAGGAGCTTCGATCGCAGTGATGGGGCCGCAGGCAGCTGTCAACGCCGTCCACCTAAACCGGCTTCAGGCAATCGAAGATGACGGCGAGCGCGAACGCGTCACGGCCGAGCTGCGCGAGGAGTACGCAGCCGACATCGACCTGCTGCACCTCGCCTCAGAGCTAATCATCGACGCGATCGTCGAGCCCGAAGATCTGCGCGAAGAGCTAGTTAAGCGTTTCGCGCTGGCGAGCCGGCGGCGGCGCGAGCGCACGCCACGGCGCAGCAGCGTACGCCCGGTTTAGCCGCCGTAAGCGCCCTGAAGGAGCGAAAGCATCTCTCCAGCGCCGCCGGCTGGCGTGCCGCTGGCGTCAGAGAAGCCGATCTCAAGGTGTGGCCCGGTTGAGATACCGACGATGCCGGAGCCAACCTCGCTGATTACCTGACCGGCGCTGACGTGCGTTCCAACAGGAACCGCGTTGCCTGGACCAGCGTGGCCGTAGTAGACGTAGCGGCCGCTGTCGAGGTGGAGTACCGGCGCCCATGAACCGAAGCCGCCGATGCCGTGGAGCACGATCGTGCCCGAGCCGACCGCGAGAAGAGCGGTTCCGCCAGGTGCAGTGATGTCAACGCCCTGGTCGAGGCTCCAGCTGCCGGGGCCGGAAGCCGCTCCGCGGGACATCGGGAAGGTAAAGCCACCACCGCTGACAATGTCGCCGGGGGCAGCAGCAGCGTTGCGCTGGTTGATCTGCCCCTGCAGTGCAGCCTCTTGCGCGTGAATCGCCTTCAGCGCTGCGGCAGTGCGGTCGCGATTAGCCATCAGTGCGTCACGGCGACGAAGAACCTCAATGTGAATCTTGTCGATCTTGTTGCGCTGAATGCGCAGCGCTGCGGTGCGCTTCTCAACGACGACCTGCATCTTTCCAAGCCGCGTTGCCTCGGCGATCACTTCGACTCGCATCTGCTTTGCGAAGGCGAGAATTCGCGAGTTACGATCCTGAATATCGCGCAGGAAGTTGGCTGTATCGACGAGCTCGGAGAAGCCGTGCGAGTTCATCAGCACAGTTACGAGATCCGGATGGTTGCCCTTGTACTGACCGACGAGATTTGCGGTGAGGGCTGCGTTCGCGAGCTCGAGCTTGCGCTCCAGCATCAGCAGGCGCGCGTGGGCGGCCGTGATGTCGGACTGGATCTTGTCCAGCTTCGCTTGCTCAGCATCGTAAGCGGCCTGAGCGGTGTCAAGCTGGGCTTGAACCTTGTTCAGCGAGCCCTGGGCGCCAGCTAGCACCCCGTTCTGGGCATCAAGTGTCTGTTGCAGCTGCTGTGTGTCGGCTCCCTGCGCGCTTGTGGCCAGCGGCAGGAGCGCGGCAGCACAAACGAGCAGCAAGAAAACCATTGTTCTTGCACGCATGGCGCTCACTCTCGCAGCCACCCCTCGCGCAAAGCGGGAACCGTCTTGCAGAAACACTGGATACAGGCTTAGAGCCCCGTGGTATGGTCGCTTTATGCGCACTGAAATCATCGGAACCACGCTCCCAAGGCTCGAGGTTTACCTTGAGCCAGGCGAAACACTGATCTCCGAATCTGGCCAGGCAGCATGGCTTGACGAGCCGATAATGATGCGAACCGCCGCAACCGGAATCGGCGGCGCTAGTGGCGGGCTGAAGGGAGCGATGCACGTTGCCAAGCGCGCAGTTGGCGGATCCAGCATCTTCATGAGCGAATACAGCGCCGAAGGGGGCACCGGCCACATCGCTTTCGGCACGAAGATTCCTGGCGAAATCCTGCCGATGCAGGCGGTCGAAGGCAAAGCACACATGGTTCACTCCTACGGCTTCATCGCCGGTGAATCAACTATCAGCGTCTCGGCTGGCCTGCAGAAGAAGCTTGGAGCAGGCGTTCTCGGCGGCGCCGGCCTGATCCTGCAGAAGATCGAAGGCACCGGCCAGTGGTGGGCCGAGCTATCCGGCGAGATCAAAGAGATGGAACTACCGGAGGGTTACAAGCTCCGCGTCCACCCCGGCCACCTTGGAATGTTCGAGGACAGCATCAGCTTCAACCTCGTCACAATCAAAGGGATCAAGAACAAGTTCTTTGGTCAAGGACTGTTCTTTGCTGAGCTGACAGGCCCGGGCAAGGTTTGGCTGCAGAGCCTCTCGATGGCGTCGCTGGCCGAATCACTTCAGCCGTACCTAGAGACCGGTGACGGCGGCAGCGGGGGCTTCAGCTCCACCGTCGGCAACATAATCGGCAGCTGACGCATAGGGCCAATCGGTGAGGTAGGATCGGGCGATGATCAAACGACTGCTGCCAACGCTTGCCCTTGTAATCGTCGCACTGACCGTCGTCGCCTCATCCGCGTCGGCCGCGACCGTCAACATCTGGCGTCAATCGCACCCTTGGAACATCTGCCACCAAGGCGGCGAGGATGAGTTCCCTGGCAACACGATGTACGCGCTCAAGCGCTGCCTTCAGGTTGGCGGCAACATGCTGGAATTGGACATGGGCGTCACTAAGGACAACCACGCAATCATCCAGCACAACACGACCGTTGATTCACGGACCAGCGGCACCGGCGAAGTTGCCTCGTACACGCTGGCGCAGATCCAAAAGCTCGATAACGCCTACTGGTTCTCAAAGACCGGCGACCATTACAGCCATGACAAGCCTGCCTCGGCTTATCCGTTCCGCGGCATCGCGACCGGTCGCAAGAAGCCGCCGAAGGGTTACAAGGCGTCAGACTTCCGCATTGCGTCGGTTGCCGAGGTACTGAAAGCCTTCCCGCACACGCCGATTAACCTTGAGATCAAGGGCCGGACCACAACAGAGGCGATCGACGAGTACCTCACGAACGCGCGCGTCTTGGCCGCGGAGCTGAAAAAGGTTAAGCGCAAGGACATCATCGTCGTCTCGTTCAAACAGCCGGCCGTGGATGAGTTCCACAAGCTCGCGCCGCAGGTTCCGGTTGCGCCTGGCGTTGACGGGATGGCTGCCTTCCTGCTCTTCGGCAACTCGCCGGGAACCGGAGTCGTAGCGCTGCAGCCGCCGATTACATACGACTACCCAGGCCTCGGGCGGATCGAAGTCTCGACCGCGGCGTACATCGCCAAGGCCCATGCCGCCGGTTACGCCTGGCAGAACTGGTTCGACGGGCCGGATCCAGACACCGCCGTCAGCTGGGCGAAGATGGTCGAGCGCTGCGATGACGGCATTATGAGCTCGTCGCCATCGCTGCTCGCGGCGTTCCTGAAGAAGACTAAGTCACCGGCAGCCTGCAGCACGCGCCCTTAAACGCTAACGCGGTGGGCGGTACTCCTAGGCAGGGTGTAGTGTCGTCGCCATGACCGCAACGAAGGCTGGCCCTTGGGTTCTAGCGGCGATGATCTTCGCCGTCGGGATGACGTTCATCGACATGACGATCGTCTCGATCGCGATCCCTGACATTCAGAAGGGGCTCCACCTCAGCGAGACCGGCATGCAATGGGTCGTAAACGGTTACCTGCTCGCGCTCGCGGCCACGTTCGCGCTCGGTGGCCGACTCGGCGACACCTTCGGCAAACGGCGCATGGTGACGCTCGGAATAATCATCTTCGCCGTCGCCTCAGCACTTTGCGGCGCTACTCCTTCAGGCAGCTTCGCCGAAGCCTGGATCATTGCCTTCCGTGTGATCCAAGGCATTGGCGCCGCGCTGATGATTCCTGCAGCGCTGGCGCTCGTCGTCTCCGCCTACTCGGTCGAGCAGCGTGGCCGCGCACTCGCGATCTTCTTTGGCATCACCGGCGCGCTCACAGCAGTTGGCCCGATCGCCGGCGGCTACCTCGTGCAGATCGATTGGCGCGCAATCTTCTGGATCAACATCCCGATCGCGATCATCGCGCTGGTCCTGATCGTCATCGCGAAGCCAGACAACGACCCAGCCCCGGCACCGATCGACTACCGCGGTGCGGCGCTGATCACAGGCGGCATTGGGCTCTCCGTTCTCGGACTTCAGCAATCGAGTGATTGGGGCTGGGGAGATCCGAAGACGATCGCCTCCCTGATCATTGGCACGCTGCTGATCGTCGCCTTCGTCAGACACGAGATGCGGACAACCTCGCCCCTGATGCGAGTGAAGATTTTCACCAACAAGGCCTTTGCGGCAGACAATGTTGTGCTCTTCCTGTTGATGATCGTCTTCATCCCGCTCTTCTTCTTCGCCAGCACCTACGCCCAGCTCGTGCTCGGACAAACCTCGTCAGAGGCCGGGCTTTACATCATGTATTTCTTCATCGGCTTCGCGGTGTCGACGCAAATCGGCGGCCGGATTCTCGACAAAACCGGCGCACGGCCGACGATTATTGTCGGATCGATAATTGGGGCTGTCGGCTTCTACCTGTGGGCCTCAAAGATGACCGACTTCAGCGTCAACGATCAGATGTGGTCGATCATCATCGCTGGCTTCGGGGTAGGGCTAATCCTCGGGCCGGCCAATACCGACGCGATCAACCGCGCGCCAGCCGACAGTTATGCGGAGGCGACAGGGATCACGCAGACTGTTCGAAACTACGGCGCGGCGCTCGGTATTGCGATCTTGGGCACGATTCTGATCACTCAGAACAAAGCCAATATCGAAGACAACCTCGGCAAGCTCGGCATCCCGAAAGCGCAGACCGATCAGATCGCCTCGGACGTCGTCAGCGGTGCTCAGCACGTGGGAACCGGTGGCAGTGGTCAGGCTATTTTTAGGGGAATCCAAACTTCGTATGCGCAGTCAACGCAGACGATCTTCTACGTGATGTCCGGTGTTCTCGCCTTGATCTTCATCTACTCGCTGATCTTCGTGCCACGCGGCAAGGTTGATGAGGTTGTCGCTACCGGGACGTACGACACCGATGTCGACCGGCAAAGCGCTCCGGCCGATAGCCCCTCGAGCTGAGTCGTACGGTCGGATCAAGCAGCGTGAACCTAAGCGCTGATTGGCGTCTTCACGACTGAGGCTGAAGCGCAAGTTGAAAGCGCGGCTGACAGGTCGCTCGCTTCGACCCCAGCGATCTGCGGGTCATCGAGGTCGAGCTCAATTTTCAGCTCGCTAACCGGACTGCCAGTTAGCCCGAGTGACGCGTGCCCGTTTTCAACGAGATACGACCATAGATCGCCGGTCGCAGCGTGCGGCCCGACGCGAAGTTCGCTTGTGCGGCGGGCAACCGTCTCCATCTCGCGCGCCTCTTCGAACGGATCAACGCGAACCTGTGAGTCAGAGCCGACGGCCAGGCGCACACCGGCGTCGAGGTAGCGCATCGCCGGTAGGTAGCCGTCGCCAAGATTGGCCTCGGTTGTTGGGCAGGCTGCAACGATTGTGTTCGAGGCTGCGAGCAGGTCAATGTCATGGTCGGTTACGTGGGTGCCGTGGATGATTGAGGTCTTCTTACCGAGAAAACCGGTCTCCGCGAGCAGCTCGATCGGCGAGCAGCCGTGCTCAGCCTGCGTCTCCTCGAGCTCGCGGCGCTGCTCGTGGGCATGGACGTGGCGGACAAGGCCGTGCTCATCGGAGTAGGCGGCGATAGCGCTTAGCCAACTTGAAGGAACTGCGCGAACACTGTGCGCGGCGACGGCAACTTCGACGTTCTGCTGATCGGCGGACCACAGCCGCAGCGCTTCAACGCGGGCGAGGAACGACTCAACGTCCGGGTCGCAGAAGCGGCGCTGACCATCTGCCGGCGGGCGGTCTTCGCCGTCCCAACCGTTGCGGTGGTAGGCAGCGGGAATCAAGACGATTGGGAGGCCAACGTCCTGCGCGGCGCGGGCCAGCGCGAAGGCCATCTCGTTTGGTTCGTCGTACGGAGTGCCGTCGCTCTGATGGTGGACGTAGTGAAACTCACCGACGACGCCGTAGCCGTTGTCGCGCATCTGGCTGTAGAGACGACTGGCAACGTCGTACATCGAATCAGGGTCGAGCGCGTCGGCGAGCGCGAACATCGCGATTCGCCAGCTCCAGAAATCGTCGTGGGCGTGCGCCTCTGGGATTGGCCGCTCGCCAATTCCGCGCAGATCGAGCTGGAAGGCGTGCGAATGAACGTTTGGCATCGCTGGAATTACTGCGCTCTGCTCACTCATGCCAGCTCCTCAATTGCATCGATCACGATTCTCGTTGCCACGGCGGCGTCTGCCACCTCAACGTACTCGGCGCCACTGTGGCTGACGCCGCGCTCGTTGCGAACGAGCACCATTCCAGCGGGGCGCTGCTCGCCGATCACGCCGGCGTCGTGGCCTGCGAAGCAGACGACGGCGTCGGCCGATGAGCCATTGGCGACGGCTGCGGCCTGGAGCGCCTCGCGAACCCGCTCGTCGAAGACGACCCCGAGGCTGTGAGCAGCGGTTTCGATTGCAATCTCAACGCGGCCGGCGGCGGCGATCAGCTGCGCGCCCTGCTCGAGCTCTGCGCGCCACTTTTCGAGTAGCTCGGGCGCTGTCGCGCGGGCGTCAAGCCAGAGCTGGACTCGCGACGGGACGGTCGTCGGCGCGTTCGGTTCAACCAGCAGCTTTCCGGGAGTGACGACGAAGCCGGGGTTGGGTTCTGCCAGATCAAGGGCCGAGACGATCAACCTTGCGGCGGCGGCCATCGCGTCGCGTCGCTCCTCTCGGCGCGTAGTGCCGGCGTGATCTGCCTCGCCGAGGATCTCGACTGCGAGCCGCATCCGCGATGCCAGTGAGCTGACAACGCCGGCCGCTGCGCCTGCCTCAAATAGCTCGCGGCTTTGATCGATGTGAATTTCGATCATCGCCTTGACGCGGGAAAGATCCTCAGTTGCGCTGGCGAGCAGCGCTGGGTCAACACCTGCCTCGGTCATCGCCTGGCGCAGCGATACGCCATCAGCGTCGGTCCGGTCGAGCGCTTCTGGCACGTCAAGCCTGCCAACGAGTGCGCGGCTGCCAAAGGTAGGCGAGTTGTAGCGGCCGCCCTCTTCATCGGCAAAAGAGACGACGGCAAGTGGCTTGTCGCTTGCCGCCGCGATCTCAAATGCGCAGGCGACGCCAAGCGCGCCGTCGTAACGGCCGCCATCGCGAACAGTGTCGAGGTGCGAGCCGACCGTGAACCACGGCGCGGGAACGTGCGGTATTGCCCAGAGGTTGCCGGCGCGGTCGCGTTCGACCGTCAAACCGAGCTCAGTTGCCTGCTCCGTAAACCAGCGCGCAGCGGCAGCGTCTTCGTCAGTCCAGGCCAGCCGTGTGAAACCCTCTTCGCCAATCCCGATCCGATCGAGCCCGGCGAGGCGGCTCTCGATCGCTTCGGTTAGCTGTTCGAGCTCAGCGCTCACCGCTGACCCGATCCTCCCAGTCGGCGCGCACATGAACCACTTCGCCGTCGGAAATAACGACCGCCACCGGGTTGTGACCAAAGCGGTAAGCGATGTTGGCGACCGGGCCATCAAGCACGACGACGTCGGCGCGCTTGCCAAGTTCGAGCGAGCCGGTTGTATCTGAGCAGCGCAGCAGCCAGGCCGGGTTGAGCGTCGCTGCGACCAGCGCCTCGAGCGCCGTCCAGCCGTAGCGGCGCACGGCGAGGCCGATGATCAGCGGCATTGAAACGATCGGTGAAGTGCCGGGGTTGGCGTCGGTTGCGATCACCGTGATCGCGCCAGCGTCGGCGAGCGCGCGACCGGGGGCAACATCTTCTTCGCCGAGAAACTCTGCGCCAGGAAGCAACACTGCGGCGCACTCCGACTGGGCGAGCGGCTCAAGGTCATCGGGATGGAGGCAGGCGAGGTGATCAACTGAGCGGGCGCCAACCTCGAGCGCCACCGGCACGGAGCGGTTGGCGTTGAACTGCTCAACGTGTGCCCGCAGATCGAAGCCGTGTTGCTTAGCCAGCTCCCCCATCTTGCGGAGCTGCTCGTTATCGAAGGCGACCGACTCGACGTAGATGTCAAGCGCGCTGGCGCTCTTCTCGTCGGCGACCTGCGCCGCCATCAAAGCGACCTCGGCCATCCAGCCGTCAACGTCGTAGCCGCTCGGGAGCGCGTGTGCCAGCAGCGCTGTTGATGCGATCCGCTGGACGACAGATTCACCGAGCCGCGCCGCCAGCCCAAGCGCGCGGAGCTCACCATCGACCGACATGCCGTAGCCGCTCTTCGTTTCAAAAGTTGTTGTGCCGTGCTCGAGCATCTCGGCCGCGAGCGCCTCGGCCTGCGCGATCACTTCATCGTCGCTGGCCGCTTCGAGTGAGATCGCGGAGGATTTGATCCCTCCCCCGGCCTGAGCAATCTGCTCGTAGGAGGCGCCGGTGACCTTGAGGTTGTATTCATCGGCTCGCCAGCCAGCGAACGGAAGGTGGGTATGGCAATCGACAAAGCCGGGGAGTACGGCGCAGTCGCTGGCGTCGATCTGAACTGCTGCGCCGGCGTCAGCTTCAAACGAGGTGAGCAGACCGTCGCTGATAGCAAGGTCGCCTGCCTCAGTCGTGAACTCGCCGGCTCGGTTGGCGCGAACGTAAGGCATCCCGTCCTGCGGCGGCCTGAGCAGCTCGGCAGCGGAGTTGATCGAAATTGACGCCACGACGGCTATTGCTCCTCGTCGCTTCGCAGCATTGGAATGTTCACTCCGTCGCGCTCGGCTGTTTCGATCGCCAGCGGGTAGCCGGCGTCGGCGTGGCGCACAATGCCCATGCCCGGGTCGGCGGTTAGCACGCGGCGGATCCGCTCGGCGGCCAGTTCGCTTCCGTCGGCCACGATCACTTGGCCGGCGTGAATCGACTTGCCCATCCCTACTCCGCCGCCGTGGTGAATTGAAACCCAGCTTGCTCCAGCGGCCGTGTTGATCAAGGCGTTCAGGAGCGGCCAGTCGGCGACAGCGTCGGAGCCGTCGAGCATCGCTTCGGTCTCACGCTGTGGCGAGGCAACCGAGCCGGTGTCGAGGTGGTCGCGGCCAATCACGATCGGCGCACTCAGCTCGCCCGATGCAACCATCTCATTGAACTTTGCCCCAGCGAGAGCTCGCTCGCCATAACCGAGCCAGCAGATCCGCGCCGGAAGCCCTTGGAACTGGACCTTCTCCTGCGCAAGCTTGATCCAACGAGCGATGTGTTCCTGATCGCCAAAGAGTTCGAGAATCGCCTCGTCTGTCTTGTAGATGTCTTCCGGGTCGCCGGAGAGCGCAACCCAGCGGAACGGACCTTTCCCCTCGCAGAAGAGCGGGCGGATGTAAGCGGGAACGAACCCGGGGTACTCGAAGGCCTCAGTGTCGCCGTTCTCTGCAGCGAGGCCGCGCAGCGCATTGCCGTAATCGAACGCCTCGGCGCCGCGGCGGCCAAGCTCGCGGATCGCTGCCACGTGAACGAGCGCGCTTTCCCCGACGAGGCGGATGTACTCGTCAGGGTCGGACTCGCGCAGCACATCGGCCTGTTCGACCGTTAGCCCGGCCGGGATGTAGCCGTTGAGCGGGTCGTGGGCCGATGTTTGGTCGGTGACAACATCAACGTGTGTGCCGCGCGCTACTAGTTCAGGCAGAATCTCAGCGGCGTTCCCAAGTAGGCCGATTGTTAGCGGGCGGCGCTCATTGATCGCGACCTGCAGCCGCGCGAGCGCGTCATCGAGGTCGGCGGCGCGCTCGTCGAGATAGCCGGTTTCAAGCCGGCGTTCGATGTGGTGGAGGTCGGCCTCAATGCAGAGCGCGGCGCCACCACACATCGCGACCGCGAGTGGCTGCGCGCCGCCCATCCCACCGAGCCCCGCTGTCACTACGAGCCGCCCTTCGAGCGTGCCACCAAAGCGCTTATCGGCGATCGCGGCGAAGGTCTCGTAAGTACCTTGAAGAATTCCCTGACTTCCGATGTAGATCCACGAGCCAGCCGTCATCTGGCCGTACATCATCAGCCCTGCGGCGTCGAGCTCACGGAAGGTTTCCCAGTTGGCCCAGTCGGGCACGAGGTTTGAGTTGGCGATCAGCACGCGTGGCGCGGCGGCGTGAGTTTCGAATACGGCGACCGGCTTGCCTGACTGCACCAGCAGCGTGTGGTCGGCCTCTAGATCGATCAGCTCACGGACGATCGCGTCGTAACACTCCCGGTTGCGCGCCGCCTTACCGATTCCGCCGTAGACGATTAGATCCTCCGGCTTCTCCGCGACGTCTGGGTGGAGATTGTTCTCCAGCATCCGCAGCGCCGCCTCTTGTTCCCAGCCTTTGCAGCGGAGCGTCAGAGGGTCGATGGTCATTGTGCTTCTCCTTCGGATCGGTCAGTGAGAAGCGAGGAGAGCGCGTCACCACTTACGAGACTCAGCACCGCGGCAAGATCATCGGCCGGCGGGCGATCATCGGTGAGCATTGGGATCCGCTCGCGGACCGCGCCGTGTACGGCTTCAACTAGATTGCCGGCGCGCCCTGGGTCGAGGTCTAGCGCTTGACAGCCGCAGATCAACTCGTAGGCGAGGATCCGTTCGAGGCGCGAGAGCGTGTCGATGCTCATGACGGCGCCGGTCATGCCAAGCGAGACGTGATCTTCCTGGTTATCGGAGGTAGGAATATTGTCAATGCTCACCGGCGTTGCCAGCGCGCGCAGCTCGCTGACCATCGCTGCCGAGGCGTACTGAAGAATCATGTAGCCGCTCGAATGGCCGGGCTCAGGGCTGAGGAAGGCAGGCAGATCACCGTTAGTCGATGGCGAGACGAGGCGGAATATTCTGCGCTCACTGATTGCGCCAAGATCGGCGAGGCCGATTCGCAGCGTGTCGAACGCGAGCGCCAAGCTTTGGCCGTGGAAGTTGCCAGCGGAGATCACCTCGGGCGGATCATCAAAGACGAGCGGGTTGTCGGTCACTGCATTTAGGTCAACTTCGACGAGCCGTTCGAAGAAGCTGACCGCCTCGCGCGCCGAACCGTGAACCTGCGCCGCGCAGCGGAGCGAGTAAGCATCCTGAAGCCGCTCTCCTTTGCCGTCGGCCGTGCGGCTCGATTGCGCAAGCGCAGCGCGAATATGACTTGCGCTGATGATCTGCCCGGGCAGCGGCCGAAGCTGATGGACGCGAGCATCGAAAGCCGGCGTGGCGCCACGGAGGGCATCGATCGTGACGGCGGCGGCGAGGTCGGCGACGGCCAACAGCCGCGCTGCGCGAACCGCACAGAGCGCGCCGATCGCAGCCATGAAGTGCGTGCCATTGATCAGCGCCAGACCCTCTTTTGCCTCAAGCTCAAGCGGCTCCAGCCCAAGCGCCGCAAGCGCCTCAGCGCCGCTGCGTTCGGTGCCGTCCGGATCGAAGCAGCGGCCTTCGCCGACGAGCACGAGGAAGGCGTGGGCTGAGGGAGCAAGATCGCCGCTTGCTCCAAGAGAACCGCTCGATGGAACACACGGAACCCAGCCAGAGTTGAGCAGCAGCGCAAGACGTTCGATCAGCTCGGGCCGCACACCGGAGTGACCCTGAAGTAGTGAGTGGCAGCGGATCGCGATTGCTCCGCGGACGACCTCGGGCGGCAGCAAGTCGCCGCTACCGCAGGCGTGGCTGCGCAGGAGGTTGAGCTGCATCCTTGACTGCTTTTGCTCGCCAATTTCCTCACTGACGAGCGCGCCGTAGCCGGTTGTCACTCCATAGACGCGAGTACCGGACTCGATCACCGAGCGCAGCAGAGAGTTATTGGCCGCTACGCGCTCGAGCGCAGCTGGGTCAAGGGCGACCGACGCACCGCTCGCGATCGCGTCCACGTCAGCGGCGTCGATGACACCGCCGAGCGTGACGGTGCTCATCAGTTTGTTCCTTCGCTGCGCGCGCGCAGCGCCGCCGCGTGTGCAGGGAACCCTTCGTGGTCGGCGAGCGCCAACGCTGCGGGGCTGAGCCGCTGCAGCGCGCTGGCGTCAGCCTTTGCGACCGAGACCTTCTTCAGGAACGTTTCGGCTGTGACGCCTCCGGTTACGCGCGCGAACGCACCGGTCGGCAACGCAGCGGGGACGCCAATCACGTAGTTCGCAAGCGACATCGGCGTCTGCTGCCCGAGCAGAACCTCACCGGCGTGCTCGATCATCTCCAGAACCGCCTCTTCGTCGCGGGCAACGATCTGCATGTGTTCGGGCGCGTACCAATTGGCAACGGCTGCTGCTTCGGCTAGGTCAGCGACGAGAATCGCGCCGCCGTTCACGCCCAGCGCGGCGTGCGCGTAAGCGCGGCGCGGCTCGGGCAGCGCGGCTATCTGGATAGCGATCTCCGTCTGGGCAGCTTCGATCAGCGCTGCGCTGTCGGTCACAAGGAGCGATGCAGAGTCGGGGCCATGTTCGGCTTCGTTGAGCAGGTCGGCGGCAAGTAGCCTCGGGTCGGCGCTGTCGTCGGCAATGATTAGCGACTCTGAGGGCCCAAGCAGCATCTGCGTGTGGCAGCCGTACTGCTGGCAGGCAATCTGCGCTGCCTGCACCGGCGGGCTGCCAGGGCCGAGCACCTTGCGAACCTTCGGAACCGACTCGGTGCCAAAAGCTAGCGCCGCCACACCGGCCGGCCCGTTTGCGCGAAAGAGCTGCTTGATCCCAAGCTGGTCGGCGGCGCAGAGAACGGCGGGATCTACCTCACCGGCGCCGCCGGGCAATGGCGGGACGACGACGGCGATCTCCGGCACGCCAGCAACTACTGCGGGCGTACCGATCTGCACTAGGACCGAAGGGAACGAACCCTTCCCGCTGGGGACGAAGAGGCCCGCGCTGGCGATCGCGGTTGATTTCTCGCCGACGGTTAGGCCAGGCTGAATCTCGACGCTCCAGCGGCGCTCGCGTGTCAACTCCTCGTTGAAAGCACGAACGTTGGCGATTCCCTCGGCGATCGCTTCCTGCACAAGCGCCGGTACCGATTCGCGTGCTGAAGCAAACTCGGCTTCAGTTACCTGCAACCCACCTTCGGCGATTTCACAGCCATCGAACTTCGCCAGCGCGCGGATTACGGCAGCGTCGCCATTCTCGCGAACGTCCTCGATAATCAGGTCTACCGACTCCCGCAGCTGCGGATCAAAGATCGCCGTTACGCCGCGGCCGAGCAGCTGCTCGCGGGCGCCGTCATCGAGCCCGCTCCACGCCAGTACGCGCATCGGCGCCTGGTCAGACACGGCGGGCCCAGATCAATCGAGTGTTCCCTTAACGCCGGCCGTCATCCCAGCGCGGCGCGGGTTGGCCACAAATGCCGCCCGCAGGGCACGGGCGAAAGCGCGAAAGCCGGCTTCCCATGCGTGGTGCGGATCTTTGCTGTCATCGAAGAGGTCAAGTTGGATCGTGCAACGCGCGCCCTGCGAGAAGCCCTCAAAGAAGGCCACGAGGTCTACACAGAGCACGTCTTCTACGCGCTCAAATGCTGACGCACCGCCGCGCGTTACGAAGGTATTTGCGCGACCTTCGAATGAGATCTGCGCCAGTGCGCTGGCCTCATCCATTACTCCGTAGGCGAAGCCGCTCGATTCAACGCCACCGGCAATCCTGTCGGTGATCGCCTGGCCGGCCGCTGCGCCCAGCGCAAGGCCGATGTCTTCCATCACAACGTGCATCAGCCGGTAGGTGCGTACTTCGTAGCTGGCGTCGACGTTGATGTCGGCGTACCAGCCGAGCATCTCGAGCATGTGATCGAAGAAGGCGAGCGTGGTATCGAGCTTTGGATCACGGCGCGGGCCGAAATCAAGCGTCGTCTGAACGAGCGCTTCGCGGCTCTCGCGGCGCGTCGTGTAGCTGTCGCCGTCGCGCTCGACGGCCATTCCCTTGTATTCGGTCACTGATGCTCCTTGGCCTAACGTATTGCTTTACGGCCCAATAGCTTGCCCTGCTGGGCTTTAAAAGCTGGGATTTCGCGACCGCCGCGGCGATCTACGAAGGAACTTCGCGCCCGACCCAAGCGGCTAAAGCTTCAGCACAGGCTGCCATTGAGTCGCTCCAGCTGCGCGCAGCATGTTCGGTGCCATCGTCGCTAACGATCTTGACGAGCCTGACCGGGACGCCGGCGCTCTGGGCAGCCGCCGCTACTGCGTAACCTTCCATGTCGGCAAGATCGGCCAGTTTTGCGAGCCGATCGCGCAGCTCCGGGTTGGCTACGAAACGGTCACCAGTCGCTAGTCCCGGGCCGGCGCCTAGCTCAAGCGGCGCGCCGAAGTGCTCGCCGGTCAGTTCGAAGATCGCCTCGCCGTCAAAATCGTGTTGAACCACGCGGCCGACCACGTGGATCCCTTCGAGACCGTCCTTCAGCGCCCCCGCCGTGCCGAGATTGATTACTTCGGCAGGCTCTTGGTCGGCGAGCGCCCGGGCCGTCGCGGCCGCGGCGCGCACCTTGCCGGCGCCGGTAACAAGAATTGGCAGCCCGAGATCATGCAAGTGCTCGCCTTCTTCGCGCAGCGCAACGACTAGCAGCGCGCGATCAGGCTTAATCTCTCCGAACAGTTCCATTGCCCGCGAGTTTACATTCGAGCCGCTAGGCCCGGGACCGTACTAGTAGAACAGGTAGCGGAAGCGAGTACCGCTGCAGAACGGCCGCAGTTTGATCCCCATCACCGAACCGTGTGAGCGGTTCTCACCGCTTGGGACCAGCATCACGTTCGCCATCCACCCGACGGGATTGAGTCCCCTCATAAGCCCCGCGCCTTGCCCCCTGCCAACTGCGGGGGGATATTCATCGCGGTCATAACCGTGCCGCGTTCGAACGCCGGTTAACAATCGGTCTCGGCGCGCACTTGCGCCGCTGCGCAGCAGGACCAACGTGGTCGGCCAGCCGGCGCGGATCGCGTTCAGTGTGTGGCGTCGAATGTTCGGGTATTTTGTGGCGCTGAAGCTGAGGTTCTGAACCCCTGACGGCTTCGAACACCCGACCTCGGGGTTGGAAGTTCCGCCAGAGCTCGGCGTCTTGCCGCCCTTCTTCAGGCACGGGCACGGCAGCGATTCGCAGTAGATCCCGTTGTGGTTGGCGTCGCGCGTGTCGGCGGCGCGCTGCGCAGCGGCCTGGTTGGGATAGGCGCTGCAGCTCTTAGCGCTGGCGACCGCAGGAAGCGAGCTGACAAATGCCAGCGAACACAGCGTGGGAACGATGATTTTGAGTGGAAAACGCGTCAAAACTGCACCAACTCTGTAACAAGCACCCTACTGCTTGGATCACGCGAGTCTCATAAACCCCTAAGAGATCGGCCCTTGAATGCAAAGGACAAAGACCGCCTACGGGCGCAGAGAAAGGAATCAAGAGAGATGCATATTTCGGAGAAGGCACAGAAGGTTCTGCTCGCCGTAGGTACAGGCCTGGCGCTGCTATTCAGCATCGCGGCACTAGTCGTTTCGCTCAACGCGGGCGACGGCCACCATGGGCGAGGCCACATGGGCGAAGGACCACAGGGAATGATGTTCGGCGGCCCCGTCGGCCAGCACGGACCTGGCAATGGATACGGCGGCCCCGGCGGGCAACCCGGCCAGGGTGGCGGATACGGCGGCCCCGGTCAAGGCGGGCCACGCCAAGGGATGATCGCCCCTGGCGCCGGTCAGGTAGCCCCCAACGGCTCCGCGGCTACAACAACCACTAAGTAGCGCCAGCAAGCGACGGAGGTTGCGCTGGGGTGCGTCAGCTTAAGGCGCGCCCCAGCGACCGTCGCCATGGTCGCGGGTCTCTTCGTCTTCAACGGCGGGGCCACCATCGGGGCCGTAGCCGGCATTAGTGAGCATGCGGCGCAAGTCAACGACCATCTGTACATCAATGTCCTTCTCGCGTGGACGGTGGAACACCTCGGTCTCCGGCCCAAGCGTCACTTTGACCTTGCCGTTGTGTTCCTCAGTTACCTCGCCAACGTGCTCGAGCAGGTTGATCACATGACGCCACTCAATGTTGTGGCTCGTCGGGTGACGGAAGATCTCCTCAACTGTGTCGCGGTGGCGGCTGGTTAGTTCTGGCTTGCTCATATGTGAGCGAGTCTAATCAGACGAGTCGCTTGGCGGCGGCGCGACGGCACGCCGGCTCGTCGCCGCTTGGCGCTCATTGTCAAGAAACGAGCCAAGCTCCTGAATCGTGCTCATCAGCGGCGCGGGGAAGATCACGGTGGAGTTCTGGTCGGCGGCGATCTCAACGAGCGTCTGCAGATTCCGAAGCTGCAAAGCGAGCGGGTGATCCATCATCACGTCCGAAGCCCGCGCCAACTCACCAGCGGCCATTGCTTCGCCTTGCGCGGCAATGATCTTCGCCCGCTTCTCTCGTTCAGCCTCTGCCTCACGAGCCATCGCCCGCTTCATGCTGTCTGGCAGTTGAATGTCACGGAGCTCAACGATCGTCACCTCCACCCCCCAACCCTCAGTCTGGACATCGAGGATTTCACGGATGTTCTTGTTGATCGCCTCGGTCTCCGAGAGCGTCTCGTCAAGGGAATGGCGGCCAACGACGGCGCGCAATGTTGTCTGCGCGATCTGGTTAATCGCGGCCGATACGTTCTCGATCGCAACGACCGAGAGAATTGGATCGACGACACGGAAGTAAGCGACGGCGGCGACGTCAACGCTGACGTTGTCGCGCGTAATTATTCCCTGCGACTGGATCGGCATCGTCACGATCCGCATCGACACGAGCTGCGCTCGCTCAACCAAGGGGATGATCAAGACGAGCCCTGGGCCGCGCGCACCGCCGACGATCTTGCCGAGACGGAAGACGACCGCCCGTTCGTACTGACGAACGATCCTGATCGACAGTGCCAAGATGACCAAGATCAGGAGTAGGACTACAACCACGATCGCAATGATTTCCACGATTGCTCCCTTGACTACTTAAGCGCGAGCACAAGCCCACAAGATCCAAGCTAGCACCTGGCTCTCCGCTGCACGTCGGTAGTCAGCCGAGAATGTTGACTGCGCGCGCAGCAACCAGCAAAACGGTAGTCGCAGAGAGCACCGTCTCCGCCGTCATCACGCCTTTTGCTCGCCGCGTCAACGGCATCGCGTCGGTTGGGCTAAACGCGGTGGCGGTAGTGAACGAGACGTACATGTAATCCGGTAGCAGCGGCCGCCAAGTTGGCTCGGCAAGAGTTGGATTCTCCATCTGCGGAAATTGAAAATCTGCCCCCGGCGAGGCGACCGGTGCCAAGTCCCGAGCGCGCTGCCAAGGACCGCCGCGGTCAAGCTCCCAGTAGAGAAGGCCGAACGCAAAGACATTCGTCGCCCAGATAACCGCCGCCTCGAAGAGCAGCTCAGCGCCGGTGCGCACATTCCCCGAAAGCAGCTCACCGAGCAGCGCGAGCAGCGCGAAGGCGTTGGCAACACTGATGATGCCAACGAGCCAAATCGCAGCGCGACGGCGCGTCGGCGTCTGTTCGCCATCGCTTACCTCGATCTGACTACGGTGCTTATGGCGCTGCCCAACAAGCACTCCGAGTAGAACGGCTTCAGGGATCGCAGGCGCGATCCAAGTCCAGCTGGGGAGCAACCAAAGCTGCCAACGCGACGCCGTGCATACGATCGCGAGCACGAGCTGCATCACGATCACCGCGAGGACAGCAGCAACGGCCTCACGGACCTCCAGACGGCCAACGCGCTGCTCATCGGTCAGCCCTGAGCTTGGATTAGTCACAGCTTCAGTCTTACCGACGCGACCGACAACTAACCGCCGCTAGCGGCTCTAGTTGGTGTTACAGGCGGCATTGTAGATCGCTGCCGGAACTTTCGAAGGCTTCGGGCAGACCTTGCCGCGGTCCTGCGGCACCCAGAACTGGCCTTCGGCCTGCCAGACGACGGTGGTCGTGACGGCAGTTGAGCCAGAGCCGACGTTTACGAACGCCACGGCCCAACCGTTTGAGCACTTGTATGAACCGGCCGTCGGTACCAACACCGCAGGCTGCTTTTGAGCCTTACCGTAGGCCGTTACGGCGTCGGTGATCTCGGTCTTCGAACAGGTTGCGCTGCCGGTCGTTATCTGGGCTCCCGTAGTGACCGCCGCGGCTTGCTCGGTGGCGGTGCGCGTGACGCTATCGGTGACCGTCGTTGGCGCGGTGGTACTGGCCGTATTACTGCCACCGCAGGCGGCGAGTGCGGCCGTCGCGGCGAGAGCTAATAGGAGGGCAACGTTTCGATTGGAGAGCATTGGGCGATCGTAATCGCTGCCCCGGCTGCCTGCTTGTAACTATGGGCTGATGGGAAACGGGATCGAAGACTGGTTTGAGCGCCAGCAAGCGGCGAAGCAGAACCGGCTCGACAAGTGCCAGAACAAGCGCGCATTCACGAGCGAAGCTGAGGCCCGCGCCCACGCCGCCGCAGACCGCGCCCAGTTTGGCGACCGCTTCACCCCCTACCGCTGTGACCTATGCGGCGATTGGCACCTAACCCGCAGCGACTCCTAAACTCCGCCGCCCATGTCGACCCCCGCCGCCAACCGCCGTCTAGCCGCCGATCCTTTGGCGCTCCCAGCCCACGTTCGTCGCGGCGGCGGCGCGATCTGGCTAGCGATCGCTGCTGGCGGCGCGCTCGGCACGCTCGCGCGCTTAGGACTTGCCGAAGCGCTCCCTGCCCCCGGCGCCGCTTGGCACTGGTCAACGCTGCTTGCCAACGTCGTGGGCGCAGCGGCGCTCGGTGTGGTCCTCGTTCGACTGCCAAACCCGGCCAGCGGTCCAAGTCGCCTTCGCGCGTTCCTCGCGACCGGCGTGTGTGGGGGGCTTACGACCTTCTCAACGATGCAGCGCGAACTGCTCACGATGATCGACCACGGCCACGGAGCGCTCGCGCTCAGTTACGCAGCGGTCAGCATCGTCGCCGGCCTAATAGCGGTTCTCGTCGCCGTAAGACTCTCTAATCGCGGCAGGGGCGAGCTATGACCGCGCTGACAATTCTTGCGCTCGCGGCGCTCGGCGGCGCCGGCGCAGTCGCCCGCCACCTAACTGTCTTCGTCGTCGCGGAGCGCACTGGCGATCAATTTCCCGTCGGCACGCTCACCGTCAACGTTGCCGGTTCGTTGATCCTTGGATTGCTACTCGGTGCTGGCGTGACGGGAACGACGCTCACGCTCCTTGCAGGTGGACTACTCGGTTCATACACGACCTATTCGGCATGGATGGCTGACAGCGATGGGCTTGCGCGCGAGCATCGTCCGCAGGCAGCTGCGGTCAACATCTTCGTCAGCCTTTTCGCGGGACTGGTCGCGATCGTGATCGGCCGCGCACTCGGCGGCCTGCTCTAGGCAAAGACGACCACGATCTATTAGTTTTTCACTATGGCCACTACATCGAGTTCACCCAAGACCACTTCGACCGGCGCCGTAACCGGCGTAGCCGCAGAGCTAGCCGAACTGGTCGGCCTGCTTGACAGCCGCTCCGAGGGCGGCCGGGCCTTCACCCTGGCCTTCTGGGACGGCAGCGAGCTACCTCCAACCAACCCCCGTCCCGACTCGCCGACGCTCCGGTTTGCCAAGCGCGACGCACTCGTGCGGATGGTTCGCGAACCAAACGAGCTGGGCATGTCACGGGCCTGGGTTTCGGGCGAGCTTGAAGTGGATGGCAACCTTGAGCTAGCGCTCGACCTGACCGAGAAGTGGCGCCACGCACCGCTGAAGCCGACCGACGCGATCCCGGCGCTCAAAGCGGCACGCAAGCTTGGCCTGCTTCGCCGCGGGCAGCCGCCGGCGCCGGAGGCCGAGATCAAGCTGCAGGGTCGCCTCCACAGCGCCCAGCGTGACCAAGAGGCGATCTCGCACCACTACGACGTTTCGAACGATTTCTATCGCCGCATGCTCGGCGAAACGATGGTCTACTCCTGCGCCTACTTCGGCTCGCCCGAGGACACGCTCGATCAGGCGCAGACGCGCAAGCTCGACCTGATCTGCAAGAAGCTAGAGCTGAAGCCCGGTGACCGGCTGCTTGACATCGGTTGCGGCTGGGGGTCGCTGATGATCTACGCAGCTCACAATTACGGTGTTCACGCAGTTGGCGTGACGATCTCCGAGGAACAGGCCG
>CAIJLJ010000004.1 GCA_903821395.1 uncultured Solirubrobacterales bacterium | reverse complement strand
GCTGAACTGCTGAACGGTGACAACCGGGCCGAAGATCTCGTCTTGGATCATCTCGTCGTCCTGCTTGAGGTCGGCAACAACGGTCGGCTCGAACCAGTAGCCGCCACCGTTCTCGGGTGCCGAGCCACCAGCGGCCACGCGCGCGTGCGCCGGTGCGCGATCGATGAAGCCAGCGACTCGATCGAGCTGGGCTTGGCTGATGACCGGCCCCATGTAGGTGTTCTCGTCGTTGGGGTCGCCGTAGACAGTGCCCTTGGCCTGCTCGGCGAGCGCGTCGACGAGGTCGCCATAGACCCCTGGGCCTGCGATCACTCGGGTCGCCGCAGTGCAGTCCTGGCCGGCGTTGAAGTAGCCAGCGCCAGCGATTCCCTCAGCCGCTGCTTCCAGATCGGCGTCGTCGAAGACGACTACCGGCGCTTTGCCGCCGAGTTCGAGGTGGACGCGCTTGAGCGTGTCGGCTGCGGCCGCCGCAACGGCCTTGCCTGCCCGAACGCTGCCGGTCAACGAGACCATGCTGATCCCCTCGTTGCGGACGATCTGCTCGCCGGTTGCGCCGGTACCTAGTACAACGTTGAAGGCGCCTGTCGGAAGATGCTTTTGCATCATCTCGGCGAGCCACAGCGTTGACATCGGCGTGTTCTCTGCTGGCTTCAGCACGATTGTGTTGCCGGCTGCGAGCGCAGGAGCGAACTTCCAGACGGCCATCATGAAGGGGTAGTTCCAAGGCGTTATCTGACCGACGACGCCGATCGGCTCGCGGCGGATCGACGAGGTGTGGCCGGCGAGGTACTCAGCCGTTGCGCGCCCTTCGAGCATCCGCGCGGCGGCGGCGAAGAAGCGGATCTGGTCGGCGGCCGGCGGAATCTCCTCACTGATCGTCAGTGCCAGCGGCTTACCGGTGTTGAGCGACTCAATCTTCGCCAGTTCCTCGCCGCGCTCCTCAAGTTCGGTTGCGATGTTCAGCAGCGCCATGCTGCGCTCTGAAGGAGTGGCGTCGCGCCACTCGGGGAAGGCTGCGGTCGCTGCATCAACTGCGAGCTGCACGTCGGCGGCGCTGGAGATGCCCATCTCTGCAATCAGCTCGCCGGTTGCGGCGTTGCGAACCTCGTGAATGCTGTCCTCTGTCGTCGGGACGAACTTCCCGCCGATGAAGTTTTCGAGCTTTGCGGTCTTAGTTGCCATCGTTTCTCTCCTACTCGCGGGTACCCGCCAAACCTACCAAGCGGCGGCAGTTACTGCCTGCGGCGCGGCGCGGGAGCGGCTCGGCGACTACTCTGAGAGCTTCGTGGCCCACTTTGCATCGGCAGAAGAGATCTACGCTTCGCTAGGCGCCTGCCTCAAGGCGGCAGCGACCGACCCCGAAAACGCGCGCGCGTTTCAGCGCGTGGGGACGATCGTCCGGCTCGAGACCGTCGCGCCGAAGGCGCAGATCAGCTTGAAGCTCGAGGCCGACCAGCCGATCGAGGTTGAGTTTGGCGAGAGCAAGTTACGCCCAGCCGCGATCCTCGCTATGCCTGGTGACACGGCGCAGGGCTTCTGGCTCGGTGAGGTGAACATCATCACGGCCTTGGCGAAGGGCAAGATGAAGGCCCAGGGCCCAGTCGCGGTAATTCTTAAGCTTGTGCCGCTCGTCAATGTTGTGGCTCCGCTTTATCGCCTTCAGCAGGAGGGCGGTGTGGCCACCGACGAGGAGGTCGCGCCGGGTGAGGAAGAGGTCGCAGTTGAAGCGGAGATCGAGGCTGAAGCCGAAACTGAGGCCGAGGATGAGATCGTCGCCGAGGTGGTTGCCGCTAGCGAAGAGGACGAAGCGGCAGCTGAGGAATCACCTCAGTCGTAGCCAGGCTCGCCCGGAAGCAAAACTCGCGCCACCTCGCCTTCCATCAGGATCCGCGGTTCGACCGGCTCGACGCTTCGCTGCGCAGCGTAGGTGATTAGCTCGTCAGCGTTTTCGAAGGCCGAAAACTGCTCGAGGTGTTTTATCGTTGGGAACACCAGCGGTAGCTCCTCGCGCGCGTAAGCGTCAAGCGCCCCCTGCGGGGTGTGCCATACGTGGTCGACGATCTCGCTGCCGTCAACTACCGGCTGAACCCCATCTGGGGCCGTCGCGAGAAAAAAGTGCGTATCGAAGCGGATCTGAACAACAGCTGGCGTAATCCACCGTGAGAACTTGACTAGGTCGGCTGGCGCGATACCACCCACCGCTGCCTCTTCCTCAAGTTCACGCACGGCTGCCGACCGGTGCGCTTCATCGCCTTCGCCTTCGTCGGCGTCAACGGCGCCCCCTGGGAAGACCCAGAATCCTCCCATGAAGCGCGCCTGCGGCGTGCGTTGCACGAGAAGAAGCTCAAGCGAGTCAGCGCCGCCGCGCAGCAGAATCACCGACGCAGCTTGACGAGGGGCCGTAGCTTCCCCCGACTCGTTCAACTCCTCGCCTGGTGCTGGCTTCTTGAACTCCACGCCAAGCAGGTTAACGGGCGCGCCGACCGTTGCTCAGCTGCGGTACCGTTTTGATGATGACTGACAGCGAAGCAGTAAAACAGTGGATCTGCGAGTCGTGCGGTTACATCTACGACCCAGCTGAAGGCGATCCTGATGGCGGCATTCCGCCGGGTACACAGTTCGAAGAAATTCCCGACACGTGGTACTGCCCTGTCTGTGGCGCGCGCAAGAAGGACTTCGTCGAATACATCGCCTGACGGTTGCGATCGTCGCCGTAGTTGGCGCCGCGTCGCTTGGAGCAGAGATCGCTGCGGCGCGTCTCTTGGCGCCATGGTTTGGTGCCTCAACAATCGTTTGGGCAAACACGATCGCGACCGTTCTAGTCGCGCTCAGCATCGGGTACTGGTTTGGCGGCAGGCTCGCCGACCGCGACCCGACTGTTGCGGGATTGGCGCGCCTTGTGATGGTCGCGGCGGCTCTGCTGGCCGTCGTCCCTTTCGTTGCCGGGCCGTTCTTGAGCGTTTCGGTTCAAGCGCTAGACCAAGTTGAGGCCGGGGCTTTCGTTGGTTCGCTGATTGCGGTGATGGTGCTGATCGCCTTCCCGGTGATGGTGCTTGGTGCGGTCGCGCCATACGCGGTGCGCTTAAGCGTCACGAAGGTCGATGAGGCCGGCAACGTCGCTGGGCGCCTCTATGCGATCTCAACAGTCGGCAGCTTGGTTGGCGTCTTCTTGAGCGCGCTCCTGCTGGTGCCGGTAATCGGTACGCGGCGTACCTTCGTTGTCTTTGCGCTGGCGCTTGCGCTGGTTGCGTTGCCAGCCCTGAGCTGGCGCTGGGTCGTGCTGCCGATATTGATCATCGTTGCGCTGCTTGCACCGGTGGGAACGATCAAGAGCGCTGACGCTTCAACCGTTATCTGGGAGTCAGAGACGCCGTACCAGTACGCACGCGTAGTTCAGTTCAACGACGGTGAGCGTTGGCTCGAGCTCAACGAAGGGCAGGCCGTTCATTCGGTCTACCGTCCTGGCACCTGGTTGACGGGCAACTATTGGGACGAGGCCCTTGTATTGCCTTGGGCGGCGCGGGCGAGCGCTCCTCGCTCGTTGGCGGTGCTTGGCAACGCCGCCGGCACGG
>CAIJLJ010000003.1 GCA_903821395.1 uncultured Solirubrobacterales bacterium | reverse complement strand
CGGCCTGCGCAACCCCACCGGCACCAAGCACCATCGCCGTCGAGCCGGCCTCGGGCGCTGCCGGTAATGAAGCAATGAAGCCTGGCGCATCGGTGTTCTCGCCGACCGCGAGCCCGTCCGCTTCAAAGATCAGCGTGTTGACGGCGCCAATCGCGGCGGCACGCTCGCTCAGCGAGTCAACTAGTGACGCGGCTGCAAGCTTGTGCGGGATAGTGACGCTGGCGCCACGGAAGCCAGCGCCCGGAAGGCCGGCAACCGCTGGCGCAAATTCAACCGGCGGCACCGGCAGGAGCTGCAAGCGCCACTCGGTGAGGCCGACTGCTGCGAGTGCGGCATTGTGGAGCGCAGGAGAGCGGCTGTGTCCCACCGGCCAACCGATTACCCCGAGACGAACGGCTGGCATCAGTACGCGGGGCCTACCGGCAGAAAGCCGGGTCCTTTCCGCCCTGTGAGGCGCGCCTGCTGTCGTAAGCGTTGATCAGCTTCTGGAACTGCGCGTCCGTAGTGGCGAAGCTAAGCCGGCCTTTCTGACACGGCGTGACGATGAAGAACAGGTTGGCGCTCTTGGGCGGATGAGCAGCCGCGCGCAGTGAAGCCAGGCCGGGATTGCCGATCGGGCCGGGCGGTAGCCCGGAGAAGCGCCGCGTGTTGTACTTCGAACCATTTGCCAGCTGACTGACCGTGAGCGGCTTGTTCCAGTTGCTCACCGCGAAGCGCGTCGTCGCGTCGCTCCCTAACGAGATTGACTTATGAAGGCGGTTGTAGAAGACGGCCGCGACCATCGGACGATCGGCATCAAACAGCGCCTCTCGTTCGATGATCGACGCCAACGTGACGACGTCGTAAACACTTAGATTCTTGCTCTTCGCATAGCTGAAGTCGATCTTGGCGAGGTTCTGCTTAAACGCAACGAGCTGCTTGCCAACAAGGCTTGTGGCAGTCGGCTTGCTCTTCAGCATCTCGTAGGTGGCCGGGAAGAGGAAACCCTCCAGCGACTTGACGCTGGAGGGCGCCCCGTAGCTACGTGGGTTCAGCAGCGGGGAAACCCGTGAAGCAGCCACGTAGTTGCCAGTCACTCCCTGTCGGGCCACGATCGGTGCGACTTCCTGACGCGAAGGTCCTTCGGGAATTAGCACGCTAATTACCGCTGCGGCCTTCGTAACATTTGTGAGCACGGCCAGAGCCGCGCCGTTGCTCATCCCCTCGCTAAGCGTGTAGGTACCGGCGCGAAGATTGGCACGGTCGCCGCCGAGCGTCGCGCGTAGCTCAAAGAAGAAGGGCGAGCTAATGACCCCCTTTGCCGCGAGGATTTTGCCGACCTCGCCTGCGCTCACGCCGGTTGGGATGTGGACACTGACCGAGCCGGAGCCATCGCCCTTGAACGGCTCAAAGATGCCGTTGGCGAAAAACGCAATCGCGATGACAACGACCGCGGCGAGGCCGAAGAGCAGTGCGTGGCGACCAGGAGAGCGGCGACGGGCCTGAGGCTGAGCGGGAGGCACAGCGGTCGCCGCGCCCGGCCTGACCGTGCCGATCGGCCTCTCGTCCTCGTCATCGGTGACCTTACGCGGCGGCGGCGGCGGAGCCGCGGGTGGTGGGCTGGCTGGCTGCTGGGGCCTGGCCGGGGCGGCCGGAGCCGGCCGCGGCGCCTCAGACGCCGGCTTATCTCCGCCCGGCTGGTCCAGCTTTGGCGCCCCCGAAGCCAGCGGCGGCACCTGCGGCGGAAGGTCCCTCGGTGGCGGAGCGGCGGGGGCCGGCTCGCCGCGCTCGGCCGCGCGTTTGCGCTCCCGTTCAAGGCGGGCTGCTTCGCGCTCCTGCTCGCTGCGATCTGATTCGCTACTCATCGGTACTCCAGTGTTCGTGCCCGTGCCGGGCTAGCCAATCATCCAACAGAACTGCTGCGGCCCGCGAATCTTCGCTCTCACGGCCGTCAGTACCGGCAGCGATAGTCGTGGTGAATCGCTCGTCGAAGAGTTCGATCGGGACCTCCGGGCCTAGCGCTGCGCTCAGCCGATCGGCAAACGCGCGCGCCTCGCGGGTTTGGTCGGAATCGCCGCCTGAAAGCGAGAGCGGAAGCCCAACCACTATGCGATCGACCGCGCGCTCTTCGACCAGCTCGCGCAGCTTCTTGATGCCAGCTTTAGTGTCGGGCCGAAGCACCTCGCCGATCGGAGTCGCCAACGTCCCGGTCGTGTCGCTCAGCGCGCAGCCGCAGCGGGCCGCGCCGTGGTCGAGCGCCAACACTCTCACTGGCTAAGCCTCCAGCGCCGCTTCGACGGCGGCGGCAGCGGCGGCGAGTGCCTCGTCGAGCCGTTCTGGGTCTTTGCCGCCGGCCTGGGCGATCGTGTCGCGCCCTCCCCCGCCTCCGCCGACGACCGCGGCAGCTACCGAAACCACATCACCGGCCTTGACGCCGCGCTCAACCAGCGCCGGAGTGACAGCGACCACAAGCGAGACGCGTCCGTCAACGACACTCCCCACAACGACAGCGGCCACCTCGCCAAGCTTTCCCTTGAGCCGGTCGGCCACGTCCATCAGTTCCTTTGCGGGAACGGCACCAACGTCGGCGGCCAGCAACTTGGCATCACCGAGCTCACGAGCGGTGGATGCGAGGCCTTCAACGTCAACCTGTGCGCCACCATCACCGCCGCTGTCGCGCGCACTTTTGCGCAGGTTCGCAACCGCGGTTGGCAGCTGCTCGGGAGTTGTGCGCAGCTCTTGGGCAGCTGCTCCGAGCAACGCATCGTGCGAACGCAGCATCTGGACTGCCACCGGGCCGGTCACGGCTTCGATCCGCCGGACGTTTGCCGCGCTTGAACCCTCGCTGATGATTTTGAAGCAGGCGATCTCG
>CAIJLJ010000002.1 GCA_903821395.1 uncultured Solirubrobacterales bacterium | reverse complement strand
CGACATCGCTCACGGTGAGATCAAGAAGCTTTGCGCGCTCCAGCATGAGCTGCGCGAGAAGGCAGGCCGCGAGAAGATCGTGTTCGAGGCACCAAGCCTCGACGAGTCGCTCGTTGAGAAGGTTCGTGCTTCGCACGGCGCTGACCTCGACGCTGCAACTCAGGTTGAGGACAAGCTAGCCCGCCAGGACGCGAGCAACGCGGTTTGCGACGCAATCGTTGCCGAGTACGCCGGTAGCCCCGATGATGCCGACTACAGCGACAAGAAGGCGACCGCGCAGACGATCTTCTCGAAGCTTGAGAAGGCGACGATCCGTAACCGCATTGCGGTAGACAAGAAGCGGCCCGACGGTCGTGAAGCGCAGGAGATTCGCGATATCTCGATCGAGGTTGGCGTTACTCCCCGGACGCACGGTTCAGCGCTCTTCACGCGCGGCCAGACGCAGGCGCTTTCAATCGCCACGCTCGGCACGCTGAAGGAAGAGATGCGGCTCGACACGCTTGGGCTTGAAAAGAACCGCTTCTATTGGCATCACTACAACTTCCCGCCATTCTCGGTCGGTGAAGCAGGCTTCATGCGTGGCCCTAAGCGCCGCGACATCGGCCACGGCGCGCTCGCTGAGCGGGCGCTCGTTCCGGTTGTCCCTGACACCGAGACCTTCCCGTACACGATCCGCGTCGTCTCAGACATCCTTGAGTCGAATGGTTCATCGTCGATGGCTTCGGTCTGCGGATCATCGCTATCGCTGATGCAGGCTGGTGTGCCGATCAAGGCGCCCGTAGCCGGTATCGCGATGGGCCTGATCAAGGAAGGCGACGACTACATCGTGCTGACCGACATCGCTGGCGTTGAGGACCACCTCGGCGACATGGACTTCAAAGTCGCAGGTACGACCGAGGGGATCACGGCGCTGCAGATGGATATCAAGATCACGGGAGTGACCTTCGAGATCCTCAAGGATGCTTTGACGCAGGCCAAGGAGGCCCGCCTCAACATCCTCGGTCAGATGGATGCCGTCATCTCAGGGCCTAGCGAGGAGATGTCGCCGTACGCGCCTCGCATCATCCAGGTCCAGATCGACCCGTCGCAGATCGGCATGCTGATCGGCAAGGGTGGCGAAACAATTCGCGGCCTAGCGGAAGAGTTCGAATCGCAGATCGACGTCAACGACGAAGGTCAGGTGCTGATCTACTCATCGAACGGTGAGCTCGGCGAAGCGCTGCGCGATCGCATCACGACGATGATGAAGGAGGTCGAAGTTGGTGACGAGTTCACCGGCAAGGTCGTCAAGACGACTACCTTCGGCGCCTTCATCGAACTTGCCAAGGGAACGGATGGACTACTCCACATCTCGAACGTCTCACCAGGTGAGCGCGTTGAGAATGTTGACGATGTTCTATCCCGCGGCGATGAGATCCAGGTCCGCGTCGTTGAGGTTGACCGCGAGCGCGGCCGAATTGGCCTTCGCCTCGCGGACGACCCATCAATTGCTGGCAAGAGTGCTGAAGAACTAGCGGCAGCAACTTCCGGTGGTGGTGGCGGCGGACAACGCCGTGAGCGCAACGGTGGCGACGGCGGCGGTTCAGACCGCCCCCGGCATCGCCGCGGTGGCCGCGACCGCGACTAAGGGATCAGCATGAGTAACGACGGACCGGCATCAGCAGACCCGATCAGGGTCGCCGTTGCCGGGGCCGCCGGCCGGATGGGCACGGCGGTCTGCGTAGCGGTTGAAGGCGCCGACGACATGGAGCTCGTCGGACGCGCCGACCCGACGCTAGATACCTCGGTGGCCGACGTTCTCGCAGGCGCCGACGTGTTAGTTGACTTCACGCAGCCTGAGAGCGCGCTCCCCAACGCGCGCGAAGCGGTAGCCGCTGGGGTTCACGTGGTTATAGGGACCACAGGGTTCGATCTCGCTCAATTGGACGGGCTCGGGGGCGCGAACGTTCTTGTCGCTCCGAACTTTGCGATTGGCGCTGTGCTGATGATGCGCTTTGCCGCAGAGGCCGCGGCGCTGATGCCGTCGGCAGAGATCGTCGAGCTGCACCACGACAAGAAACTCGACAGTCCGAGCGGCACCGCTGCTCGCACCGCCGAGCTGATGAAGCAGTCGAGTGGCAGCGAGGTTCCAATTCACTCTGTCCGCCTTCCGGGGCTCGTCGCGCATCAGGAAGTGATTCTCGGAGGCACGGGGGAGACGCTGACGATTCGTCACGACGCGCTCGATCGCTCTTCGTTCATGCCAGGCGTGCTGCTAGCGATTCGGCGCGTTGCCAGCCTGCCTAGCTCGCCGGTTATCGGTCTCGAGAACTTGCTGTGAGCGCTTCACTCGGTTCGATTATCACGGCGATCGTCACGCCGTTTGATCAACAGGGGAATGTTGATGAAGCAGGCTTCGTTGAACTGCTGCACCACCTCTCCGCCAATGGCTCAGACGGCTTTGTGATCTGCGGCACGACCGGTGAAGCGGCGACGCTTTCGACCGACGAGCATCTTGGCTTGATTGAGCTTGCGGTCGCTAACCGCCCTCAAGGGAGCTCGATCATCGCTGGCGCAGGTTCAAATGACACCCGTCACGCGACTGAAATGACGGAACGCTCTACGGCCCTCGGCGTCGACGCGATTCTGTCGGTCACGCCGTATTACAACCGGCCGAACCGCCGCGGGATCGTCGCCCATTACAAAGAGGTTGCCCAGGCCACCGACAAGCCGATCATTCTCTACAACATCCCGAGTCGCACGGGGACCAACATTCCAAACGAATTTCTCGCTGAGCTGGCGCAACTCGATCGGATCGAGTTCGTAAAGCAGGCCAACCCGGACGACGTTGCGCAGGTTGACGGCCTCGGTCTTTACGCCGGTAACGACGACATGCTCGCGGAGGTCCTAGAGCTCGGCGGCCTCGGAGGCATTCTTGTTGCTAGCCACGTCGTTGGACCACAGATGCGGCAGATGGTCGAGTCCCCGGCGCTGCGCGGCGAGATAGACGCCAGCCTGGCCGAGATCTACGCTGCACTCGGCGTAACAACCAACCCAATTCCAGTCAAAGCAGCGCTTGAGCTGCTTGGCCTTCCGTCGGGGCCGTTGCGGCTTCCGCTGGTCGAGGCCAGTCCCGAAGAGATCGCCGTCGTCAAGACGGCCCTAACGAATCTTGGATTACTAGAAGGAGATGGCCGCTGATGGCCGATCAAACACTGCGAGTGCTGCCGCTAGGTGGACTCGGCGAAATAGGTAAGAACATGACCGTCGTTGAATTCGGCGGCAAGCTTCTGATCGTCGACTGCGGGGTCCGTTTCCCAACCGCCGAGATGGTCGGCATCGATCTCGTGCTGCCCGACTTTTCGTATCTCGAAGGTCGCGTCGATGACATCGAGGGGATCGTCATAACGCACGGCCACGAAGACCACCTCGGCGCATTGCCGTGGATGCTGCGAGAGATGAGAAGCGAAGGGGAGCTACCGCCGCTTTTCGGCGCGCCGCTAACAATGGCGATGGCCCGCTCAAAGCTCGACGAACACAAGATCAAAGAGATCGAGATCGAGGACGTCCGCCCGGGCGATGAGATCGAGCTTGGTCCTTTCACCGTCGAGCTGATTCAGATGACGCACTCGATCCCTGACGCTATGGCGGTTGCGATTACGACAGAGCAGGGCACGATGCTGATTACCGGTGACTACAAGTTTGACCAAACACCTGTCGATGGCCGTCCCGCCGACTTCGGACGGCTGGCACAGTTAGGCGCTGACGGGCTGCTGTTGCTCTGCGGTGATTCGACCAACGCCGATCGTCCCGGTTACTCGGAGAGCGAGGCGGGGGTTGGGCCGCATTTGGAACAAGCTTTTGCAGGCTGCGAAGGGCGGATCATCGTCACCTGCTTCGCCTCAAACATTCATCGCGTCCAGCAGGTCGTCGACGCCGCCGAAGCGCTTGGACGCAAGGTCGCGTTGGTCGGTCGCTCGATGGTCAAGAACACAAACATCGGTCGCTCGCTCGGTCACATTGATTTCCCAGAAGGGATGCTCGTGAAGCCTCGTGCGCTGGAGAATCTTCCAGATGACGAGATCGTGATCATCTGCACCGGCTCTCAGGGCGAACCCTTGAGCGCGCTGCGGCGGATGGCCTTCAGCGAACACCGCGAAGTGCAGCTGCGCCGAGGCGACACCGTCATTTTCAGTGCCACTCCTGTTCCTGGGAACGAGCGCGCGGTCTCGGAGACGATCGACCGGCTCTACCACATCGGCTGCATCGTTATGACGCCGCGCGACGCGCCAATCCATGCATCCGGCCACGGCTACGCCGAAGAGCTCAAGTTGATGCTCAACCTGACCAAGCCTAAGTATGTGATGCCGTTCCATGGCGATTTCCAGCGGCTCGAGCTGCACGGCCGACTCGCCGAGGCTGTTGGTGTCGAGCCAGAGCGGATCTTCAAAGGCGAAAACGGGCTGCCCCTCGAGATCACAACCAAGGGCGCCCGGTTTGGTGAGCAAGTGAAGTCGGGCATGGTCTTCGTTGACGGGGTCGAGCTCGGCGAGGTTAACGAGGCACCACTGCGCGATCGACGGATGCTCAGCGCCGACGGGATTTTCGTGGTCGTCGCGACGATCTCAGGCGAGGACGGCTCTTCGATGGCAGAGCCCGAGGTGATTTTCCGCGGGGTTCCGTTCCCGGATGAGGCCAACGATCTGCTCGATGACGTGCGCGCTGGAGTAGACGCGACGATCGCACGCGCTGCCAAGGAGTCGGTTACGGAGATCGACGTAATTCAAGAGATGCTCCACGACGACCTTGCAGCGCTCGTCTACGACCGGCTCCGCCGCCGGCCGATGGTCCTGCCCGTCGTCGTCGAGGTCTAGGCGCGGGTAACAGCAGCTAGCGGAATTCGGATCACGAATTTCGATCCGGGTTGGGCGTCCTCAACGCGTGCGCTCCCGCCGTGGCTCTCGGCAACAGTTCGAACGATCGCCAAACCAAGGCCGGTAGAGCCGCCGTGATCGCCGGCTCGGCGAACAAAGCGTTCGAAGATCTGGGCCCGCTGTTCGGCGGGTATCCCTGGCCCGTTGTCTTCGACAACTAGTACTGCCGAATTCGCGTCGCTACCGGTTGTCACTGCGACAGTTGTACCCGCCGGTGTGTGGCGGATTGCGTTTTCGACGAGGTTGATGACGAGCCTGTGGAGCTCGTCGCGGTCGCCGTCAATGATCACCGGCTGATCTCCTGCGACATCGAGCTCGTGGTCTTCGGTCAGGGCGCCGGCCTCGGTCGTTGCTTCGCGTGCGATTGCGGCGAGGTCAACGTGTTGCCTGGTCGCCGGCTGCCGGTCATCATTGCGGGCCAACAGGAGTAGGTCAGCAACGATCCGCCTCATCCGCTGCGAGCTACGGAGCGCGGCATTAGCGGCGTCCTTGCGGTCTCCTTCAAGGCCGTCGGAGAGCAGCTCAAGGTTCGCGAGGATGCTCGTCAGCGGCGTCCTCAGCTCGTGCGAGGCATCGGCTACGAACTCGCGCTGGCGCACCAATGCTCCCTCCGTCTCCTGCCGCGAGGCTTCGAGCGACGTCAACATCTCGTCAAACGTACGAGCCAACTCAGCTACTTCGTCGTCGGTCGGCGGCTCTGGCACGTGGCGGTCGGGGTCGCGGGTTCTGGCGATCTCCTGGGCAGCGGCAGTCAGGTCGGTGATCGGCCGCAAAGAGCGGCGGGCTAGCGCCGCGCCGCCAATTAGCGCGAGCAGTGCGCCGCCGAGGACGCCCACGCCGAGCAGCAGCTGAAGTTGATGGATGGTTCGTTCGAGGTCCTCGAGCGGTCTTGCGTATTCAATCCAAACCGGGAAGCTGAGTTGGCGCGTCACATCATCGCCGGGGTTGAGCAGGGCGTAGCGGGTTTCGATCAGGTAGCCGCCAGTCTCACGCGTTCCTTGTACCGTCGGCGCGCCGAGGTCCGGGGCCGACGGAGTTGAGCCTCCCGGAATCGGACGTCGGTCGCCCCAGTAGAGCTGGATCGCCGCCTTGTTCGGCGCTCCATAAAGCTCCAACGATGGGCTGATGCGATAACCAGCTGGGATCGTTGGACTGATCGTCAAGCGCTCCTGCAGACGCGTTGCAGCAGTTGCCGTCTCACCGATGAAATCTGACCGAAGCCGTGATGTAGTTAGCTGTCCGAACACCACCGCGAAGGCGCACAGGACGACGAACGTCAGCCCGGCGGATACAAGTGCGAGCCGCCAGCGAATACTGATGCGATCAAACACGGAGCACGTATCCGACCCCACGGACTGTGTGCAGCAAGCGTGGCTCGCCGTCGGCTTCTAGTTTGCGGCGAATATTGGAGACGAAGACCTCGATCGTGTTGGTGTCAGCGAATGGGTCGTAGCCCCAGACATCTTCGAGTAGCTGCTGGCGGCTGATGACGACCTTCTGGTTGCGCATCATGTACTCCATCAGCTCGAACTCCCGCTGAGTCAGGTCAACGCGGCGCTCGCCTCGCAGCAGTTCATAGCTGTCGGGGTTGAGCACGATGTCGTCAAAGACGATGCTGGCGTTGCCGCGCGGTGGTCTGCGGCGTAGTAGCGCCCGCAACCGCGCAAGCAGTTCCTCACGCTCAAACGGCTTGACTAGGTAGTCGTCGGCGCCAGCGTCAAAACCTTCGACCTTTGCCTCCACCGCATCTCGGGCGGTGAGCATCAGGATCGGAACGTCGCTGCGTTCGCGCAGCGTACGCGCAACCTCCGTGCCGTCGATCTGGGGCAGACCTAGGTCGAGGATCACGAGATCCGGGTCAAAGCCCGCTGCCATGGTCAGAGCGAGCGCTCCGTCGGCTGCGATCTCGGTCTTGTAGCCGTCGATTCGGAGCATCCGCTGGACGACCTCAGCGATCGCCTGGTCGTCTTCGACGATTAGAACTCGTGCGGCGCGAGAGGACATTGCCTGAAGAGGGTACGACCTCACATATAGCTCAGCTAAAGGGAGTTGGCAGCCGGTGTCGAACAGGCTGCTTGAAGGTACCTACTGATGGCAACGACCAAAACGAAAGCTAAACAGCGCCCGAAAAGCGCGCCTAAGCGTAAAACGCCTGCACGAGCGGCCGCAAAGCCGCGTAAGCGGACGCAAAAGAAGGCGAGCAAACCGCTCCAGATGCCGGAATTGAGCCAGCGTCAGCGCGACCTCTGCGGTCTCGCTCTAGTCGCGTTGGCACTGTTCATCGCTTTCCCGCTCTATTCCGGAGGCGACGCCGGTGTTGGCGGCGCGAGGTTCGTCGCTGCGTTGCGCTGGAGTTTCGGACAGGTGGCCTATTTGATCCCGCTGGTTCTCGCGCTCGGAGGGCTCGTATTGATCGTGCGACCGGTTCTGCGGCTCCCTCAGACACTGAGACTCGGCGCATTCTGTCTTCTGCTCGGCGCATCACTCGCGCTCGCCTCTGGCACGCTTGGGCTCGGAACAGGCGGAGCGCGGACGGTGGCGCTCGATCCGGCGCTCTACGGCGACCGGGGAGGAGCAGTAGGCGACCTGCTGTATCTAGGCACTGGGACGCTCGTTGGCCCTGTTGGCAGCCACATCTTCGCTCTCTTCCTATTGCTGGCAGCAGTGCTTTTGATCAGCGGCATGTCGATAGCAACGGTCCTGCGTCATGGAGGCTCCGGTCTCGCCGATCTCGGTAACGCGATCCGCAGCGGTTTTGCGGCGCTCTCAACGGCGCGGCCGTCTGCCGATCCGATCGCGCCGCCCGAACCAGAAGGTCTCGAGCCAACCGTGCAGCATCTCGGCGCGGTCGAAATCTTCGATCTTGGGAATCAGGAAGAGGACGACTTCAGCGAGCCCGATGAGCCCAAACTCCCCGAATCACTGACCCCGCCAGCACCACCGGTTCCGGCCACGAAGTCACCGCGAGCTGATTCGAAGGGCAAGAAATCGGACAAGCCGACAGTATTCACGCTCCCGGACCCAAAGCTGCTGAAGCTCAGTTCGAAGAAGAATGCCAGCCCCGACACGACCGATCAGGGCCGCGTTTCCGGCGCGCTGCTCGAAGCGCTCCGCCACCATGGCATCGACGCGACGCTCGTAGGCACCGTCTCAGGGCCGCACATCACTCGTTACGAACTTAAGCTCGCACCCGGTGTCAAGATGAACAAGATTGGCGCGCTGAAGGACGATCTCGCCTACGCACTTGCCGCGACCGACATCCGCATTCTCGCTCCGATTCCAGGTAAGCAGGCAGTCGGCGTCGAGGTGCCCAACCGGACTCGCCTCGAGGTAACCCTTGGTGACGTGTTCCAGCAGCTCCCAGCCGACGCGAGCCCACTCACCGTCTTCCTAGGCAAGGACGTCGGTGGTCGTCCGGTAACAGCCGATCTCGCCAGGATGCCTCACCTGCTTATTGCGGGGACTACCGGCGCCGGCAAGTCCGGCGCGGTTAACGCGATGCTCAGCTCGATTCTGCTGCGGGCCACTCCCGACCAAGTTCGTCTAGTGCTCGTCGATCCGAAGCAGGTCGAACTCAACCATTACGAAGCGATTCCGCATCTGCTGACGCCGGTCATAACGAGCCCGCGGATGGCTGCGAATGCGCTAGGCAACCTCGTCCGCGAAATGGAGTGGCGGTACGGCGTGATGGCGGTCGCGCGGACTCGCTCGCTGGCAGAACTCAACAAATATCGCATCGATGAAGGTGACGAGCCGCTTCCGTACCTGCTCTGCGTGATCGATGAGCTCGCGGACTTGATGATGGTCGCACCGGCCGATGTAGAGAACGCGGTTATTCGGTTAGCGCAGAAAGCGCGCGCGGTCGGCATCCATCTGGTTCTGGCGACTCAGAGCCCTCGCGTTGACGTGATCACAGGCATGATCAAGGCCAACGTCCCGTCACGGATTGCGTTCGCCGTTTCGAGCCAAACGGACTCGCGAGTGATTCTCGATCAGAACGGCGCAGAAAGTCTGCTCGGCCAGGGTGACATGCTCTTTTCGCCCGTTGGCTCTTCAAAGCTTGAGCGAATCCAGGGCGCCTACATTGACGAGCCTCAGATTGCGAAGTTGACGGAGTTTTGGGCTGACCAAGG
>CAIJLJ010000001.1 GCA_903821395.1 uncultured Solirubrobacterales bacterium | reverse complement strand
GTCTTGACGGCCTACGAAACAAGATCGACCCAGGCCCGCCGCAGGTCGGGAACACATACGAACTGCTGGCCGCAGGAGCCGAGATCGAGAAGGTTCCGGACAACCTCGGCCAAGCGCTCGACGAACTCGAGAAGGACGAGATCGTCAAGAGTGCAATGCCTGGCCGCCTTTACGAGGTGTTCCGTCACTACAAGCGCGATGAGTGGGAACGCCACCTCGCATCGGTCACCGATTGGGAGCGGGACGAGTACCTGGAGTACCTCCCGTAACCGCTCACCCAACCTCAATCAGGAGATTTACTTATGTGTGGAATTGCAGGAATCATTTACCGCGACGGCCCCCACGCCGTTGGCGACGACATGAAGCAGATGCTCCAGTCGATGAAGCACCGCGGGCCGGACTCAACCGGTTACGCGCTCTACGGCACGCCGAGCGAGGCGTTCCGGATGCGAATCACGCTCGCCGACACGAACACCAAGCGTGACTTCGACTTCGCAGAGCGGCTTGTACGTCGCCGCGGCGAGGTTGAAGGCAAGCTGCGCGCCGTCGGCGCCAGCGTTACAGAGATCGACGAGACGACCGACTACACGTCGACCTTCACGTTCGATTACAGCGGCGACCTAAAGACGCTGGCCGACCAGGTTGAGTCGGTCCGTGACACGCAGGTCCTATCGCTTGGCCATTCACTCGAGATCGTCAAGGACATCGGCGACGCGGAGACGGTTGCCGCGCAGTACAACCTCGACAAGATGCAGGGCACTCACGGCATCGGTCACGTGCGGATGGCAACCGAGTCAGACGTTGACATCGCTGGCGCTCACCCCTACTGGGCCTATCCGTTCTCGGATATCGCAGTTGTCCACAACGGTCAGCTGACCAACTACTTCTACTGGCGCAGGCGGCTTGAGCGCAGCGGCCACCGCTTCCAGTCGGCCTGTGACTCGGAGATCATCGCCGTCTACCTCGCCGAGCGGATGTCCGATGGGGCATCGCTCGAAGACGCGATGAACCAGAGCATGGAGGAGCTCGACGGCGTCTTCACCTACCTATGCGTGACGGCAGATTCGCTGGGAATGGCGAAGGATGAATTGGCTGCCAAGCCGCTCGTTCTCTATGAGAGCGACAACATCATCGCCGTCGCATCTGAGGAGATCGCAATTCGCGAAGTAGTGCCAGGCGAAATCGAAACGTATGACCCATTCGAAGGAGAGGTGATGGTATGGACGCGGTAGTCGGCGAAAGCCAGATCACTTATGACGCCCGCGGGCTCGTCGAAGTTGACGACACCGTTCTCGGCGTTGCGGTAGTCAAAGACGGTAAGGCGACGATTGACGCCTCCGAGCTAACGACCCGCAAAATCAACCTCGAGATCCGCTCGCTTGTTTACGGACAGGGCATCGAAGACGTCACGATCATCAACCCGGGCGGCAAGCACTCGCTCGGCGTTGGCATCCTGACGCGCTGCAAGATGACCTTCGAAGGCAGCCTCGGCTACTTTGCCCTCGGCGTGATCGACGGCCCCGAAGTGACCGTCAACGGCCGCGTCGGTTGGTCGGCCTGCGAGAACATGATGTCTGGCGTAGCCGTAATCAACGGCAACGCCGGCTCGCTAACAGGCGCGGCAATTCGCGGCGGCGACTTGGTCATCAAGGGCCGCGTCGGCGCTCGTACCGGCATCGACCAAAAGGGCGGCACGATCCTGATCACCGGTGATGCAGGTTCAAACACCGGCTTCATGATGCAGCGCGGTCGCCAGTTGATCCTCGGCGACGTCGGGCCGCACCTTGGCGACTCGATGTACGACGGAATCATCTACGTCGGCGGGAAAGTCAAGTCGCTCGGTGCCGATTGCGTGCCAGGCGAGATGACAGACGAAGACCTCGAGTTCGTGACCCGCAAGATGGGGCTTTACGACCTCGGCACGCCACCTGAGCTGCAGAAGTTTGTATGCGGCAAGAAGCTCTACAACTACGACAACCTCGAGCCCTCCGAGCGCAAGCTCGTCCTCTAAGTAGCACTAGGAGAAGATCATGGCTGACGAAAACTCACCCTCCAAGCACACACGGCTCGGTAAGAGCCTCATCTTCACCCCAGAGGTGATCGATGACATCCACATGAAGGCCGACCTCGGCCGTTACCGCATGCGCGGCTTCTCGATGTTTAAGAAGATCCCGCATTGGGACGAGCTGATGTTCATGCCCGGCACGCTGACCCGATTCGTGATTGAGGGCTACCGCGAGAAGTGCACGACCAAGACGGTTCTTGGCGCGCGTTTTGCGAAGAACCCGATCGAGCTCGACATTCCTGTCTACATCACAGGAATGAGCTTCGGTGCGCTTTCGCTGGAAGCCAAGATGGCTTTGGCCAAGGGCGCCTCAATGGCCGGCACCGCGACCTGCTCAGGCGAAGGCGGAATGATCCCGCCGGAGCGTGACCTCTCAACCAAGTGGTACTACCAAGTCATCCAGAGCCGTTATGGCTTCAACCCGCATCACATGATGCTGGCTGACGCGATCGAGTTCTTCATCGGTCAGGGCGCGAAGGTTGGCCTCGGTGGCCACCTGATGGGCCAGAAGGTGACCGAGCAGGTAGC